>DHDO01000093.1:0-322 GCA_002399435.1 Firmicutes bacterium UBA4874
TGACCGAAGGAATCAAAAGCGGAAGATGCGCGGCCCTTTTCATTTGACAGGCTTTATGGTATAATAAATTGTAATTTTGAATTTTGTTTAGGGAAAGGGAGTTGCATTATGAAGCATATCAAGACTCTTTGCAGGGGCAATCTGAAGCAGACCATGCATCGGGGTGGCTGTGGAGAGTGCAAGACATCCTGCCAGTCCGCATGCAAGACATCCTGCACGGTTGGAAACCAGAGCTGCCAGAAGTAATATCTTATTTCTTACATAAAAGGCATGAATAGCAGTAGCTCAGCTACTGCTATTCTTTATGAAGCACCTGTTTCCG
>DHDO01000093.1:569-3355 GCA_002399435.1 Firmicutes bacterium UBA4874
ATCCGGCTGGTACTGGATGTAAACAGCGGTGCCGTTCATGTGATTGATAAAATGATCTGGGATATGTTGGATTATGGACCGGACTTTGTCTGGGAAGAACTTGTGAAGGGATTGGGCGATCGGTATCCGGTCGGGGATCTGCGGGAAGGCCTGTCCGAAATAAAGGAATTGATGGATGCAGAGATGCTGTTTACCACCTGGGATCCGAAGGATCAGCCCGTTATGGCGGGGGAACCGGTGATCAAGGCCATGTGCCTTCATGCGGCTCATGACTGCAATCTCCGATGTCAGTACTGCTTTGCCTCCACCGGTGATTTCCATGGCCAGCGGGCCATGCTGGATCTTGAGACGGGGAAAAAGGCCCTGGAGTTTCTCGTAACCCATTCCGGTCACCGGAGAAATCTTGAGGTGGACTTCTTCGGCGGGGAGCCCCTGATGAATTTTGACGTGGTAAAGAAGCTGGTGACCTATGGCCGGCAGTTGGAAAAGCAATACAACAAGGAATTCCGGTTTACCGTTACAACCAACGGATTGTTGCTGGATGACGACACCATAGACTATATCAACCGGGAGTTTGTCAATGTGGTTCTCAGCATTGACGGACGGCGGGAGGTTCATGACCGTCTTCGCAAAACCGTCAACGGCAGGGGAAGTTACGATGCCATCGTCCCGAAGGCGATCAGGCTGGCGGACCTGAGAAATCAAACCGACTACTATGTCCGGGGCACCTTTACAAAATACAATAAGGATTTTGACAAGGATGTCCTGCATCTGGCCGATCTGGGCTTTCAGCAGATCTCCATTGAGCCGGTGGTTGCCTCCGAGGACGAGGATTATCATCTCTCCCGGGAGGATCTTCCCGAAATCTTTGCATCCTATGACCGACTCATGAAAGCCTATCTGGAGAGACGAAAGAAGGGAAAAGGTTTTAACTTCTTTCATTTTCAGGTGGATCTTAAGCAGGGCCCCTGTGCGGCCAAACGAGCCGCAGGCTGCGGAGTGGGCAATGAATATATTGCAGTGACCCCCACAGGGGATATCTATCCCTGTCATCAGTTTGTCGGGGAGGAAAAGTTTAAAATGGGAAGTGTGCTGGATGGTTCATTTCGTCAGGACATGCAGCAGGAGTTTCGGAAGTGTAATGTGTTCACCAAGGAAAAATGCTCTTCCTGCTGGGCCAAATTTTATTGCAGTGGTGGATGCTCCGCCAATGCCAGCCATTTTTCCGGAAGCATCGATGAGCCTTATGAACTGGGCTGTGAGATGGAAAGGAAAAGGCTGGAGTGTGCTTTGGCTGTGAAGGCCATGGAAGCAGGGGAAGAATAGCAACATTTATGGAATGAAGTCCAAAGATGCAGGCAGGGAGTTTTTCATGTCAATTTATCAGGTATGTCAGCCGGATCTGGAAAATGCCGAAACCGTTAAAATGCTGTTGCAGACGGAACTGAATATCAGCAAAATCACCGCCAGGTTGCTGGTGAACCGCGGAATAACCAGCGTGAAGGAAGCCAGGGCGTATCTTCATCCTGCGTTGGATCAGCTGAATGACCCCTTTGATTTGTCGGGTATGGACCGGGCCGTGAAAAGGGTTCAAAGTGCTGTCGCATCCGGTGAGAAGATTACGATTTACGGGGATTACGATGCCGACGGGATTACTTCCTCTTCGATGCTGTCCCTTTATCTGAAATCGCTGGGAGCCCATGTGGATGTGTATATTCCCAGCCGGCAGGAAGAAGGTTACGGGCTGCATCGCGAGGCCCTGAGGCGGTTAGGGGATGGAGGAACCGGCCTGCTCCTGACGGTGGACTGCGGCATTACCGCTGCGGAGGAGATCCGGGAGGGCTCACCGGACATGGACATCATCGTTACGGATCATCATATGCCGGGAGCCGCCCTGCCGGATGCTTTTGCCGTGATCGATCCGAAGATCCCCGGACAGGCCTACCCGTACCGGGAGCTGGCAGGAGTGGGGGTCGCATCCAAATTGGTTCAGGCATTGGGGGGACGGGAAGCTGTGGTTCCTTTCCTGGATCTGATTGCATTGGGGACGGTGGCGGATGTGGTTCCGCTGACGGGAGAGAACCGGGCGCTTGCCGCACTGGGGATCTGTCAGATTCGGGAAAAGCCCCGCCCCGGAATCGCCGCTTTGCTGCAGGAGCTGGAGATGGAGCCTTCTTCCGTGAACTCCGGAAAAATATCCTTTACCATCGCACCTTGTCTGAATGCGCCGGGACGAATGACCACTTATCGCGCAGGATATGAGCTGCTGACCGCTTCCCGGCCGGATCAGGCCCTGCCTGTGGCGGAGGAGCTGGTCGGGTGCAACCGGGACCGCAGGGAGACCGAGCAGCGTATTCTGGAGTCCGTACAGGAAATTCTTCCGGATCAGGTCAATCTGGCGGATGACCGCTTTCTTGTGGTGGCCGGGGAGGGATGGCATCCCGGTGTGATCGGGATTGTGGCTTCCAGGATATCCGAACGGTACCACCGTCCGTCTGTCGTCCTGTCCCTGGATGGAGAGCAGGGCGTGGGATCTGCCAGAAGTGTCCCGGGATTTGATCTGTACCGGGCCCTTTCTTCCTGCAGGGATCTTTTTTCCCGGTTTGGCGGACACGAGCAGGCAGCAGGCCTTTCCATCCTTACAGGGGATATCCCGGAATTCCGCAGAAGAATCTGTGAGTACGCGGAAAAGGTTCTGGATGATGAAACGTTGATTCCCCATTATGTTTATGACGGACAGATTGCCCCGGAGGATATTTCTCCCGGGCTGCTGGATGAGATGGAAG
>DHDO01000093.1:3608-5181 GCA_002399435.1 Firmicutes bacterium UBA4874
CCTGGCTCTGGGACAGCGCTCCTGGGATGCGGTGGGATTCGGAATGGCGGAGGCGGGCAGGGATTTGCAGAGAGGCTGCCGGGTAAGCCTGCTGACTTCCCTGAAGAGGAATGAATGGAGGGGAGTCAGCAGTACGCAGCTTCAGATATGCAGCCTGAAAAGAATATACCGGGATCACCGGGATTTGGACAACCTGCTGGCATCTTTCCATTTTAAATTTTTTGATGTCTTTTTCAATGATTTTTTGTATAATGGATATGATGTGCCGCAGGCACGGGACGATACCGGCCCGAACAATTATGAGATCCTTACGGTGGATCAGGCTACGGATCTCCTGGATGATTCCGCAATTGGAACCGGCATTTTTGTCAGCACACTGGAGTCTGCGGTTTGTATTCTGGAGAGTCTGCTGAAGAAAGATATGCTGGACCGGATTCCGGTCCGATATCATTCATCGGACCCTGCAGACGGGGCAGGCAGGAATTCCGTTATTCTGATTCCCGGACATCGATTCCGTCCGGAAAGATTTTATCATACTGTTTTACTGCCCGCTGTGGAACGAAATTTTCATGGGATTGGTTTTGGGACGGGGATTTCGCCGGACAAGATCCGATATCTTATCGTGCCGGATGCTGCCGGAGAGGCGGTTTCATTGAAGGAGATCCTGCGCAGGTCCTTTACCCTGACGCGCAGGGATCTGGGCGTCATTTACAAATGGCTGCGGAGAATCACCCCGGGCAGGGATTGCTGGCCGGATTCCGAACAGATGCTGCATTCCCTCAGGGAGGGGTCGGGAAGGAACTTCAACGGTTTTCAGATGCAGCTGGCCCTGGAGATTTTCAAGGAACTGAATTTCATTTCCGTGGAAACCGGAAGCCAAACGATCCGGATCCGGTGTTTCCGGGATCCGATCGGCCGACAACTGAAGGAGAGCAGGCTGTACGTCTTTCACAGACAGTGGCTGTTGGATTACGGCATAAAGGATTAAAAAGCCTTTGGATTCCAATGATTTGTCTGAATTTAAGGAGGAAGCGGTATGGATTTTAAGAAAAAGATAAGGGTGGTAGAGGACTTTCCGAAAAAGGGCATTTCCTTCAAGGATATTACAACTCTGCTGAAGGACAGGGAAGCGTATCATGAAACCGTCGAGGCTTTGGTGGACCGGTGCCGGGGCAGGAACGTGGATCTGATTGTCGGCCCGGAAGCCCGTGGATTTGTGCTCGGCGCTCCGGTTGCGTATGGACTGCATGCCGGCTTCGTTCTCGTCCGCAAGCCGGGGAAACTTCCTGCCGAGACCGTCCGCTATGAATATGGTCTGGAATATGGCACGGATATTTTGGAAATACATAAGGATGCCATTTTACCTGGTCAAAGGGTTGTGATTGTGGATGATCTGCTGGCGACAGGAGGCACGGCCCTTGCAGTGGTCCGGCTGGTGGAGAAACTGGGCGGAAAGGTCGCCGGGATCCTGTTTGCCATGGAGCTGAGCTTTTTAAATGGCCGGGAAACATTGAAGGGATACGATGTGTACTCTCTCATTCAATATGAAAAATAGCAGGCATTTCCATCGTTC
>DHDO01000093.1:5363-8943 GCA_002399435.1 Firmicutes bacterium UBA4874
ACGGCAATCCGTATTCGTTTGATGGAGGGATTCAGTAAGGGAGATGGCTATGCTGGAAGAACTTTTAACAAAAATTGAAAAAGCATTCGGACCGGAAGCCGTCGACAAGATCCGGGAAGTCTATGAGTTTGCCGCCAAAGCCCATGAAGGGCAGAAAAGATCTTCCGGCGAGCCATACAGCATTCATCCCCTTGCCGTTGCAAACATCCTGATGGACCTGGGCATGGATGTGGATACCATTTCCGCAGGTTTGCTGCACGATACCATTGAGGATACCGGCGTTACCAAGGAGGAACTGATGGAGAGGTTCGGCGACGAGGTGGCCAATATGGTGGATGGCGTTACCAAATTGAGCCGGCTTTCCTATAAATCGAAGGAAGAGCAGCAGGCGGAAAGCCTGCGCAAGATGTTCCTGGCCATGGCAAAGGATATCCGTGTGATCATCATCAAGCTGGCGGACCGGCTCCATAATCTGAGAACACTGGAGTATGTGGATGAGGAAAAGCAGCGGGAAAAAGCATATGAAACGCTTGAGATTTACGCCCCGCTGGCACACCGCCTCGGTATTTTCAAAATCAAGTGGGAGCTTGAGGATATTTCACTGAGGTATATTGATCCAAGGGGCTATTATGACCTGGTGGATAAGGTGGCTGCCAAGCGAAGGGAGCGGGAGGCCTATATCCGGGAAGTCATCGGGACACTGCAGAAGAAGCTGAAGGAATTTAACATTGACTGTGAAATCGAGGGGCGCCCGAAGAATTTTTACAGCATTTATAAAAAGATGTACATGCAGCACAAGGATTTTGAACAGATTTATGATCTGCAGGCGATCCGTGTCCTGGTCAATACGGTAAAGGACTGCTATGGTGTCCTGGGGGTTGTGCATACCCTGTGGACGCCGATCCCCGGCCGATTCAAGGATTATATTGCCATGCCCAAGCCCAATATGTATCAGTCCCTTCATACCACTGTGATCGGGCCAAGGGGGGAACCCTTTGAGATACAGATCCGGACCTGGGAAATGCATCGGACTGCGGAATATGGAATTGCGGCCCACTGGAAATACAAGGAGGGCGGCAAGACTTCCTATGATATGGACAAAAAGCTGGCATGGCTGAGACAGCTTCTGGAATGGCAAAGCGATTCCGAAGACCCCAAGGATTTTATGGAAAGCCTGAAGATCGATCTTTTTACGGACGAAGTGTTTGTATTTACTCCCAGGGGAGATGTGATTGACTTACCCAGGGGCGCCACTCCTCTGGATTTTGCATATGCCATCCACAGTGCGGTTGGAAACCGCTGTATCGGAGCGAAGGCCAATGGGAAGATTGTTCCCCTGGACGGTCCGCTCAAGACCGGGGATATCGTGGAGATACTGACCACCCGGGATGCCGCCCGCGGACCCAGCCGGGACTGGCTGAAGATTGTCAGGACCAGTCAGGCAAAAAATAAAATCCGTCAATGGTTCAAAAAGGAAAGACGGGAAGAGAATATTGAGAAAGGCCGGGAATCGCTGGAACGGGAGTCCAAACGCCAGGGGTATACCCTGTCTTCCCTGATTCAGGATGAATGGATGGACAGTATTCTGAAAAAGTATGGATTTGCCTCTGTGGAAGATCTGTATGCTGCCTTAGGGTATGGAGGGGTCTCGGTGAACCATGTCCTGACCCGGTTGGCCGACGAGTATCGCAAGGCCAACAAAGAGCAGTTTACGGAAAATATCGTGAAGGAAACCAGATCTGGAAAGGAAGAAAGTCCGTCGGACAACGGCATTCATGTCAAGGGAATCGATAATGTATTGATCCGTTTTGCAAAGTGCTGCAATCCGGTGCCCGGCGATCCGGTAATCGGATACATTACCCGGGGAAGAGGCGTTTCGGTGCACCGGGCGGATTGTGTCAATCTTTCGGACAGCTCAGTGGATCCCAGACGCATGATTGAGGTAAACTGGGTCGGGGAGCACAAGGCGTCCTACAATACGGAAATTCAGATTGTGGCGAGGGACAGGCCGTCCATACTGGCGGACATTACCAACGCCGTTGCCGAAATCAAGCTGAATGTAACGGCAATCAATGCCCGTACGGCCAGAAACAAGATTATTGTCATCAATATGAATATGGACATTCAGGACACCCAGCAGCTGGATAAGGTGATTAAGTATCTGAAACGCCTGCAGGATGTCGTGGATGTATTCCGCGTCAACGCATAAGGAGGGGTGATCTTGCGGGCAGTGATACAACGGGTCAAGAGTGCCGGTGTCGTGGTGAATGGCAGACAGATTTCACATATTGGAACCGGACATCTGGTACTTTTGGGTATGGAGCAGAAGGATACCGATCAGGATGTGGAATATCTGGCGGACAAAACGGTGAATTTACGCGTGTTTGAGGACGATGAGGGCAAAATGAATCTGTCCGTAAAGGATATCAGGGGAGAGCTGCTCGTGGTGTCGCAGTTCACACTCTATGGGGACTGCAGGAAAGGGAGACGCCCCGGCTTTTCCGCAGCCGCCGCGCCGGAAATCGCCGAACCCTTTTATGAGAAATTTTGCAGACTGTGTGAAAAGCAGGGGGTACAGGTGAAAAAAGGCGTGTTCCGTGCCCATATGGAGGTTTCCCTGGTAAACGACGGTCCGGTTACCATGCTGCTGGACAGCGGGAAAACATTTTAGGATGATTTTTCAGGACAAACAGCGGGAAAGGATGAGAATGGATGAAGGTATTGGTGCTGCCGGTTGGGCCCCTGAAAGCCAACTGCTATATCGTCTTTCAGGAAGAAGAGGGAGACTGCGTGGTCATTGATCCCGGTGGAGACTGGGAGCTTCTTCTTCATAATCTGAAGGAGCACCGGCTGACGCCGGAAGCCATTCTGCTGACCCATGGGCATTTTGACCATATCGGCGCAGTGGACGACCTGAAAAAGCATACCGGGGCAAAGCTTGTCATTCATTCGGAGGATGCCGGGCTGCTGCAGGATCCGGAAAGGAATCTGTCCCGTCCGTTCGGAATTGGGGACCTGCGGGTCAAGGCGACACCGGATCGCCTTGTGAAGGATGGGGACATGCTGGAAATCGCAGGGCTCCGGTTTCGGGCTCTCCATGCTCCGGGGCATACATTGGGCGGCGTATTCTATGCAGGGGATGGAGTTCTCTTTTCCGGTGATACCCTGATGTGGGGAACCGCCGGCAGAACGGACATGCCCGGAGGGAATCTGCAGCTGCTGCTGAAATCCCTGTCCAGGCTGTCGGATCTGGACGATTCCGTGCTGGTCTATCCGGGGCATGGCCCCCAGAGCACGTTGGCCCGGGAGCGCAGCTCCAATCCTTACCTGCAGGCTGCGGGAGGTCCTGAAAAATCATGATCTGGATTGATGCCCCACAGGTATCCTATGGCAATGAGATTGTGGAGCTGGCAAAAGAATTTTTTCCCACGGAAACCATATCCGTCAGGGGAAACGGAACGGAACCCTCCGAAGAGGACCTGATTCTGGAGAGCACCTGGTCCGCAGAAGGATCGGAATCCTTTTCCTTTCTCGCTTCCCTGCGAAAAGGTCCGGTTTTGCTGGGCGAGAGGAAAAACGC
>DHDO01000093.1:9135-12066 GCA_002399435.1 Firmicutes bacterium UBA4874
AAAGCGCAGAAGACGGGAAATGAAAAATGGCCTGAAAGGCTCTGTCTATGACCTGCTGTCCTCCTTTACCGGCAAATGTCCCAGGTGGGGGATCCTGACCGGGATCCGCCCGGTGAAAATTGTCCATGAATTGCTGGATCAGGGCTGTTCCCGGGAGGAAGTCCGGCAGACGCTGCGGGAGACGTACCGGCTGCATCCGTCCAGGGTGGATCTGATGATGAAAACAGCGGAAGTACAGCGGCCCCTTCTCCGGGGCAGGGAGCCCCGCACCGTTTCCGTCTATATCCATATTCCCTTTTGTTCCTCCCGATGCTTTTACTGTTCCTTTCCATCCGATCTGTTTGGCCGAATTTCCGATAGAATAGATGATTATCTGGATTGCCTGCATCGGGAGATGTCTGTTCTGTCGGATGAATTCCAAAGGCTTGGGATCTCCGTGGATACCGTCTACATCGGCGGAGGGACGCCGACAGTCCTGGCGTATGCCGATCTGGAGCGTCTGCTCCGCATGACGGAGTCCTGTTTCAGCTCCCGGTTCCCATTGCTGGAATATACGGTGGAGGCCGGCAGACCGGACAGCCTGGATCCGCAGAAGCTTCGGCTGCTGAAGGAATATGGCGTCACCCGGATCAGCATCAACCCGCAGTCCATGAATCAGGAGACGCTGGATCGGGTGGGCCGGAACCATACGACAGAAGATGTGGTGCGCACCTTTCAGCAGGCCAGGGAAGCCGGCTTTGACTGCATCAATATGGATGTCATATTGGGGCTGCCCGGCGAAACGCCCCGGCATATGGAACACACCATGGAGGCGATTGCCGCCCTGGGGCCTGAAAACATCACTGTGCATACGCTGGCGGTGAAACGGGCGTCTGCCCTGAAGGAGTCCTTTCATCAATACGATCCATCCAGACGGGGACTGGCGGAGGAAATGTCGGCGGTCTGCAGGAAATGGATGGAACGGCTAAATATGGTTCCCTATTATCTTTACCGTCAGAAATATATGCTGGACCATCTGGAGAATGTAGGCTATACGGTCCCCGGAAAGGAATGCCGGTACAATATGGATATCATGGAGGAAAAGCGAAGCATCTGGGCATTTGGCGCCGGTGCGTCCAGCAAGATCTATCACCCGGAGGAGGACCGTCTGGAGCGGGTGGCCAATGTGAAAAATCTGGAGGATTACATTGGCCGGATTGGGGAAATGATTGAGAGAAAGCGAAAGGCTGCCATGTTTTATGCGGAAAAGCATGAAACCGGCAGGATGTAAATGGCAGGATGGCATTATGGACAACACGAAAGCTTGTAGAGCTTGAAAAATGTTTGACAATATGGCGACGGAACGGTTATAATACAGTAAAATCCAATGCAAACCGATGACGGAGAAAGTACCCGGGGGAAAGCAGCAGAGAGGGAATGCCGAGGCTGAAAGCATTCCCGGTGGGAAGCCGGGGAAGGACACTTCGGAGGAGATCTGCTGAGACGGTATCAGGCAGATTCGCAGGAAAGCGTTATTTTCCAATAAGTGGGAGATGCAGGAGCAGGCATTTCCAACAAGGGTGGCACCACGGGGTAATCTCTCGTCCCTTTTCGGGATGAAGGGATTTTTTTATACCCAATTCCGTTTCCGGCAGGGATGATGAAGGACAATGAATTGGCAATGGATAAAACCAGCCCGCATAAATTTTTGAGGAGGAATCAGTATGTTGGTAAAAGCGCCGAAGGGTACAAAGGACATCCTGCCGCAGGAGTCTTATCAATGGCATTATGTGGAGGACAGGATCCGCCGCATTTCCGAATCGTTTGGATATCGGGAGATCCGCACCCCGGTATTTGAACATACTGAACTGTTTCAGCGGGGAGTGGGGGACACAACGGATATTGTACAGAAAGAAATGTATACCTTTGAAGACAAGAGCGGAAGAAGCATCAGCCTGAAGCCGGAGGGAACGGCAGGAGCAGCCCGGGCCTATATCGAGCATAAGCTGTATGCCGGACCCCAGCCGGTGAAAATGTATTATATCAGTCCCTCTTATCGCTACGAGAATCCCCAGGCAGGGAGATTAAGGGAATTTCATCAGTTTGGCGTGGAGGCTTTCGGAGCGCCGCAGGCTTCTGTGGACGCGGAGATTATTACCCTGGCGATGACATTGTTCCGGGATCTGGGCGTAAGGGATCTGACGGTAAAGCTGAACAGCATCGGCTGTCCGAAATGCCGTCCGGCCTATCAGGAAGCGCTGAAAAGCTATCTGGGCGGACATCTGGATGAATTGTGCGACGACTGCAGGGAAAGGTATGAAAAAAATCCCCTGCGCATCCTGGACTGCAAGAACGAGGGCTGCCGCAAGGTCCTGGAAGGGGTGCCCCATATGCTGGACTATCTTTGTGAGGAATGCCGGGATCATTTTGCAGAGACGCAGGGTTATCTGAAGGCGGCGGGGCTGGACTATGAAATCGATCCGATGATCGTACGCGGGCTCGACTATTATACCAAAACGGTATTTGAAATCGTTTCGGATGCCATCGGCGCCCAGGGAACGGTCTGCGGAGGCGGACGGTATGACGGCCTGGTACAGGAATGCGGAGGCCCGCAGGTACCGGGGATCGGGTTCGGGCTCGGTTTGGAACGGCTGCTGCTGGTACTGGAGAGTCAGGGGGCTGGTATCCCTCAACCGGGAATCTGCGATATTTTCTTTACCACCATTGGGGAGGACGCAAGGATAAAAGCCTTTGAATTGGTTACCCGGATGCGGCAAAGCGGAATCGCATCGGACATGGATCATGTCGGCCGGAGTCTCAAATCCCAGTTCAAATATGCCAATAAGCTGGGAGCGCGTTATGTCGGTACTCTGGGCGACGAGGAACTGAAGGCGAAAGAAGTGACCCTGAAGAATATGGAAACAGGAACGGAAGAAAAGGTCCCTTTTGATC
>DHDO01000093.1:12257-16399 GCA_002399435.1 Firmicutes bacterium UBA4874
GGGAGACGGAACAGAAAAGCAGGGAAAATCCGCAAAAAAGGCAGCAGGAATAAGGAGGAAGCAAAATGAAGGAGCAACGGACGGATGGGTTGAAAAGAACCCATATGTGCGGTAAGATAAACAAGGATCACATCGGTGAAAAAGTAACCCTCATGGGTTGGGTACAGCGCAGACGGGACCTGGGGCATTTGATTTTTATTTATCTGCGGGACCGGACAGGTTTTATTCAGATTGTATTCAAAAGCGGAGAAACATTGGATACAGCGCAGCAGATCCGCAGCGAATATGTTGTGGCGGTTTCCGGTACCGTGGTAAAGAGGGAAGAGGCGGCCATCAATCCCCAATATCCCAACGGGGATGTGGAAGTGAGCGCGGAAGAGTGCAGGATCCTCTCTTCTGCGAAGACGCCTCCCTTTTATATTGAAGACGGCCTGGATGCATCGGAGACGCTGCGCCTAAAGTACCGTTACCTGGACTTAAGACGCCCTGAAATGCAGAAGAAACTGATTCTGCGGCATAAAGTCGCCAAATGGGTTCGTGACTTTCTGGACAGGGAAGGCTTTCTGGAGATTGAGACCCCTATGCTGACGAAAAGCACTCCGGAAGGGGCCAGGGACTATCTGGTTCCCAGCCGGGTTCATCCGGGCGCATTCTATGCTCTGCCCCAGTCTCCCCAGTTATTCAAGCAGCTGTTGATGCTGGCAGGGTTTGACCGATATTTTCAGATTGCCCGCTGCTTCCGGGATGAGGATTTAAGGGCGGACCGGCAGCCGGAGTTTACGCAGATTGATATCGAAATGTCCTTTGTGGATGTGGATGATGTGATCTCCCTGAACGAAAGGCTGCTGGCGGACCTGTTCCAAAAGGCACTGGGTGTGAAGCTGTCCCTTCCGCTGCCCAGACTGACCTGGAAGGAAGCAATGGAACGGTACGGTTCCGATAAACCCGATACCCGTTTTGGAATGGAACTGCAGGATGTCAGTGATCTGGTCAGCGACTGTGGATTTCAGGTATTCGTCAATGCTGTCCGCAAGGGAGGCAGTGTGCGTGCCATCAACGCCAAAGGCTGCTGCGGCAACTTTTCCAGAAAAAAGCTGGATGCCCTGAGTGAATCCGTGAAAGCATATAACGCAAAAGGTCTTTCCTGGATTCAGGTGACGGAAACAGGGAACAAGTCCTCTTTGCTGAAATTCTTTTCGGAGGAGCAGATGGACGCCCTGCTGAAGCGGCTGGATGCGGAAGCCGGGGATTTGCTGCTGTTCGTGGCGGACAGGGACGAGGTCGTTTTTGCCGCCCTGGGGCACCTTCGTCTGGAGCTGGCCGAAAAGCTTGGATTGCTGGATGATCAGGTGCAAAACCTGCTCTGGGTCACGGAGTTTCCCCTTCTGGAATACAGTGAGGAAGAACATCGCTATGTGGCGGAGCATCATCCCTTTACCTGTCCCATGGATGAGGACATTCCCCTCCTGGAGGAGCATCCGGAGCGGGTACGGGCCAAAGCCTATGATATTATTTTGAATGGCGTCGAGATGGGCGGCGGCAGCATCCGTATCCACGATACAGAGCTTCAGGAAAAAATGCTGGAAATTCTGGGCTTTACCCGGGAACAGGCATGGGAGCGCTTCGGATTCCTGCTGGAGGCCTTTCAGTATGGAACGCCGCCCCATGGTGGCATTGCCTACGGCCTGGACCGGATGATCATGCTGCTGGCAGGCTGCGGCTCCATCCGGGATGTCATAGCCTTCCCCAAGGTGCAGAATGCATCGGATCCTATGACGGAAGCACCGTCCCGGGTGGATGACGCCCAGCTGAAGGAGCTTCATATCAAGCTGGATGAACCGAATGAACCGGACGGACAACCGGAATGATGGTTGTTTGGAAGGGAAATCAGAGGGTAAATATAAAATAGGTTGTGAAGGGGATGGACGGATGCCGAACGCATTTTCCAGATCCGAAATGCTGATTGGAGCGGAGGCACTGGAGAAACTGAAAGAGAGCAAAGTGGCCATATTCGGCGTAGGTGGTGTGGGATCCTTTGCTGTGGAGGCTCTGGCAAGAACAGGAGTCGGGTCTTTTGTACTGACAGACAGCGACCGGGTGGAGGAGAGCAATATCAACCGTCAGCTGCATGCAACCCGCAGAACAATCGGCAGGCTCAAGGTGGAGGTCATGAAGGAGAGGATCCTGAGCATCAATCCCGAAGCAAAGGTCCGTACCCAGCCGATTTTCTTTACGAAGGAGAACTGGCCGGAGCTTTTACAGGGCGATGTTGATTATGTCATTGATGCGGTGGATACGGTATCCGCCAAGATCGATCTGGTAGTCCACTGCGGGGAAATGGGTATCCCCATTGTATCCTGTATGGGAGCCGGCAATAAAATGGATCCGACCCGCTTTCAGATCGGCGATGTCTATGCAACCTCGGTGGATCCCCTGGCAAAGGTCATGCGGAGGGAACTGAGGAAAAGAGGAATCCGGCACCTGAAGGTGGTATACTCCACCGAGCCGCCGCTTTCCCTGAAGCCTTCCCTGACGGAGCAGGATACAGGGCAGGCCATGGGATCCGGGGAGAGCCGGTCCGGTACCCGCCGCAGGGCAGTTCCGGGAAGTATTTCGTTTGTTCCATCGGTTGCCGGTATGATTCTTGGAGGAGAAGTCATCAAGGATCTGATTGGCTGGAAGGATAATCTGCAAGGGGATGGAGAGGATAGAAATGGATGAGCGGGGAGAAATCGTGGCATTGCAGGACAGAAATGCAGTGATTATGGTACACAGAAGCGACATGTGCGGAAAATGCGGCGCCTGTGAGCTGGGAGAGCAGGCGGGAGAAATGTTTCTGACCATTCCAAACCGGCTGCATGGCGAAGTGGGCGATTTTGTGCAGTTGGAGCTGGCATCCGGTCAGGTTTTAAAAGCCTCCGCCATTGCATATGTGTTTCCTCTTTTTGCCTTGATCCTGGGAGTTATGGCAGGCATTCTTCTTGGTCCCAGGTACGGCCTGAATGCGGAGCTGACCGCCTCCATACTGGGTCTGTTGTTTGCCGGATTATCATTTCTGGTGATCCGGGGGATGGAGCCGCATTTTAAAAAATTGCAGCATTTTTCACCGCAAATGGTGAATATCACGAGAGGTTCAAAAATGGGCAATCAGCCTAAAGTATCTGAAAAAGGAGACGAGGGTAGTGGCAAGTGAAAAAATCGTGAATCTGACGGAAAAAAACTTCAAGGATGAGGTGGAGCAGTCCACCGTACCGGTATTGGTTGATTTCTGGGCATCCTGGTGTGGTCCCTGCCGAATGATCGCACCGATTGTGGATCAGTTGGCAGAGGAATTTGACGAAAAAGTGAAGGTCGCAAAGCTGAATGTGGATGAAAACAGCGAACTGGCGGCCCGATATCAGGTGATGAGCATTCCGACCCTTTTGCTGTTCCGGAACGGAAAGATCGTCAATCAAATGGTTGGTGCGAGGCCAAAGGCCGAACTGGTAAAAATGCTTCAAAGCAATATTTGAGCAATCCGGTTTGTCCCGGAGATTTGCTTCCCTTTGTAAAATCAAAAGTGCTCGTGCCGTGTAGAGCAAAGGTACAATGGGTACTTCACAAGCCGGCTGATCAACCGGCTTTTTCTTTTTTCAAAAGATTATCAAAATAGGTAAGGAGCTTGTCATGATTGATTTAAAGGAAATTGCAAATGTGGATCCGGAAGTGGCCGCAGCGATGAAGCAGGAATGGGAACGCCAGAGGAATCATCTGGAGCTTATCGCATCGGAGAATTATGTCAGCCCGGCTGTTATGGCGGCAATGGGATCCCACCTGACGAACAAGTATGCGGAAGGGTATCCGGGAAAGCGATATTACGGCGGATGCGAATTTGTGGATGTGGTGGAGGAACTGGCCAGGGAAAGGGCAAAGGCGATTTTTGGAGCGGATCATGCCAATGTACAGCCCCATTCCGGCGCACAGGCCAATATGGCAGTTTATTTTGCCATGCTTCAGCCCGGGGACACCATGATGGGAATGAATCTGGATCAGGGCGGTCACCTGACTCATGGCAGCCCGGTCAATATATCCGGCAAATATTTTCACTCTGTTTTCTATGGAGTGGATCCGGACACCGGCCGGATCGACTACGATCAGGTGCT
>DHDO01000093.1:16700-19235 GCA_002399435.1 Firmicutes bacterium UBA4874
AAAACCCTGAGGGGTCCAAGGGGCGGTATGATACTTTGCCGGAAAGAATATGCGAAGGCCATTGACAAGGCTATTTTCCCCGGTACACAGGGAGGCCCCCTGATGCATGTGATAGCTGCAAAGGCTGTGTGTTTCAAAGAAGCCATGGAGCCATCCTTCCGGGAATACCAGAAGCAGATCATCCGGAATGCAGCGGCATTGGCTCAGGCGCTGACGGAAGAAGGATTTCACCTGGTATCCGGCGGGACGGACAACCATCTGATGCTGGTGGATTTGAGAAATAATGGCATTACAGGAAGAGATGCGGAAAAGCTTCTTGATAAAGTGCGGATCACCGTCAACAAGAACACCATTCCCAATGATCCGCAGAGTCCCTTTGTCACCAGTGGCATTCGTCTGGGCACCCCTGCCGTAACCACAAGAGGAATGAAGGAAGAGGATATGAAGCAGATTGCCGCAGCGATCCGTCTGACGATGGAGGACTTTGATCAAAACAGGGATAAGGTGCAGTCCATTGTGGAGGGACTGTGTGACGGGCATCCGATTTATTCGGAAGACATAAAGTATTAAAATAGAATGCATTCATAAAGGGATGTACCTGGGAAAAGGCCTTCGGGCCTTTTCTTTTGAAATACGAATACCTATCTGGCTGGAAGGATGGAGGAGGAAAGAAGCATGGAACAACAAATGCCGCTGGCTGCCAGAATGCGGCCGGTTACCCTGGAGGAATTTGTCGGGCAGCGGCAAATCATTGGCAAAAATAAGCTGCTGTATCGTGCCATTAAGGGTGATCGCCTGTCTTCTGTGATTTTTTACGGCCCTCCCGGCACTGGAAAAACCACACTGGCTAAAATTATCTCTCATGAAACAAAATATAAATTCATACAGCTCAACGCGGTTACGGCGGGCGTAAAGGAAATACGGGAAGCGGCATCCGAGGCAAGGAATACCCTGCTCAACCCAAAGGGGAAAATTGTTCTGTTTTTCGATGAAATCCACCGGCTGAACAAGGGACAGCAGGATGTATTGCTGCCCTATGTGGAGGATGGCAGCATCATATTGATTGGAGCAACGACGGAGAATCCCTACTTTGAAGTAAACAAAGCCCTGTTGTCCCGTTCCACCATTTTCCGGTTTGAACCGCTGTGCGATGCCGACATCAGGATGCTGATGGAAAGAACCTTGAAAGACAAGGAAAAAGGTCTGGGAAATACTCCTGTAAAAATCGATTCCGATGCCATGGATCATATTGCCATGTTAAGCGACGGCGATGCCAGAGTGGCCCTGAACGCTTTGGAACTGGCCGTTTTAACCACGGAGCCGGACCCTTACGGAGTAATTTCCATTGATTTGAAGACGGCCGGGGAATGTATACAGCAAAAGACTTTGAAGTATGATAAGAACGGGGACGACCATTATGACATCGTCAGTGCGTTTATCAAAAGCATGCGCAACTATATGGAACCGGATGCGGTGCTGTATTGGCTTGCGCGAATGATCGCATCCGGAGAAAAGCCCGAATTCATTGCGAGAAGAATCATCATCTGTGCGGCAGAGGATGTGGGCCTGGCCAGTCCCGCCGCCCTTCAGGTGGCAGTGGCAGCATCCCAGGCAGTGGAGCGGATCGGGTGGCCGGAAAGCCGGATTGTCCTGGCGGAAGCGGCGTTGATGGTTGCCTGCTCTCCCAAGTCCAATTCCAGCTGCGTCGGGATTGACAAGGCACTGGAGGATGTCCGGAATCAAAGGTCCGGACAGGTGCCTGTCAATCTGCGGGATTCCCATTATAAGGGGGCCAGGCAGCTTGGCCACGGGGCAGGATATAAGTATTCCCATGATTATCCCATGGGCCGGGCCATACAGCAATATATGCCGGAAGAATTCCAGGGGAAAAAGTACTATTTTCCCAGGGAAGCCGGCAATGAAGCCAGGATCCGGCAGCGCCTGGATCAAATTCTCGGCGATATGGAGGAGCGGGACAAGGCCCGGGGAAAATAACGATCCCCGGGTATGGACAGCGGAAAGGAGTTCAAAAGATAAGATGGATGACAGAGTTTATTTGGATCACGCATCCACTACTTTTACCAGGCCGGAGGTTCTGGAGGAGATGCTGCCTTATTTTACAAAAATATATGGCAATCCCTCCAGCGTTCACAGTTTTGGCAGGGAGGCCAAAAAGGGTCTGGATCTTGCAAGGGAACGGACAGCCAGGGCTTTGAATGCCGATTTCGGTGAAATCTACTTTACGGCCGGAGGCAGTGAATCGGACAACTGGGCACTCCGGGGAGCTGCACTGGCCAATCGGAAGAAGGGAAATCACATCATCACAACTTCCGTGGAACACCATGCTGTTCTGCGTACCTGTGAAGATCTGCAGCGAAACGGCTTTGACGTCACTTATCTTCCGGTGGACAGGGAAGGGCTGGTCACTCCGGAGCAGGTCCGGGACGCCATTACCGACCGGACGATTCTCATCAGCGTGATGATGGCAAACAATGAAATCGGAACGATCCAGCCAATCCGGGAGATCGGGGCGAT
>DHDO01000093.1:19502-19634 GCA_002399435.1 Firmicutes bacterium UBA4874
GCCCTTTATATCCGAAAGGGCGTAAAGGTCCGGCAGCTCATCAGCGGAGGTCCGCAGGAAAGGGACCACAGGGCAGGTACGGAAAACCTTCCGGGTATTGTTGGCCTGGGAAAGGCAATGGAAATAGCCACG
>DHDO01000093.1:19885-22133 GCA_002399435.1 Firmicutes bacterium UBA4874
ACCAAAAGACTCCCCGGCAATATCAATATCGGATTCGAGTTTACAGAAGGGGAGTCCCTTCTGCTTCGTCTGGACCAAAAAGGCATTGCGGCATCCAGCGGTTCAGCTTGTTCCAGCGGCTCCGTGAACCCTTCCCATGTACTTCTGGCAATCGGACTGCCTGTGGAAATTGCTCGGGGTTCCCTTCGTATGACGCTGGGAGACGAGAATACGAAGGAAGAAATCGATTATGTACTGGATGTTCTTCCCCGGATTGTGCAGAGTCTCAGGGAAACCTCCCCTCTTTTCCTTCAGGAAAGAAAAGGTGTAAAACGCATATAAATCCATGAATTTGTTCCATTTCATGTATTCCTTTGGAAGACAGGGAGAAGATAAAAAGGAAAAAAGCAAGGACGAGGGACAGGAAATGGAAAAGAAACGAAGCAGTACCCTGATCAAGCGCCAATCCATCATTGGCATGCCGGTAATAGAAGGCAGGACGGGCAAGCGGCTGGGAATGGTCCGGGATGTGTATACAAGCGGGCAAAACTCCCGGCTGGAAGGATTTTATGTATCAAATAAGGGATGGGGCAAAAAGTTTATCGGAATCCCTTTTATGGATGCCACCATCGGATACGACATGATCCTCACAGAAGGGGAGCTTCCGGAGAACAGCAGGTTTCCGGAAGACAGCGGCGGATTGAAAAATCTATTGAACAAGGAGGTCCTGCGGGAGGACGGAAAGCAACTGGGTCAAATCAGCGACATTCTGCTGGATCCGCTGACCGGCAAAGTCGAAGCTCTGGAATTGTCGGAAAGCATCTTTGGGGACCTGGTATCCGGAAGACGGATTCTGCCCTGGCAGCCCTTTGAGCGTCCGGAAGACGATATGCTTGTGATTACTATGGAACAGGCAGACAGCATCTTTCCCTGTGATAAGGGAATAAAAAACATTTTTTTCAACAAACTATAACTCCGAAAGGGGAGTGTTATTTCTATGAAACACCACAAAATGAAAAGCTTTGTGGCAGGCAGTCTGATTGGCATTGTGGCAGGCAGGCTCTTTATGCCCCCGGTTGATTCGAAGACCAGAAGAAAGATCCTGAATAAGGGATTGGACATGGCAGATGATATTTCCCGGAAGGTGTCCGATTTGAAACGGTAAAAGCAAGGGAAGGGACTTCTATGTCCCTTTTTTTCTTTTCAAAGGATGAAACCCCATGAAACCGACCAGAAAACAAGCAGGCATAGGTCTGACCATTCTGATTTTAGCAGCAGTGATATGGTTCATAACCGCAAAATGGGATAAGTTTGCCGGTCTTTTCCGGTTATTGATCACTGGAGCCACTGTTGCATATCTTTTAACTCCTCTGTGTAGTATTCTGGAACGAAAGGTATCCAGAGTATGGGCAATTGCAGGCATTGTGCTGACTCTGGCAGCACTTTTGATTGTGATTGCCCTGATTTTCCTGCCCAGGATGGCGAATGAGGTCATAGAGCTTGTGGAACGGTTTCCGGCACTGATGGCGTCTGTCCGCGATGCTGTGAACAACATTCAGGAAAACATGGAACAAATGGGAATTCCGGACGGAGTACAGAATTCCCTGAATGAATATTTGCTTACCTTTCAGAAAAAGGCAATGCGGTATATTACAGGCTTTCTGGATCGTTCCATCGTCGGAGTGTCGTCTCTGCCCTCCCTGTTCATGGGATTTGTCATCGGACTCTATTTCCTGAAGGACCGGGAATACTTTGCCGGAAAGCTGACCCATCTCATTCCGATTCATTCCAGGAGAACGGTAATGATGGTGGCATCGCAGATCAATCATATCCTGCACTGTTTTATCCGTGGGGAAGCTTCCACTGCCGCAGTGGTCGGCATTCTGGCAACCATTGCCTATCTGATCATAGGACTTCCCTATGCTTTTTTCCTCGGATTCCTGGCAGCGTTGTTTGAAGTCATACCCTATTTCGGCCCATGGATAGGAGCCGCTCCGGCCGTTGTCCTGGCTTTTCTCGCAGGATCGGACAAATGTCTTTGGACGATTTTTGCTGTCGTCCTGATTCAACAGCTGGAAAACAATTTAATTTCTCCCAGGATTATGAGCAGCGTGGTAAACCTGCATCCTGTAGCTGTTATTTTGGCCCTGTGGGTGGGAGGACAATTTTTCGGCATTGCCGGAATGTTTTTTGCTGTACCGGTTGTCCTGATTCTCCGGGTCATCCTCAAGTATATCTATCTTGGCATTGTTGCACCTCAATAGGAATG
>DHDO01000047.1:0-44451 GCA_002399435.1 Firmicutes bacterium UBA4874
TGACACATGTCTGTCATCTCTTGTACCCAATCCAACAGCTTCTGATTCGTGGTCATCTTGTCACTCATCTG
This sequence comes from Firmicutes bacterium UBA4874, assembly GCA_002399435.1. Lineage (GTDB taxonomy): Bacteria > Bacillota > Clostridia > Caldicoprobacterales > DTU083 > UBA4874. Next base: position 72 of record DHDO01000047.1, read on the forward strand.
ATTACTCCTTTGCTGAATAAGTATTTTATAAAATGGTAACGCACCATTGTATCATCAAATGGTAAAGTACCATTGTATAATCCCAAAACATCTTTACCCATCTTTTAAAGTATTTAACCAACCTTCTTCGTTAAAAAATTAACCCAACATATTATATCATGAAAATTCCAAGCCTGCCATAGAGTCTTCCTTATTTTCCGAAGAGTCGTCCGGTAATACGCCGCAGAATAGAGGAACCCTTATCGGGATCAGGCGGAGGGGTTTTTCCCTGTCCGGGGTTTTCGATGGGTTTTTTGTCCGGCAATGTCTCTTTTGCCCTGTGGGCTTGTCCCTGTCGGTAAGGCGAATGGATGGAGGAGGGATTGCCTGCGGAAGAAGGAACACCTGTCTGCCGGGCAGGCTTTTGAGGGGAGGATTCGTGCTTTGAAGCGCCTTGATGGGATTTCGGCCTTTGAGACCTTTGCGGCCTTTGAGGTTTGAGAGGGGACGGCTTGCGGGATGATTTCTTCTCCCCGCCCCTGGCTTTGGAGCCCGATGCAGGACGGCTTTTTATCCGATTGGACTGAATCCATTGGTTGGATTCTTCCCGACATTCCGCAAGATCCTGATCCGTCGGCAGCTTTGCTTCCGGAATCAGAGTGCCAATATGTTCCTCAATTTCATACAGGGTCATAATATCCTCGCCGGTTACCAGGCTGATGGCATGGCCGTCATGACCTGCCCGTCCCGTTCGGCCGATCCGATGAACGTAACCGTCCAGCTCCTCCGGAACATCATAGTTGACGACCAGGGACAGATTGTCAATGTCGATGCCGCGGGCGGCTACGTCCGTGGCGACCAGGATATTGTATTCCTTTTGCCTGAACTGCTGAATGTTTCTCATACGCTTTGCCTGGGGGATATCCCCATGGAGGGAACGACAGTCGTAGCCCTTTCGGAGCAGAAAGTTCTGCACCCGGTCTACTGCCGCACGGGTATTGCAGAAAATCATGCATGTTTCCGGACGCTCCATCAGGAGAATCCGGTTTAACTGGGTTCGCTTTTCGTTTCTCCGGACCCGGTAATGTTCCTGCCGGATGGTATCCACTGTCATGGTTTTGGATTCGATTTCGATGGTCACCGGATGATTCATGTATGCACTGCACAGTCTGCGGATCTCCCCCGGAATGGTGGCGGAGAAAAGAAGGGTGGTGCGATTACGGGGAAGGGTGCGGATGATCCTGCGAACCTGACCAATAAAGCCCATGTCCATCATTCGATCCACTTCATCCAATACCAAAAAGCGAATGTTTTTTGTGATCAGGTTTTTATGCTGTATATGGTCATAAATCCTGCCGGGAGTGCCGGTAACCATGGTAATGGGACTTTTAAGAGCCTGAATTTCCTTATTCATGTTGTGCTGGCCGTATACTGCCGTGGTACGATGCGGCAGATGACCCGCCATTTTTTTAAGATCGCTGTCCACCTGAACCGCCAGTTCCCTTGTCGGTTCCAATATAAGACATTGGGGCCCGGGCTTTTCCGGATCGGTCATTTGAAGAAGGGATACCCCGAAAACAGCTGTTTTGCCGCTGCCGGTCTTGGACATGACAATGACATCTTCCCCGTTCAATATATGGGGAATTGCTTTCTCCTGTACTTTCGTGGGCTTTTCGAATCCCATCCCGTTCAATGCCTCCAAAATGGGATCCGAAAGGCCCAATTCCCTGAAATCCTTGCTACTGCTCATTATATTCTCCTATTCTGTATGCTGGCCATAAAAACAATACCACAATGTCCCTCCCAATGCAAGAAGGGAGCAGGCGGGAAGACAGGAGACAAAGAACCCGCTGGAAATATCATACTGTGCCGGAAAGATCATGCCATTATGATCTGCTCATCGGATTTGAGTCCCAGCATTTTGACGGCATCTTCCCGCATCTTATATTTCAGGATTTTTCCTGCTGCATTCATTGGAAATTCCGTGACGAAGCTGACGTACCTGGGCGTTTTCTGTCTGGCCATATGGGAGCGGACATATTCCTTGATTTCCTCTGCCGTCATTTCCTCGCCCTTTTTCAGGATGACGCAAGCCATGACAGCCTCGCCGTATGTCTTGTCCGGTACGCCGATAACCTGTACGTCCTTTACCTTGGGATGGGTATAGATGAAATCCTCGATTTCCTTGGGGTAAATGTTCTCCCCGCCGCGAATGATCATATCCTTGATTCTTCCGGTGATGATGTAGTTCCCGCTGGAGTCCCGCCTGGCCAGGTCTCCGGTATGGAGCCATCCATTTTCGTCAATTGCGGCAGCCGTGGCTTCCGGCATGTTGTAATATCCTTTCATGATATTGTAACCTCTGGCGACGAATTCCCCGTCCACATTGTCCGGCAGGTCTTCGCCGGTTTCCGTATCCACAATTTTGCATTCCACCTGGGGAAGCGGACGCCCCACCGTATTGATCCGGACATCCAGGGGATCGTCCACGCGGCTTTGCGTGCACCCGGGGGAGGATTCGGTCTGTCCGTATACAATGGTGATCTGCTTCATGTTCATCTTATCCACCACATCCTGCATGACACTGGCGGGGCAGGGGCTGCCTGCCATGATGCCGGTCCGCATATGGGAAAAATCGGTTTTCGGGAAATTCTCATGCTCCAGCATGGTGATGAACATGGTGGGGACTCCGTGAAAGCAGGTGATTTTTTCCTTGTCGATGCATGCCAGGGATCTCCTCGGCGAGAAATAAGGCATCGGACACAGGGTCGTGCCGTGAGTCATGGCAGCAGCCATGGCCAGCACCATCCCGAAACAATGGAACATCGGTACCTGTATCATCATGCGGTCGGCTGTGGACAGATCCATGCAGTCCCCGATGCATTTTCCGTTGTTTATCACATTATAGTGAGTAAGCATGACGCCTTTGGGGAAGCCGGTGGTACCGGAAGTGTACTGTATGTTGCAGACGTCATCCTTGTCCATGGCGCGTGCCCGGCGCTGTGCCTCCTCCACCGGGATCTTTTCCGCCAGGGAGACGGCTTCCTCCCAGGTGATGCATCCCGGCCGACTGGACTCCACCGTAATGATGTTGCGAAGGCGGGGAAGGCGCCTGGTGTGCAGCGGCTCTCCGGACGCTGCGGTTTCCAGCTCGGGGCAGATCTCCTTCATAATGCTGATATAGTCGGAATCCTTGAAGCCATCCATCATCACCAGGGTATGGGTATCCGACTGCCGGAGCAGGAATTCAGCCTCACGGATTTTATAGGAGGTATTGACGGTAACAAGGTTGGCTCCGATCATGGTGGTTGCCCAGAATGTGATAAACCATTGAGGGACATTGGTGGCCCAGATGGCAACCTGATCCCCCGGTTCCACACCCAGGGCAATCAGGGAACGGGCAAAGGTATGCACATCTTCCCGGAATTCCGAATAGGTTCTGGTATAGTCCAGGGTGGAATAACGGAAGGCGTATTGGTCCGGAAACTCCTTTGTGACACGGTCCAATACCTGCGGAAAGGTAAGATCGATCAGGGTATCGTGCTTCCATATATATTTTCCGGTTCTGGCGGCGTTGTCATACAGAGGACTGTCCTGGACGGTTTCCGTCTCCATATAATGGCTCATGATGATTCTCCTCACTTATTGATATCGTATGGAATCCCGGAGAGGGCTCCTCTTCCAAACAGGTTTTTCACAGATTTTTCAGATCGTGCCAACAATTCTCCATAGAATCCCTGATATTTGGCTCCGGCCCTTGACGCATTTTCACCTCAGGCCATAAATCAATTTTCAACCATTCTAACAAATTTCCCGTCTGGTGTAAAGTCACTGGTAAATGATTTTTACTTTCGGCTGATTTCAGAAAGGGAAAACGGTGGGGGAAATCCTTGATTTTCCATGGAAAACATGGTATGATTCAAAGGAAGATGTTGCCTGAAGGGCATCTGAATTATCTGAATAAAAGGATAACAAGTCCGAAAAGAGATCAAAAATAAAAGATAAAGAAAATACAAAGATAAAAAAATACAAAGATCAAAAAATGCAAAGATAAAAAAATACAAAGATCAAGGGAACAACAGATGGAGGGGTGGAAATGGCGGATTGTGTTACAATTACCGGATTTGCAGATGAAATTGATCCAATGCTGGACAAACAGATGAAGGTCCTGAAAAAGCTTGGAATTTCCCATGTGGAAATGCGCAGGGTGGACGCCAAAAATCTGGTGGACTATCCGATAAAAGAGGTAAAGGGAATCAAATCACGTCTGGATGCAGGCGGGATTCACCTTTCGGCGGTGGGATCGCCGATCGGCAAAATTGGCATTGCGGACGATTTTGCACCGCATATGGAGCAGTTCAAGCACACGGTGGAGATTGCCCATGAGATGGAGACTCCCTATATCCGGATATTCAGCTTCTTTATCCCGAAGGGAGAGGAGCGGACCGCGTACAGGGAAGCGGTTCTGGAGCGATTGGGACAGTTTGTGGATTATGCGGCTTCCAATGATGTCATTCTGCTTCATGAGAATGAAAAGAATATTTACGGGGAAAAGGCCCCGGAATGTCTGGAAATCATGAAACATTTTTACGGCGATCATTTCAGGGCGGTTTTTGATTTTGCCAATTTTGTTCAGGTAAAGCAGGATACCCTGGAAGCGTATGAGATGTTGAAGCCCTATGTGGAGTATGTTCATGTCAAGGACGCCCGATGGAGCGATGGGAATGTGGTTCCGGCAGGCTACGGAGACGGTCATGTGAAAGAGATCCTGAAGCAGCTGAAGGGCAGAGGATATCATGGGTACTTGTCGCTGGAACCCCATCTGACCAATTTTGTCGGCTTTTCTGATCTGGAAAAGGAAGGAAATATCGGAAAGAAATTGACGGGCGAAGAAGCGTTTACCCTGGCTTATGATTCCCTCAGGAAGCTTCTGAAGGAAATCTAACTTAATCTGATTCCATCCATCCTGCGTGATATGGGTCTCCACAGGAAGCTGCCCTATCCGTGGATGGCAGGCTTTTTATGGTTTGGATCCCGATTCATTGGGATTTGCGGGGATCAAACAAATTCCATGGGAAAACATCCGGGGGATGGGAGGTAAATACCATCTCCCTTTTTGTTGTCGGATGCTGAAAAACAAGCTGATGGGACCAGAGTGCCATTTGCTGCCCTGGAGAGTTCACATCGGCTCCATATTTCTGATCCCCGTAAAGAGGGTGTCCGATGGCAGCAAACTGGACCCGTATCTGGTGAGAGCGCCCGGTCCAAAGGCGGATGCGGACCAGGGCGAGGGAACCTGTACAGGAATCCCCTGTCTGCATCCTTCTGCTGCCTTGCACCTGATAGTCAAGTCTGGCCCGTTTGCTTCCGGAAACGGACGGGGATACCGTTCGCACCATGTTGGTTGCCCTGTCCTTTTGCAGATAATGTTCCAGCTGCCTTTTTTTCTCTTTTGGTGTGCCGTGGACCACTGCCAGGTAGACTTTCCCGAATGTACGGGCCCGGATCTGATCCGAAAGGCGGGCAGCGGCTTTGGAGGTTCTGGCAAAGACCATGACTCCGCCTGCCGGCCGGTCCAGACGATGTACCAGCCCCAGAAAGACATTGCCCGGCTTCTGATACCGGATTTTGATATCCCGCTTCAGAAGGGACAAAAGATCCGGATCACCGGACGCATCTTCCTGTGAAGGCATATTCACCGGCTTTTCCACGACCAGGAGATGATTGTCCTCGTATAGTATGGAAATCGGGGGAGAAGAAGCGGTTTGGTTCATTTCTTCGCCTCCGCTTCCCAGCGGCCGGACGCTCCGCATGGCAGGATCAGTCCCGAACGGGTAATGGGCAGCCCCACTTCGTCGGATGTGACGGTTCCCCCATATTCTTTCCTTATGGAAAGGGTCAGGAGGTTGTATAAAACGGTAGGCGACAGGCCAGTGGTATAGGAATTAATCAGAAAGAACAGAGGATGGGGGGAGAGCACCTTTCTGCACAGGTCGATCAGGCCATAAAGTTCGTTTTCAATTTTCCAGACTTCTCCTTTGGGACCTCTTCCATAAGACGGAGGGTCCATAATCACCGCATCGTACTGCCGGCCCCGGCGTATTTCACGCTGCACAAACTTTACAGTGTCATCCACAAGGAAGCGGACTCTCCGGTCTTCCAGTCCGGACAACCGAAGATTTTCCTTTGCCCAGGCGACCATTCCCTTTGCCGCGTCCACATGGCAGACCTCTTCTGCGCCGGCGCAGGCTGCGGCAACGCTGGCCCCACCCGTATAGGCAAACAGATTCAGTACCCGGACAGGGCGGCTGCTGCCTTTTATCTTTTTCATGATCCATTCCCAGTTGACGGCCTGCTCCGGAAATACTCCGGTATGCTTGAACCCCATGGGCTTTACATGGAAGGTCAGACTTCCATAGGAAATCCTCCATTGCTCCGGAAGCTTCGAGAAATACTCCCAGGTACCGCCGCCCGTATTGCTTCTGTGGTAGCGGGCATGAGCCATGTTCCAGGACTTGTCGCCGGATGTCCCGGGCCAGATCACCTGGGGATCCGGACGCCTCAGAATGAACTTTCCCCAGCGCTCCAGTTTTTCTCCGTCTCCGGTATCGATCAGTTCATAATCTTTCCAGTTTTTTGCTAAAAACAATTTCATGCTCCTCCTGTCCGCCTTATTATACCAATCCGCATCGGTCTTATCAATGCTGCTTTTTGAATGAAATGTAAAATATTCTGCTTCATAAAACGTCCGGAATCTGATATCCTAATACATACGGGAACAATATGTCGTATTTTGCGGGAATTGCTGCTCCCAGGAAATTTTCAGCTTTCTTTTTAGGGCCGGTTTGGGCCGTAGCAAGTTTCCGGACAGCAGCAGTTCAAATCTAAGGGAAACGAAGGATGATATTCATGAAAATTGCAGTTGCAGGAACCGGATATGTCGGGCTGGTTACCGGCGTATGCCTGGCAGAGATGGGACATGACGTGGTATGTGTTGATATTGATAAGGAAAAAGTCCGGAAAATGACATCCGGGCAGTCTCCTATCTATGAGCCGGGGCTGGAGGAGCTCATGCAAAAAAACCGGGAACGGCTCACCTTTACCACAGATTATCAGAATGCCTACCGGAACGCGAAGGTCATTTTCATCGGTGTCGGCACTCCTGAGAAAAAGGACGGTTCCGCCAACCTGAAATATGTCTATGAGGTGGCCGGGCAGATTGCAGATAGCGTGGAGCAGGATTCCCTGGTGGTGATCAAATCCACCGTTCCCATAGGAACCAATGACAAGGTTGAGAGGCTCCTGAAGGAACGGGCCAGGGCCGGTCTGCATATGGAAGTAGCTTCCAATCCGGAGTTTCTGTCCCAGGGAACGGCAGTGAAGGATACGCTCCATGCTTCCCGGATTGTGATTGGAGTGGAATCCCCACAGGCAGAAAAAGCTCTTCGGGATGTTTACCGGAACTTTGACCGGCCCTTGGTTGTCACGGATCGCAGGAGCGCGGAAATGATAAAATACGCATCCAATGATTTCCTTGCCCTGAAGGTGTCCTATATCAATGAAATCGCCAATGTTTGTGATGTGATCGGCGCCAACGTGGATGATGTGGTCACCGGCATGGGCCTGGATCCCCGGATCGGAAACCGATTCCTGAGACCTGGCATCGGATACGGCGGCTCCTGCTTTCCAAAGGATACCAAAGCCCTTCACTGGCTGGCCAGTTTTCATGATTATGAATTGAAAACAGTGAAGGCGGCCATCGAGGTCAATGAAAATCAGAAGATCAAGCTGATCAAGAAGGCCAGGCAGTATTATGAAGATTTCAACGGGCTGAAGGCAGCGGTTCTGGGCCTGACCTTCAAGCCGGGCACGGATGATCTGCGGGAAGCACCCTCTCTTTCCAATATACCGATTTTGCTGGAGGACGGCATGGATATCCGGGCCTGGGATCCCATCGGCATGGACTCCTTCCGCAGGCTTTATCCCGATGGGATTACCTATTGCGAATCCATCGAAGAAGCATTGAACGACACGGATATCTGCTTCATTTTTACGGAATGGCCGGAAATCACAGGTTTCCACCTTTCCGGGTATGCGGAGCGGATGCGCACTCCCATTATTCTGGATGGCAGAAACTGCTACCGTCTGGAGGATGCGGAAAAGGCGCCGGTTTTATACGATTCCATCGGCAGACGGGTCGTCGGCAAGTACAAAAAATGATCGCAGGATGAACGCTTGCCTTGTTTCGCAGAAGGAACTATAAAAAATGGTGAGAATTCATCATTTTTTATAGTTTTTTCTTTTATGTGGAAGGATTTTCATAAGTGGTGTCGAAGATAATATATGTAAATAAGGGAATTGCAGGAGAAGGCAGTTTGAAATGTCCATCATTGAAAAGGCCGGCAAGGCGATTGCATCAAAGACAGCTGCTATTTTGAATCTGGACCAGGACCATCGGGAAGTTCTGGAATATGGTGCTCTGAATTTTTTGCAAACCTTGTTTACCGTTATTCTGATTGTACTGTTTGGTATTCTGGCCGGATCGTTGCCGGAGATCCTTGTCCTGTCACTGACAGCTGCCCTGCTGCGTCAGTTTTCCGGAGGAGTGCACGCCACTTCCCCCTATCGCTGTGCGGTACTCAGTGTCCTGATCTTCGGAGGACTTTCCCTTCTTGTGAAGTATGACATGGTTTTTTCATCACGGATGCCTGCTCTTCTGTTTCAGGGAGGAGCCCTTGTTTTCATTCTCGTTTTCCTGTACCGGTACGCACCGGCGGACAGTCCGAACAAAAGGATCAAAAATCCGGATACCATACATCGGCTGAGAAAGTCATCCTTCTTCTTTGTAATGGCAGCGGAGCTGCTTACTGCGGTATTATGGGAGGTTCATCTGCAAGCGGACTCGGGAGTGGCACTTCAATTCCTTGTCTGCATACAGCTGGGCATGCTTTGGCAGGCGCTCAGCATTACCCCGGTCATGCGCCGGGTTATCGGCTGGATGGATTCTCTCTTAATAAAATTCAATCCGTGGAAAGGAGGCGTTCGAGCGTGAAAAAGTCCATCGTGAAGGCTGCAACCTTATGTGCTGGTTTCCTGACATTCCTTGCCACCATGGCATCTGCTTCTGCATGCTGGATTTGGTTCTATCAACCGGAAGAACCCAAAGCCCTGCGCAGGGAATAACTCCAATCCAAAATGGGACATGCACTGTTGATGTCTTCAGCAGTGCAGGCCCTTTTTTTATCAATAGAAAGGAAAATGAAAAGAGCGGAATGAAACAAACGAATAAGAAAAGCACCAGGTATATATGGATCCTCCCTGTTCTGTGGATGTGCCTCATTTTTGCCTTTTCCAGTCAGCCGGGGAATGATTCCTCCCGGATGAGCGGGGGAGTCACACGGATCATTGAATCGATAGCAGGATTTTTCAATATCAATACGGGTCGTTTTGATTTGCATTTGATTGTAAGAAAATCAGCGCACTTTCTGGAATATGCGATTTTGGGGGCTTTATTTTTTACAGCATTCCATTCGGCTTCCGGAAGACCGTTTCCCCGGGCCGGCTGGCGGGCAGGCCTCAGGGCACAGGCGGCCGGCATGGGTTATGCGGTGACGGATGAACTGCACCAGTGGTTTGTTCCCGGGCGCAGCTGCCAGGTCCGGGATATGCTGATTGACAGCTGCGGTGTGTTGCTTGCTGTTTTGATTTGCTGTGCATTTTATCTGGCGAGGGGCAGGCGGCATGCCGAATTCCATTGACTTTCCGGGCGATTCCTTTATAATCTAGTTGAAATCATGTGTTCGTATGGATAAGGAGGAGTCGTATCATGTTTCGTGGAATCGGAACCAATATGGGCAATCTGTTTCTGGCATCCAATGCAAAAACAAGGTCTGTCAGCCCGGAGAACTTTACCGGCGAAAAGGGCGGAGGCGCCAGATGTGAGCCGGCGGACGGAACGGCAGGAGGTCCCGCCCGGGAGCTGGGCAAGGGCTGGAAGGTAAACCCTTTCATCCACATAGAGGCCCATGGCACCTTTACTCTGGCAGAGATCGACGGGCCGGGCTGTATTTCGCATATCTGGCTGACTCCGGTGGGGAGCTTACGTCATCTGATTCTCCGGATCTATTGGGATGGGCAGGAGATTCCATCTGTGGAGTGTCCCATCGGTGATTTTTTTGCCTGCGGGTGGGGTGTCTATGCACCGGTGAATTCCCTGGCTGTCTGTGTAAATCCTGGCAGCGCCTTCAACTGCTACTGGCAGATGCCCTTCCGGAAAGGGTGCAGAATCACTTTGGAGAACCGGACGGATGAGGTGTCCACGATTTATTATCAGATTGACTACTGCCTGACGGAGGTACCGGAAGATGCGCTGTATTTCCACGCCCAATTCCGCAGGGTAAATCCTCTGCCCTACAGGGAAGTCTATACCATTCTGGACGGAGTCCGCGGGAAAGGACAATATGTCGGTGTTTATTTATGTTGGGGCTCCAACAACAATGGCTGGTGGGGAGAAGGAGAAGTCAAATTCTATCTGGATGGGGACCATGCGTATCCCACCATTTGCAGTACCGGCACGGAGGACTATTTTTGTGGATCCTATAACTTTGAAAACAAAGCGACTCATCAATATGAAGAGTTTTCCACCGCCTATGCCGGATTGCCCCAGGTGATCCGGCCGGACGGCTTGTACAATTCCCAGACCCGATTCGGCATGTACCGCTGGCATATCACGGATCCCATCCGTTTTGAAACGGATCTCAGGGTTACGGTTCAGGCATTGGGCTGGAGAAGCGGCGGCCGTTATCTGCCCCTGCAGGACGACATTTCTTCCGTTGCGTACTGGTATCAGACTCTTCCGGCGGAGAAATTTCCACCTTTGCCGGATGACGACGCACTGGAGATTATCTGATGGTACTTCCGTACCTGTTATGTTATGATATATTGGATTCAATCAGAAAGATCCCCGTTCCCGCTACGGAGCGGGGATCAAAACAAGGAAGGGGCAAATCATGTTTTTTGTAATGGAGCGCACCAGAAAAGTGATGGAAGAATTGATGCGCCAGATGTTTTTGGATGCGGCGGAAATCCGGTCCTTTCAAATGAAAGCAGGGCATTTTCAGACTCTGAAGGACGCGGAGCAGGATCCCTCTCCGTGGCAGGATTATCAAACCGGCGGCAGCTGGGGGGGCCGGGGTGTCCATGCCTGGTTTCGGACGGCTTTTCAGATGCCGGAACCATTGGATGGACGTACAGCAGTGATCCGGATCCAGACGGGAGGCAGCGGCTGGGGCGCGGGGAATCCTCAGTTGCTGCTGTATGTAAATGGTGAGATTGTCCAGGGGGTGGACGGGAATCACAAAGAAGTAATTCTGGATCATTCTGCCGTGAAGGGGACGACAGTTCAGATTGATCTTTCTGCATACACCGACGGGATGGACGATTTGAAACTGACTGTCGCTGCACTGGAGGAAAACGTAAAGGATCTGTGGTTTGATCTCTCCGTACCGCTGGAGATTGCCGACCGGCTGGATGAAAATGATAAAAACCGGGTGGATATCCTGAACGCCTTGAACGATACGGTGAATCTGCTGGACCTGCGTAAACCCGGCTCTTCGGATTTTTATCAATCCGTGGAACGGGCACTGAAGTTTATGGAGTCGGAGTTTTATGAGAAAAAGTGTGGGCAGGAGGATGTCGTCGCCACCTGCGTCGGGCATACCCATATAGATGTAGCATGGCTGTGGACCCTTGCCCAGACCAGGGAAAAGACAGCCCGGAGCTTTTCCACCGTGCTGAAGCTGATGAAGGAATATCCGGAATACCTGTTTATGTCCAGCCAGCCTCAGTTGTATCAGTTCTTAAAGGAAGATCATCCGGAAGTCTATGAAAAAGTGAAAGAGCGGGTCCGGGAAGGCCGATGGGAGCCGGAAGGCGCCATGTGGCTGGAAGCGGACTGCAATCTCACTTCCGGGGAATCCCTGGTTCGTCAGATTCTTTTCGGCACCCGGTTTTTCAAAAGGGAGTTCGGCGTAACAAATGAAATCCTGTGGCTTCCGGATGTGTTTGGTTACAGTGCCGCTCTTCCCCAGATTATGAAAAAATCGGGTATCCGGTACTTTACGACGACCAAGATTGCCTGGAACCAGTTCAATAAGGTTCCCTACGATACTTTTATGTGGAAAGGAATTGACGGTTCGGAAATTCTTACCCATTTTGTCACGACATGTGATTACCAGAAGGAGATTAAATCCCACTTTACCACTTACAACGGATATCTGAATCCGTCCCAGGTCATGGGCGCCTGGCAGAGATATCAGCAGAAAGAAATCAACAATGATGTTTTGATTTCCTTCGGCCATGGAGACGGAGGCGGAGGTCCGACCATTGATATGCTGGAAAATGGCAGGAGGATGGCAAAGGGAATTCCCGGCTGTCCGAAGGTGGAGATGGGAACGGCCCGGGACTATTTTCATAAATTGGAGAAAACGGTGAGCGGGAATCGGCACCTTCCCAAATGGGTGGGGGAGCTGTATCTGGAATATCATCGGGGAACCTATACTTCCATGGCAAAGAACAAGCGGTTCAATCGCAAAAGTGAATTGCTGTATCAGGATGTGGAGATGCTCTCTTCCCTTTGCAGCGCTTTTGGCGGGGAGTATCCGCAGGACCGGATCAACCGGGGCTGGGAAAAGATCCTTTTGAACCAGTTCCATGACATTATACCGGGGTCCGCCATTTATGAGGTATATCAGGATTCCCACAGACAATATGAAAAGATTCTGGCAAATGGCCGGGAACTGCTGCATGCATCCCTTCAGTTCCTCGCCGGTCATATCCGTCCAAAGGATCCGCAGAAGGGCCTTACGCTGGCTGTATTCAACACCCTGTCCTTTCCCCGGGACGATATGGCATCCTTTGCCCTGCCCGAAGGCATGAAGAATCCTGAAATACGGGACGAAGACGAAGCGGTTGTTCCGCTTCAGATCATAAAGGATGCGAATGTGGACAGAGCGCTTGTCTATGTAAAGAATATTCCGGCCAAGGGATATCGGGCTTTCCAGGTGCGGGAGGCATCCGGATCGGATACCGGGAAGAAGGAGAAGGCAGTCCTCCATGACGATGGGATGACCATAACGAAAAACCGCATGGAAAATTCCTTTTTCCGTTTGGAACTGGATGAGAAAGGAACCATTGTCTCTCTGTTTGACAAAAAGAATGAGCGGCAGGTCCTTCAGGGGAAGGAAAGAGGCAATGTAATACAGGCTTTCGAGGATCGTCCCATGAGTTTTGATAACTGGGACATTGATATCTACTACCAGGAGAAAATGTGGGAAGTGGACGATGTGCAGGGCATGGAAGTCCTGGAAGCCGGGCCGATCCGGGGCAGACTTCGTATTACGAAGAAATTTCTGGACTCCACGATCGTACAGGATATGATCCTGTATCGGGACATTCCGAGGATCGATTTTCAAACCCATGTGGACTGGAAGGAGGACCGGATCCTGCTGAAAGCGGCTTTTCCCGTGGATGTGCATTCTGACAAGGCGACGTATGAGATTCAGTTTGGAAACGTGGAAAGGCCCACGCACTGGAATACCTCCTGGGATACGGCACGGTTTGAAGTATGCGCGCAGAAATGGGCGGATTTGTCGGAGGACGGTTACGGCGTCAGCCTGCTGAATGACTGCAAATATGGTCATGATATCCGGGACGGCAATATGCGCCTGACTCTTTTGAAATCCGGCATGGATCCGAATCCGAAGGCGGACCGGGGTGAGCATGAGTTTACTTATTCTTTATATCCCCATGCGGAAAGCTGGAGGGAGGGAGGCACCGTACCGATGGCTTATCGTTTGAATGTACCCCTGCACACGGCGATTTGCCGGGGAGACAGCAGCAACGGCAGTGAAGTGCTGCCAGGCAGCCTCTCCATGATCAAGGCGGACTGCCCCAATGTGATGATCGATACGGTTAAAAAAGCAGAAGACAGCGGAGCGATCGTCGTTCGGATGTATGAATGCTACAACCGGAGAAGTAAGGTGAACCTGACGTTCTTCAAGGATCTGGAGGAAGTCACCGAGTGCGACCTGATGGAAAAGCCCCTGACGAAGATCCCGGTGAAGGGCGGCAGTTTCTCCTTTGAAATACGGCCGTATGAAATCAGGACTTTTTTGCTGAAGGTGAAAAAATAGAAGAAAACGGTTTAATTCTCTTATTTCTGTTTCAGCCTCCGAAATTAGGTGATATATAATAATCAGGGAAGAGACTATAGGAATGAGGATGCAGAAGGAGGAGCGCTCTTCCATAGCCGATAAAGAGGAATAAGAGAAGAGACAAAAGGATAATATACCGGAAATCAGAGTTGCAAAATGAGAGAAAGGATGTGCAGGGAATGCTGAACAGTCTGACCAGTACTGTAACTTTGCAGAATGGCGTCAAAATGCCCGTCATGGGGCTTGGCGTGTGGCAGGCAAAAGACGGCCGGGAGGTGGAAAGCGCTGTAAAATATGCCGTGGAAGCCGGGTATCGGGCCATTGATACAGCTGCGGCCTACGGCAATGAAGAGGGAGTCGGCATCGGGATCCGGGACTGCGGAGTGCCGCGGAAAGAGCTGTTTGTTACGACAAAACTGTGGAACGGGGATCAGGGATATGATTCTGCCCTGAAGGCGTTTGACCGCAGTATGGAAAAGCTGAAGCTGGATTATCTGGATCTGTATCTGATCCACTGGCCAGTGAAGGGAAAATACAAGGATTCCTGGCGCGCCATGGAAAAATTATATGAAGATGGACGTGTCCGGGCAATCGGAGTGTGCAATTTTCATCCCCATCATCTGGATGATCTGATGGAAACCGCTCATGTTATTCCCATGGTGGACCAGGTGGAGTTTCATCCGCTGCTGACTCAGGTGGAATTGCGCAGGTTTTGCAAGAACAAAAAAATACAGATGGAAGCATACAGTCCGCTGCTGCATGGGCATCTGGATCAGCCTGTTCTGAAGCAGCTGGGAGAAAAATACGGAAAATCACCGGCACAGATCATACTGCGCTGGGATCTGCAAAATGGAGTTGTTACCATTCCAAAATCCGTTCATAAGGATCGGATTATCGAGAATTCCAACGTATTTGATTTTGAATTATCGCAGGAGGACATGGATACCATCAGCGACTTGAACCAAAATTACCGGACTGGCAGCGATCCGGATCACTTTGACTTTTAACAGACGTGTTGGAATTTTTCCCTCTTCCCTATAGGTGAGAGAGGAAGACGAATATCGCCTCAACTGACTTTTTTGAAATAATCATCCTGTTCCCGCAGGGTGATTATTTTTTTAAAAAGCTAATTCAGGATACTTGCTCATTCCCTATTACCCCATACCTAACTTTTTCATTTTTGGGTAAAATACAGGCATGTTGAAAAGATTTATTTTATATGGCTTTTCCGGCTGGGGAATTGAAATCATATGGACGGGGCTGGGTTCCCTGCTTCAGGGAAACTACAAGCTTTCCGGGCATTCCAGCATCTGGATGTTTTTTATTTATGGATGTGCCGTATTCCTTGAAGGGATCCATGATCGCATTGCTCATTTGCCATGGGAAATCCGGGGACTGATCTGGGTGCTGCTGATTTACTGTATTGAATACATCAGCGGTTTTTTGATGGATCTGTTTGGGATCTGCCCCTGGCATTATACAGGAAAGTTTGCAATGAACGGCTATATCAATTTCTCCTTTGCACCGGCATGGTTTGTGGCAGGTCTTCTTTTTGAGCGCTTTCACAAAAGCCTGGATGAGCTTGGTATTGCCTGAAGGGAACTGGACATAACCGGATTTTACCTTGTGGTATTCTGGAAAATAAACTATAATATGCACAGGACGAATTGTATACGCCAAGAGGAGGGTGCCAGATGAAGTTTTCGTTTACCACATTGTCCTGTCCGGAATGGACCTGGGAGAAAATCCTGGAGGAAGCGGGCCGTCTTGGTTACGACGGGATAGAGATCCGCGGGCTGGAGGGGGAAATGTTCCTCCCCAAAGCAAGACCTTTTCTCCCGGAAAACCTGGAGAAGACCAAAAAGGATTTGCAGCAGCAGGGGCTGGAGATTATCTGTCTGGATACTTCATGCAGTCTTCACGACGAATCGAGGTACCAGGCGAACATGGAGGAAGGCAAGGCGACCATCGATCTTGCCCGGGAGCTTGGAGTGCCGTACATACGTGTATTTGGAAACAATATTCCGAATCCGTACGAAAAGCAGCAGTCCATCCTTTGGGTGGCCAAATGTCTGGAGGAGCTGGGAGAATACGCGGAAGATAAGGATGTCTGCGTCCTGATCGAAACCCATGGGGATTTTGCAGCATCTGATGATCTTTCTGCCGTCCTGTCTCATACTCACAGCCCGGCAATCGGGGTGCTGTGGGATGTCAACCATCCTTACAAGGCTTTCGGCGAGCCCATGGCTGTGACCTATGACCGATTGGGAAAATATATCCGACATACCCATTACAAGGATTCCAGGGGGAAGGGGCCCCATGCAAAGTTGTGTCTGGTGGGCGAAGGGGATCTGCCCATTGGGGAAAGTCTGGAAATCCTGAAACAGCATCACTATGACGGGTACCTGTCGCTGGAATGGGAAAAGAAATGGCATCCGGATCTTGAGGAGCCGGAAATCGCCGTTCCCTCTTTTATTTCCTATATGAAAACGTTGATTTGATCTCGTAAAAGGCGAAGGTCCGGAAGTAAGCAATGCTTGTAAAATAATTGAAGATATCGTGTGAGAAGACACATGCGAGAAGATACATGCAGGAAGATATATCAAGAAGATACATATGAGAAGATACATATGAGAAGATACATGAGGAAGATACATGTGAGAATATCATGTAAGAAGATCCATATGAAAATATACATGTGAGAAAGATCCATGCGGGAAGATCGTAATAGAAAATGAAGATATGGAAAAAGAGCAGTACAGATATGAGGAGACTGCTCTTTTTCATGCGAGACACAGAAATGGAAGGCTATTTACGGAGATAAGATGATGTGGGATACTACCATGCATGGTCCTTCCATTTACTTCATCTTATTTCTTTCTTATTTCAAATTATTCGACACTTCCTACAGAAATCCTTCTTTATATTCTTGCCATTTTTGCAATCTGCAGATATTTTACATCCTTTGTATTCTGCAGGCCTGGGACATAAGGAAAAGCAGACTGTGACAGATCAGGAACACACAATGGAGCAATGGAATGGGAGGATGGACTTTCGGTTCTGTGTACGAGGATTGACTTCCGGTTCCGTGTACAATATAATGGAAGTAAATAGGTGAGTTTTTAACATGGATTCTCGTTTCCATCTTCACATTTCACCCCATTTCATATAGAAAGGAAGAATGAACATGAGCACGGACAGGATGATGAAAGCATTGGTAAAAAAGTATGACAGACCCGGAATCTGGCTGGACGAGGTACCTGTTCCGGAAACCGGAGTCAACGATGTCCGGATAAAGGTGCGGAAAACAGCGATCTGCGGTACCGATATACATATTTACAAGTGGAATGAATGGGCTCAGAGAACGATCCGGACTCCCCTTACCATCGGTCATGAATTTGTCGGGGTAATTGATGAAGTGGGCAGCAATGTATCGGATTTCCAACCCGGCGATCTGGTTTCCGGAGAAGGACATGTGGTTTGCGGCCGGTGTCGCAACTGCCTTGCCGGAAGAAGGCATTTGTGCAGGAATACCAGCGGAGTCGGTGTAAACCGCCCCGGCGCTTTTGCCGAATATCTTGTTATCCCGCAGACCAATGTATGGTATTGTGACAAATCCATTCCTGAGGAATTGTTCAGCTGTTTTGATCCTTTTGGCAACGCGGTACATACTGCTCTGAGTTTTCCTGTTTTGGGCGAGGATGTCCTCATTACCGGCGCGGGTCCCATCGGTATTATGGCCGCAGCCGTTGTACGCCATGCGGGCGCGAGACATATCGTCATAACGGACGTCAACTCCTATCGTCTGGAACTGGCGAAGAAAATGGGCGTCACGGCAGCATTGGATATCCGCACCGATTCCATTGAAGACTGCATGCACAGGCTTGGAATGAAGGAAGGATTTGATGTGGGGCTTGAAATGTCCGGCAACGACAGTGCGTTCCGGAGCATGATCGATGTGATGTGCCACGGCGGCAAAATAGCGCTGCTGGGCATCCAGGAAGGTCAGACCGCGATTGACTGGGACAAGGTTGTCTTCAATGGCCTTACCATTAAGGGAATCTATGGACGGGAAATGTTTGAGACATGGTATAAGATGCAATCCATGATCCAGTCGGGTCTTGATATTTCGCCGGTGATTACCCATCGTTTTGATTATACCGATTATCAGGAGGCTTTTGACACAATGGCATCCGGTTCCTCCGGCAAGGTGGTGATGAATTGGGCGAAGGATGCTGCAAAGTGATGGAGTAAAGGATATGTAAATAAAAAATATATAGTAAAAACGGAGGGATATTCATGGAAAAATTGTATGAGAGGATCCGGACCCGGCTGGAGGAAATGAAAAAAGACGGGACATACAAGGAATACCGGTATTTGGAGTCCCCGATGAGCGCCCATACCCGGATTGAAAACAAGGGAGATGTTCTGGTGCTTTGCTCCAATAACTATCTGGGTTTATCCGACAAGGAAGAACTGATCCAGAGCGGCATCCAGGCGCTTCAGAAATATGGCGCAGGCGGGGCCAGTGTACGGTTTATCTGTGGCACCTATGATATTCACAGGGATCTGGAAAACAAAGTCGCCAAATTCCTGGGGATGGAAGCGGCGCTTACCTATTCTTCCTGCTGGAGTGCCAATACCGCGGTGATACCCGCTCTGCTGCAGCCTGGGGATACGGTGATTTCCGACGCCCTGAACCATGCCAGCATCGTGGACGGGTGCAGGCTGATTGCCAAAGGGGTAAACAAGGCAATTTACAGGCATTCCGACATGTCGGATCTGGAGGAGAAGCTGAAGGAA
Source organism: Firmicutes bacterium UBA4874 (assembly GCA_002399435.1). Lineage (GTDB taxonomy): Bacteria > Bacillota > Clostridia > Caldicoprobacterales > DTU083 > UBA4874. Next base: position 19,067 of record DHDO01000047.1, read on the forward strand.
GCGAAGAACAGTCCGGTCCGGCTGGTTCTTTCCGACGGCGTGTTTTCCATGGAAGGGGACGTCGCCAGGCTTCCGGAAATCGTGGAGCTGGTACGAAAATACGATGCCGTCCTGTTGCTGGATGATTCCCATGCCACAGGGGTAATCGGTGAGACGGGAAGAGGAACGGCGGAATACTATCACATGCAGGGTCAGGTGGATATTATTACCGGCACGTTCGGCAAGGCATTGGGAGGAGCCGGCGGCGGCTTTGTGGCAGGGAGAAGACCTTTGATTGATCTGTGCATACAGGCTTCGCGCCCGCATTTGTTCTCCAATTCCCTTCCGCCTGTATTGACCGCCATCGCCGGGACAGCACTGGAGTATCTGGAGGGTCATCCGGAGATTGTACGCTCTTTGAGGGACAAAACAAATTATTTCCGAAAACAGCTGAAGGACAGGGGACTCAATATTCTGGAGGGCGACAGTGCCATTATCCCCATTATGATCTATGATGCGCCAAAGGCCGTCCGGCTTGCCAATCAGCTGTTTGAGCACGGGATTTATGTAACGGGCTTCTGCTATCCGGTCGTGCCGGAAGGCCAGGCCAGGATCCGCCTGCAGGTATCGGATGCACTGAGCTATGAGGATATTGACCGGGCGGCGGATGTGATACAGAATCTGGTGGATTAAAAACAGAAGAGAAAAGGCTGCATGGCCTGCAGCAGGGAATGGATTCAGTAATGGATTAAAGGAGTTATTTTCAAATATGGGAAAAACATTGGTATTGGCAGAAAAGCCTTCTGTGGCAAGGGATATCGCCAGGACGCTGGGCTGCAGCCAAAAGGGAAACGGATTTCTGTCCGGCCCGAAGTACATCGTCACCTGGGCTCTGGGACATTTGGTGACATTGGCGGAGCCTGAGGCTTACGATAAAAAGTATAAAACCTGGAAGATGGAGGATCTTCCGATGCTGCCGAAGGAAATGAAACTGACGGTGATCCGGGGGACGGCAAAGCAGTATGGTGTCGTCAAGTCGCTGCTGCACCGGACAGATGTACAGGAACTGATCATTGCCACGGATGCCGGCAGGGAGGGGGAGCTGGTGGCCCGCTGGATTCTGGAAATGGCAGGGCTCCACAAGCCAATCAAAAGACTATGGATCTCCTCCCAGACCGACCGGGCAATCCGGGAGGGATTTGCGAATCTGAAGCCTGGCAAAGATTATGAATCACTGTATCATTCGGCTCAGTGCAGGGCGGAGGCGGATTGGCTGGTGGGGCTGAATGTCACCCGGGCCCTTACCTGCAAATACAATGCACAGCTTTCCGCAGGCCGGGTACAGACCCCGACCCTGGCCATCATTGTCGCCCGGGAGATGGAAATCCAAAAGTTTGTTCCAAAGGATTACCGGACCATCCGGGCGACCGTCGAGGGGTTCACCCTTAATTGGAGAGACAAAAAGAGCGGACAGGTGAGGATCTTTCAGAAGGAACGGGCAGAGGATCTGGTGAAACGGCTTTCCGGGGAAACCGGAGTGGTAAGGGAAGTTTCCCGGGAAAACGGCCGGGAGCAGCCGCCGCTGGCCTATGATCTGACGGAACTGCAGCGGGATGCCAACCGCAAATACGGCTATTCCGCCAAACAGACGCTGAATATCATGCAGAGGCTGTATGAGACTCATAAGCTGGTTACCTATCCCCGCACGGACTCCAGATATATTACGGAGGATATTGTACCCACCCTGAAGGAGCGGCTCCGGAGCATTGCCGTTGGTCCTTATGCGAAATGGGCCGGGGAGCTTCTCCGAAGTCCCATCCGGACAACCGGGAGACTGGTGAACAGCTCCAAAGTAACCGACCACCATGCGATCCTTCCCACGGAGCAGTTCGTGGATCTCGGCTCCCTCAGCCGGGAAGAGCGAATGATTTACGATCTGATCGTCCGCAGGTTTATCGCCGTTCTGAGCGCACCCTTTACGTTTGAAAAGATCGCCGTAAAGCTGGATGTCCAGGGTGAGCTCTTTACGGCAAGGGGAAAGAGCGTGCAGTCCATGGGTTGGAGAAAAGCCTATGAGGATCAGTCGGAGTCCGGAGAGGAAGAGGATGGCGATTCCGATTTGGACCGGGATCAGGTTCTTCCGGCGGTGCAAAAAGGCGACCGGATGAAGCTGCTGGATGTCCGCGCCATTTCCGGAAAAACCAAACCGCCTGCACGCTACACGGAAGCGACCCTGCTGTCTGCCATGGAGCATCCCGGCAAATTCATTGAAGATGACCGGCTGCGGAAAGTCATGTCGGAAAGCAGCGGCCTGGGTACTCCGGCGACCCGGGCGGATATCATTGAAAAACTTTTTGATTCCTTTGTAGTGGAGAGGCGGGGAAGGGAAATCGTGCCGACCTCCAAGGGAATGCAGCTGATTCAGCTGGTGCCGGCGGATCTGAAGTCCCCTGGCCTTACGGCAAACTGGGAAGAACAGCTTCAGCAAATCGCAAAAGGGCAGGCCCGGCCGGATGAATTTATTATGGAAATGCGGAAATATGCCTCTTCCCTGGTGTCCGAAGTCCATGCCAGCAATGCGGCCTATCGGCACGACAATGTAACCCGGGAGAAATGTCCCCAATGCGGGAAGTATCTGCTGGAGGTCAACGGGAAAAAAGGGAAGATGCGGGTCTGCCCGGATCGGGAATGCGGATACCGGAAGGGAATTTCACTGTTATCCAATGCCAGATGCCCCGTATGCCACAAGAAAATGGAGATCCGCGGGGAAGGGGATCATAAGATGTTTGCCTGCTCCTGCGGTTATCGGGAAAAGCTCTCGGATTTCAAACGCCGGAAGGGAGAAAAGGTTGACAAGCGGGAAGTCCGGAAGATACTCAACCGGCAGGAGCCGGAGGCTTCCATCAATACATCCCTGGCAGACGCTTTGTCCAAATGGAAAAAATGAGAAAGACGGGGACTTGAAAAGGGGAGATTCATAATGTGGAACAAAAGATTATATCTTGCTACATCGGACTGTTTCGGCATGTCAACAACGGAACAAATAAAAACGTTTGCGAAGATCGGATTTGATGGCTTCTTTACAGAGTGGCAAACAGATTCCCCACTGGAGGAATGGGTACAAGCTGCCAGGGAAACAGGTATGACCTACCATTCCATTCATGCACCATTTGGGCGTTCCGCTGATATGTGGGGTGATGATCCGGCGAGGGGGCAGGAAGCGCTGGACGGGTTATTGGCTTGCCTTACAGATTGTAAGCTCTGGGAAGTACCAATCATGGTGGTCCATGCCTTTATTGGATTTGAGGATCACACGCCCACACAGGCCGGTTTGGAACGTTTCGGCCGGCTTGTCCAATCCGCTGAAAACAGTGGTGTTAGAATTGCTTTTGAAAACACGGAGGGGGAAGAATACCTGTTTGCGCTCATGGATGAGTTTGCTGACCATCCAGCGGTGGGGTTTTGCTGGGACTCCGGTCACGAAATGTGCTATAACCATTCACAGGATCTGCTTGCACGTCTCGGCGACCGTTTGATCATTACCCATCTGAACGATAATCTTGGCATTCGTGATTACAATGGGAAGATAACTTGGAAGGACGACCTTCATCTGCTGCCATTTGACGGGGTCGCGGACTGGGATGATAATGTGGAGCGTTTAAAAAAATGCAATTATGATGGTGTCCTAACCTTTGAACTGACCAGAGACTCCAAGCCGGGCCGCCATGAGAACGATCGGTATAAAAAAATGGAGCCAATTGAATATCTTACAGAAGCGTACAAACGTGCCTGCCGGATTGCTGCAAAATTTTGAAGACCTGGCCTTCGGGTCGATAAGGTATAATAGGTCTTATTGTCGGATCATTCCCTTTCTGGCCTGACAGTAATCCGGTCTGACAATAAAAAAGGAGCCGTAGCCCTGGATATGAGCAAGGCTGCGGCTTTTATCGCATGAGAAGAAGGTATATAGAATGACGGGCATGGTCAATTATGTATTTTCGCCGCAGGCTTTCACATAGAAGAAAAGCTCAATTCGTCAATCTGACAGAATTCTATTTCACATTCTGTATAAATATATCAATATACTATTGACATATAATCAAACATATTATAATATAATTCCGATAGGAGCTTTAGAAAATAGTATACCAACTATCAGCGCTGAAAGGAAGGAATCCGGCGGGGGAGGTGAAGTCTTAAGGGATTTTTTCTGTTTTGATAGGTTGTTGGACGAGGCGGCATAGGATATTGGACGAATGGCAAAGGAGGATTTTATGAAAAAACTAGTCAGTACCATGATTCTGCTCACTATGATTTCCACGTTATTGTTTTCCGGATGCAAGTCTACCGAAAAAACAAAGAATGCCGGAAAAAGCGGTTCTGGGACAGAAGTAACAGATAATTCCGGGAAAGGCTCGGAGAAGGACACGAAAAAGGGCACAGGGAACACTTTCGAAGACAGGATGAAAGCAGCGGAAAAGTCAACCATTACGGTTGGTGGAGGATTTGATGAAGGGTATTACGCACCGTTTTTAAGACAGTATCCGGATCTGAAGCTGAAGATTGAAACCATGCCCTACGGGAATCTGGCATTGCTTGCATCTGCCATTGCGGCAGGCAATCAGCCTGATATGTATTTTACGAGGGATATGACATCGTCTCCTCTGGTATATGCTTCAAAGGAAAAACTGATTCAGCCTCTGGATGATTATCTGAACAACGATCCGGAATATAACCTGAAAAATCTGCCTGACTGGTATCCGGACTATACTACATATGATGGTAAAATCTATGCTGTCTATACGGATGTTTCCAGTGAAGCTTTGGTATGGAACAAGGATTTGTTCAAAAAAGCCGGTCTGGATCCGGACACTCCGCCCCAAACACGCAGCGAATTTCTGGATTACGCAAAGAAGCTAACGGCATTTGACTCAAATGGAATGGTCAAAGAGCTGGGATATAGATGCGGGGGCGGATTTGAAGCATGGATTCTGTCCACTGGAAAACAGTATCAGGAAAAGGACGGAAAAGTTAATATCAATACGCCGGAAGTGGCGAACACCTTTGAGTTTTTAAAGAAAACCATTGGTATCTACGGCGGCGATGACAAGATCCCGGATACGATAAACTGGGATAAGGGAAATATTGCCATGGTCAATACGGATATTGGCTATTCAAACAATATGAAAAACAAGAACTTTGCCGTTGGGATTGCGCCATTGCCCCGACCGGATGAGCTGAAAGATCATGAGCCATATGTGACTGGCTATATCAACCAATGGTATGGAATCCCGACCGGAGCGAAAAACCCGGACGGTGCCTGGCTGCTCCTGAAATATTGTGTCACCGGAGGCGTCAGCAATGTAATGGAAGGCGAAGCCATAGACCATCCGGAGACCTGGGTTCCTGTCTTTATGGCCGAACCGGCAGCGAAGAACGCCCTTTTTGACAAATATCTGGACAACACCAGGCCGGACATCAAGCAGAGCGTTTTGGACCGGGAAGAGCTTTATAAAAAAATCAATATAACCAGGTCCACAAATTCCCTCATCAATGCAAAATGGAACGGTGTTATGGTAGACGGGATGTTTAAAATGCTGAACGGGGAAGTTACCGTCACGGATGAGCTTGCTGCCCTTCAAAAACAGGCGGATCAGATCTATGAGGATTACCAGTCCGGAAAGATCAATTTGAAGGACGAAGCGAAGAAGGAAGAAGAGCGGATCGCTAAGGAAAAGGCGGACGCTGAGAAAAAGGAGAAAGACAAAGAAGGAGAAAAAACCGAAGGCGGAGATAAAAAGTAACGGCCTTCCATGGCTTTGAAAATCAATGATCACGGTATCTATGTTCCGGATGCGATCCGGGCATAGATACCTCTTGTATGCTTATTTTTGCTCAAAGGGGAAATCGAGTTGAAAACGGCAGGACGAAAAGGAAACCAATCAGCAGGTATCAGGACTACGGTACTCTTACTTTTGATTTTTTGCATAATGGGATGGAATTTTTCCGGTATCCCCGCAGAAAACAGGAAAGCGATCGCTGCCGGAGGAAATGCCGGAACGGATGAGGGCGTATCCGAAAAGAATACCGCAGGGGAAGCGAAAGCGCCAGTGTCAGCGGAGGACAGCTATGCTGCTGTTTCCGGGGAATACAAGGATCCCCTGGAGTATCATCTTTCCAGGAAAGACAGGATTGTTCTGAAAGCTGCCAATGCTTTTTCGGATTCCGGAAATCCTGTTTTTAAAAAGGATCAGAACGGAAGAGATTCGGTTTCCGTTTATACGGATGGAAAGACCGGCGCTGTGTCCTGGGATTTTGAGGTGAATCGGGAGGGCTTGTACGAAATCGGGTTTGAGTATTTAACCGATGCGGAAGAAGGCTTGCAGGTACAGCGTGAGATATGGATTGATCATAAGCTTCCCTTTACTGAAAGCGGGAACATTGCCTTTCCGCGGAAGTGGTATGAAGCTTCCAGGGTCACAAAGGATATCAACGGGGATGAAGTCAATCCGCTGCTGAAGCAAAAAAATGAATGGTTTACCATAAAAGCAACCGATGTGGACGGGTATACCAGCGAACCCTTCCGGTATTATCTGGAAAAAGGGAAGCATACCCTGACTCTTGCCAGCGTAAGCGGAAAGCTGTCCATTGGGGATATCTCGCTGATTCCTGCAGAGGATTATCCAAAATATCAGGAAGTTCTCAAGGAATACAAGGAAAAAGGTTTTTCGGAATACAAGGGAAAAAATGTTGTACTGCAGGGGGAAGATGCCGATTACCGGTCGGAACAGATTCTGCGCAGGGAATACAATTCGGATCCTGCCACGCAGCCTTATCAAAAAGGCCGGGTGGTGCTGAATACAATCGGCGGAGACAACTGGAGAAACGCCAATCAGAAAATTGAATGGGACTTTTATGCTCCGGAATCCGCGCTTTATAAACTGAACCTGAAGGTTTTTCAGAATCACGGGGAAGGTTTGAATGTCTACCGGCAAATTGCCATTGACGGCGTGGTTCCTTTTGAGGAGGTAAAGGAATATCCCCTTTCCTACAGTGATAAATGGCAGAGTGTAACCATCTCGGATGAGAAGGGGAAGCCTTATCTGTTTTATCTGTCGGAGGGTAAACATCGGATTTCCCTTGAAAACAAGCTGGGGAATTCCGGTTATGTCGCCCGGGAAATCTATTCGATCAATGATAATATGTCTGCTCTTCTGCGAAACATTACAAAAGTGACAGGCAGCGATCCGGATCCCAATTTTCAGTATGAATTGGATCAAAAGGTTCCGAAGCTCATGGATACCATGGCGGATATTCGGGATCGATACCGGCATTTGGTGGATTATCTGATTAAAATATCGGGAAAGACTCCTACTCTGGCAAACAGCCTGAATACAGCGGCTGACCAGCTGGCTTATCTGATCCGGAAACCGGAGAAGATCCCCAAAAAACTGAGGGAGCTGACGACCACCCAGTCCAGTTTGTCCACCTATGCATTTCAGATACAGGAACAGCCTGCGACCATCGACTTTCTGCAGTTTGCCGCACCGGGAAAGGAAATCAAACTGCGGCAAAGCACCCTGTGGGAAAGGTCCGCAGGCACCATGGTGAACTTTGTCTCTTCCTTTTACAAGGATTATGACAGTGTGCTTTATTCCCGGAATGGAGCGGCAGCCTCAGTGGATCAGGGGAAAGTGCAGAAGCCTGTTGTCCTGGATGTGTGGGTCGCCAGGACAAAAGAGATGGGTGAGATTATCCAGAGACTTGCCAATGAAGATTTTTCCACAAAAACAGGAATTGCAGTAAAGGTAAACATTCTGCCTGCCGGGTCTGTTGGTGCAGTGGGAAGTGTCAGTCCGCTGATGCTCTCCATTATTTCCGGAAATGCACCGGACGTCGCACTGGGAAGCGATCAGTCCACTCCGGTGGAGCTTGCTATTCGGGACGCGACAGTGGATTTGTCCAAATTCAGGGATTTTGATGAAATTCAGAAAAGGTTTTTGCCGGAAGCTCTTTCTCCGCTGAAATACCGGGGTGGGATTTACGCGCTTCCGGAAACAATGGACTTTTCCATGATGTTCTATCGAAAGGACATTCTGGATGAGATTGGCATCGATGTCCCGCAGACATGGGACGACCTGTATTATACCGCCCTGCCGATTTTGAAGCAGAATGCGCTGGATTTCTATATGCCTTCGGATTATTCTCCATTTCTGTATCAAAACGGCGGAGAATACTATAACAAGGACCGGTCTGCCCTGGCTCTGGATTCCGATGCTGCATACAAGGCTTTCCTGCAGTGGACGGAAAATTATACGATTTATGATATCCCGAAAACGGTAGATGTTTACAACCACTTCCGGATCGGGGATGTTCCACTGGTGATAGGCGGATATGGCGATTTCATCAAACTTACCTATGCCGCACCGGATATTTATGGAAAGTGGGGAGTGACCAATATTCCGGGGACACTGCAGCAGGACGGAACCATAAACAGAAGCAACAGCGGTGGCATCAGCACCATGTGCATGTTTACGGATTCCGATAAAAAGGAAGAAGCATGGAAATTTATGAAATGGTGGTCCAGCGCAGAAACACAGGAACGGTTTTCCATGGAGGTGGAGGCGGTGATTGGCCTGGAGGCCAGGTGGAATTCGGCCAATACGGAAGCCTTTTTATCCCTTCCCTGGCCAAAGGAAGATATTCCGGTTTTCAGGGAAGCCTGGGATTGGTATAGGGGAGTTCCCAATGCATTGGGCGGATACTATACCTCCCGTCATATCAACAATGCCTGGACCCGGGTCGTCATGGACGGCATGAATCCGAGAGTGTCGCTGGAGAAAGCCATCAAGGCCGTAAACATCGAAATGCAGCGAAAACAAGTGGAGTATGGCGTGGAAGATGTGCAGAATCCGAAAGAATAACGGGTAACGGGTCGATCGATGAAAATGCGAGAAGAATGGGAAGGATTTGACGAATACAATGAATACACCGGGTGCAACGGGCAGGACAGGCACGGTTCCGGGCAGGGTTCCGAAAATTAGGCACGGCTTTTTCAATACATTCCGAAAAGATACGGCGGAAGGATATCTTATGGCCGCTCCGTTTGTCATCTTGTTTATCGTATTTGTTGTCGTACCTGTCATATGGAGCCTGGTTCTGAGCTTAACAAGTTACAATATTATTCAGCCCATGAAATTCATTGGACTTGAAAACTTTAAGGAACTGTTTACCAATGACGACTTATTTATCAAGGCGGTGAAAAACACTTTCAGCTATGCTGTGGTCGCCGGTCCTCTGGGATTCATAGCATCTTTTCTGTTTGCCTGGATCATCAACCAGCTGAAGTTTCGCAACAGCTTTGCCCTGGCCTTTTATGCACCGTCCCTGACAAGCGGGCTGGCCATGTCGGTGGTTTGGCTGTATCTGTTTTCCAGCGACCGGTATGGACTGATCAATGATATCCTGATCCAGCTGGGATTTCTAAGTGAGCCGGTCCAATGGACAAAGGATCCCAAGTACATCATGAAGCTGATTATTTTCATATCGCTGTGGACCAGTATGGGCACCGGCTTTCTGACCAATCTTGCCGGGCTCAACAATATCCCGAAGGACATGTATGAAGCCGGAAAAATCGATGGGATCCGAAACAAATTTCAGGAACTATGGTATATTACCCTGCCTTCCGTCAAGCCTCAGCTTTTGTTCAACTCCATTATGGCCATGGTGGGAGCTTTGGGGGTCTTTGACATTACAGTAGGAATTGCGGGATTTCCAAGCCCGGATTATGCGGCTCATACCATGGTGGGTCATATGTATGACTATGCCTTTCTCCGGTTTGAACTGGGCTATGCATCTGCCATATCTTTTCTGCTGTTTGTGCTGAACTTTGGATTGGGCCGCATCCTGATGAAGATCTTCTCATCAAAGGATGAATAGGAAAAGGGAGGAACATATATATATGCGGAAACGTAAACGGAAATATTTCAGGAGGGTCACTCCGGGGCTGGTGCTTCTGTATATCGTAATGATCTTACTGGCAGTCTTTATGGCGCTTCCCTTGATTTATCTGGTTGTCACTGCATTTAAACCGTTGGATGAGCTGCTGCTGTTTCCACCCCGGTTTTTTGTCAAAAAGCCCACACTGCAGAACTTCAGCAGCTTGCTGGGGACTTTGGACAGCAAGGTGGTGCCTTTTACCCGATATTTGTTCAACAGTGTTGTTACAACGGTATGCAGCGTTGCAGGGACGGTATTGGTCTGTTCCATGGGGGCTTATTCTGCTCAAAAGCTTCATCTGCGGGGCATGAAGGCGTTTTCCAGGATTGTGGTCTATGCTCTGATGTATTCCGCTCCGGCGTCTCAGATCCCGATCTATCTGATTGTGAGCAAAGCCGGAATGCTGGACAATTATCTGTCCCTTATCATACCGAAATTTGCAATCCCTATGTATTTCTTTCTATATCAGCAATTTGTTTCACAGATCCCCGATGAGTTACTGGACAGCGCCAAATTGGATGGCTGCGGTACGTTTGCCACTTTTCGGAGAATCGTGCTGCCCCTGACAAAATCGGCGACTTCCACGATCATCGTGTTCTCCTTTATCGCAAACTGGAATGACAGTTTCGGGCCGATGATCTATATCACCAGTCAGGCAAAGAAAACGCTTCCCATTGTGCTGCGGAGCATAGCTGACGGAGGGATTGCCAGGATGGGAGCGGCTGCTGCTGCAACGTTCCTTACGACCGCGCCGGTGATACTGATCTATGTGTTTATGCAGTCCAGGGTATTGCAAACGATGGAATATTCAGGCATCAAAGGATAAGGTGGTATCGTTTATGAAAAAATCCAAATTTTTAAAGGGATTCGTTACGGTCTTTCTTTCCGTATTTATCATTTGTCAAATAAATGCACCCTGTTATGCATATAACGAAGCGGACTATGTGTTTGATCCCAATGTCGGGCTTTCGTATATTCCTGTTACCTATAATGCGGTCCGGGCGCAGGGCTATTTTGGCAATCAGGTGGCGCAGCTCAATAAACCGGAGGATATCTTTATTGATCAGAAGGATCATATCTATATTGTGGACAGTGGAAACAACCGGATTGTCACGATGGACGAAAACATGGAACATGTCCGGGCTTTGAGCAATTTCGACGGGGAAACGCTGAATAATCCACAGGGAATCTATGTATACGATAACGGGAATATGCTCATTGCAGATACCGATAACGGAAGAATCCTGAAGGTGTCCCCGGAGGGAAAGCTGCTAAAGACGTTTGTCAAACCGGAATCGGATTTATATGACAGTTCCTATGCCTTTCGGCCCACCAAGGTTTGCATCAATTCGATTGATCAGATCTTTATATTGAATAAGGATGATTATCATGGCCTGACGATTATTGATGAAGAAAATACGTTCCGGGGATATATGGCCTCCACCAAACTACAGTATAGCGCTGTGGATCATGCCATTCAGACTTTTGCATCCGAATCCCAGAAAAAAAAGATTGCAAAACGGATCCCTCCTACAAACTCCAACTTTCTGATCGATCAGAAGAATGCAATCTATACCACCACGATACATACGGATCAAGGGCAGCTAAAGAAGTTTTCCACAATCGGAAAGAACACATATCCATACGGGGGAAGATTTGGGGACCGATATATTGATTATGTCCTTCTTCACTATGGAAAGAAAAATACGGATCCGGAATTTGTCGATCTTTGTGTGGATTCGGACGGCATCATCAATATGGTGGACAACATATCCGGAAGAATCTATCAATATGACGGCAATGGAAATAACCTGATGGTCTTTGGAGGAACGGGAAACTGGTCCGGTAAGTTTCTAAGCGCCTCCAGCATCGCCATCAACAGCAAAGGAAATATTTTTGTCCTGGACAGTACGCAGAACCTTGTTCATATGATGAAGCCCACGGAGTTTACTTTATTGATCCATAAAGCACTGAAAAACTATGAAGACGGCAAGTATGACAAGGCAGTGGAATACTGGCGGCAGGTCATGGATATCAGTCCGAATTATCCTATGGCCCACAAGGGGATGGGAGACTCGTATCTCCGAAATGGAGAGTACCGGAAGGCAATGCAGGAGTATCGAATCTCGTTTTATCTGCCGGGATATTCCGAAGCGTTTGATGCACAGCTCCTGCTCACTGTCAGGGAACATTTTGCATTTGTTCTGTTTGGCATCCTGGCAATTGCAATCCTGATCATGCTGCTCTTCAAATATTTCCACAGAGCTTACAAGCGATCCTTTGAGAAGCCGGTTCGAAGCAGGTGGTTCCGAAGAGGGAGCCGCTTCCGGATCCTGCTCGGTTCTGTATTTGATCCCATGGAAGGATTTCGGACCATCCGGGAGCAAAGATCCGAGTTTGATGTGACCCTGCCGCTGATCCTGTATGGGCTGGTCCTGGTCTCCAGAGTTGCTTCGATTTACCTGACTCATTTCCCGTTTCAGAAGGATTTTTACAACCGGAACATCGGCATGGAATTGCTCAACCTGGTGATTCCATTATTGACCTGGGTAACCTGTAATTATTTGGTCACCACGATACGAAGCGGAGAGGTTCGAATCAGCGAAGTGTTCAGTGCATCCGCGTATTCCATGATCCCCTATATTCTGATCACGGTTCCGCTGGCGCTGTTCTCCAACGTATTGTCCCTTTCCAGTCTTTCTCTGTATAACGGCATCAACAATATCATGTGGATATGGATCTTTATCCTGTTCTTTGTCAATGTGATGTCCATGAACTCCTATAGCTTTACGGAAACGGTAAAGGTCGCTCTTATTACTCTTCTGAGCATCGTGTTTATCTGGATCATTCTGGGGCTGCTGTTTATGCTGGGAGAGGAACTGGTTGATTTCCTAAAGGATGTGTGGGGCAGCTATCGGATGTATTTTCAGATGAATTGAGAATGCGGAACAGGAGAATAACAAGGAGGCAAAGCATGAATAGGAAAAGATTGAGTACGATGGTACTTGCAGTTCTGTTGTTTTTCGGATGCTTCGGTCTGTCTCATCCGGGAAAAGTGTTTGCCCTGGGAAATGAGATGGAAGGGCAGGAACAGCAGAAAAGGGAAGGGTATGAACTGGTTGCGGAAAATGATTTTCTCATCCTTTACGCCAGGGAGGAAACCGGCGTTGTCGATGTAGTGGACAAAGAAACGGGATATGTGTGGAGCTCGTCTGTGGATCCTGCAAAGTACACGCCGGAAGGGAAAACACCGGACGCATATTTCCAGGAAACCTATAATTCGCTGTTTGGATTGTCCTATACGGATCTGAGCATGAATACCACTGATATCATTACCGCTCCCATAAACACTCTGAAACCGGAGATTGGGATGAAGAAAATAAAAAACGGCGTAAGGATTTCCTATCATCTTCCGGAAGAGAATATTTCCCTGGCTGTGGACATTTCCATAGATGGGAAGTCCCTGATGGTCTCTGTTCCATCAAAACAGATCAAGGAAGGGGAAGGGACAAAGAAAAAGCTGGATGGCTATGTCAAAACCATCCGGGAATTTATTGCCCATGCAGAAAAAACCGTCGATGAGGCGGATAAACTAAAGCTCAGTGAAAATAAAACGACGATTGCCAATGCCAGAAAAATCATCGCCAAGCTCAAGGAATATTTTAAGGATGTGAAGAGTGCGGTAGGCATCCAATATATAGCGGAGAATGCGAGTGGCGTCATACGGAGTCATGCAAATGCCCAATCGCTCGACGACTGTGTCTATGGTGGGCAGAAAGATGAAAAAGGCTTTTTCAATAAGATCAGGGAATCGGACAAGGTTTCAAAGAAGGAGAAGGACCGCTTTGCAAAGATGCGGGATGACCTGGAGAAGGAAGAAGATTATGCCGTTTACTGCCTTGGGCTGATGAAGTCCATCAAATACGGCGGGATGATACAAATCCAGCTGCTTCCCAATTTCGGCGCCTCTTCGGACGATGAAAAAGGCTATGTTTTCTTTCCCAACGGATCGGGTGCCATCGCTTACAACAAGCCGGACCATGGCAATGTAACCGGGCATTATGAACAGGATATATATTCCGACAGGGGTGTGGATGTCCGGTGGGAATTCAACAGGGATCTGGCCGGGCTGAAACGGGCCATGCTGCCGGTTTACGGTTCAAAAAAGGAAAATGACGCTTTTCTTGCCATAATTGAAAAAGGGGACGAGGAAGCGTCTGTGTCCTTCTATCCCAGCGGAAATACCATCAATCTGAATCGGATCAATGCAAATTTCACTTACCGGAATACGGTGGAGATCAGCTCCTCCAGTGTCTATTCCTCCAAAACCGCCAAGGTTTATGAAAAAGAGAAGAACAACTTTGATGCGAAAGTCCGGTTTCAATTCCTGAACGGGGAGCAGGCAAACTACAGCGGCATGGCCAACGCATACCGGTCTTATCTTCAGAAAAGATCCCTTCTGAACAAAAGCGACCGGCTTCAGAAAGGAAAAATGCCCATAGGACTGGAATTTGTCGGTGGTGTGGAAAAACCGGTTCTGTTCTTTAACCGGTTCATCCCTTTCTCAACATTCGGGCAGGTACAGGATATTATGGGGAAACTGAAAACGGCTGGTGTGGAAAACATGATGATCGGAATGGATAGCTGGACCGATCCGATTAAAAGGCCTACCCGGTTCCGACCGGCAGCCGGCCTTGGTGGGGGACAAGGGCTGAAGGATCTGGAAGAAGCAGCAAAACGGCAGAAGGATGCCTTGTTTCTGGCGGAGGATTATGTTTATTCCGATTCGTCCGACCGCAGGGTAAACAAGAAAAAACTGGCAAAGGATACGAATCAGAGAATTTTTGAGTTCGGTACCCATTCCGATAAACTGTTTTCGCCATTGGTAGTGAAGGAAAGTTTATTGAAGCAATCCCTGCCGGCTCACAAAAAATATGGGAATCCCGGTATGATGGTTTCCACGATTCCAAATCTCATGTATTATGATTACAATGAGAAATACCGATCCACCCGGGCCGGGACGGTGAAAACGTGGATGGATAGCTATGAGCAGGCAGCCGGTCAGATTGAGCTTGCCAGTATGGGGGGCAATCTGTATGTGCTGAAAAACAGTTCCTGGCTTCTGGATATTCCCATCGGTTCCACAGACTATGTTTTTGCCGACCGATCCGTGCCGTTTTATCAGATGGTGGTTCATGGATCCATTCCCTATACGGCAAAACCTTTCAACACGTTCTTTGATAAGGAACTGGAAAAATTGAAAGCGATCGAATACGGGTGCGTCCCATTTTATTTGCTGACAGTGGAGGAAACTGCGAAGTATGCAGATATTTATGATGGGTTCACCACTCCTTACCAATTTACAAAGGAGGAGATCATTGATACCTATCGGGAGTTTGATGAGAATTTCTCCGCGTTTGCCGATGCCTATATGGTATCCCATGAATATCTGTCGGACGACGTTGCAGTGGTAAAATACAGCAACAACAAGACGATCTATATCAACTATTCCGGAAAAGAGGTAAAGGAAGATGATGTTGTGGTTCCGGCAAAAGGATATGCCATACATTAAAACCGGCCTGCCGGCGCGGGCAGGTACTTGGACAGGGAGCGGGTTTACAATATGAAGATAAAAAAGTCGAAGCTGACATCAAAGGAAAACAAATGGGGATATTTTTTCACGGCTCCGTGGATGCTGGGGTTTTTGGCCTTCTTCACCTATCCGTTGGTGTATTCGCTGATTCTTTCCTTCAGTAAGGTCAAGGATATCGTTTCTTATTCCCTGGACTTTGCAGGATGGACGAATTATGCCAACGCATTTTTCCAGGATACGGATTTTATTCCTCTGCTTCTGGACACGCTGAAGGAGGTATTGATTAAAACACCTATCGTCGTTGTATTTTCCCTTTTTATTGCCATCTTGCTGAATCGGAAATTGAAGTTCAAGGGATTGTTCCGGGTGGCGTTTTTCCTGCCTGTTTTACTGGGTACCGGTGTTGTTATGGATACCATCACAGGGAACATTGCAAAGACGGCTTCTGAGCTTGCTGAAGAAGCGTACGAATCAATGGCGACTTCTGAAGAAGTGATCAGTCTCTCCGGGACACTGGTGGCAATCTTCGGATACCGCATCGCCTATTTCATGAGTAACCTGCTGACGCTTACAAAGGATATCTTCTGGATGTCCGGAATCCAGATCATTATCTTTCTCGGGGCCCTGCAGACCATACCGGAATCCTATTACGAGGCAGCTTACTGCGACGGTGCCATGGAGTGGGAAAAGTTCTGGAAAATCACTCTGCCCCTGGTTACTCCGACCATACTGCTGAATACGGTATTTACGATAATCGATTTCTCCACCAATGCCGGAAATAAGGTGATAAAGTATACTCTGGATACCACATTCAAAGACTTTAATCTTGCTTACGGCAGCGCTTTGGGATGGATTTACTTTGTAATATCCGGAGTCATTGCCATCCTCGCTTTCATAATCCTAAGGCGTTTTACCAATTATGATTAGAAGACGGGACTCTGCAACAAAGGTCGCGGTATGAGTTCGTTGTGCAGCAGCCTTTTTGCGGTGAAATCGAATAGGAAAAGAGGTCTGGAATCTATTGATGAATCCAACAATAAGTGAAAATAGAAAAAAGCAGAGTAAAAGTTCCTTCCGCATGGATCATTTCCGGAAAGTATCCGGCAAACTTCTGATCAATCTTGTTATCTATGTATTGTTGATGGAGTTGGTTTTTGTTTTTCTGTATCCGCTGATCTATCTGATCTTCAATTCGCTCAAGTATGACTTTGAGTTGATTGATGCCAGCAAGGTGTGGGTGCTCACCAAGGTAAATACTGAGAACTACAGTAAAGTATTCCAAAATATGGATTACTTCCATGCTCTTTTCAATACACTTACGGTGGTACTGGTCAGTACGGTGGGACATGTTCTTTCCTGCGGCCTGGCAGGTTACGGCTTCGCACGGTTTTCGTTCCGTGGCAAGGGGATCATGTTTGGAATTGCCATGCTGAGTTTGATCATTCCGCCGCAGGTGCTGATTATGCCTCTCTATATCCAGTATTCCAAACTCAACTGGATGGGAACGTTCCTGCCGATTCTGATTCCCTGTTTTTTTGGCTTTGGGTTAAAGGGAGGGCTGCATATCTTTCTGTTCCGGCAGTTTTTCAAAACCCTGCCGAAGTCCTACGAAGAGGCTGCAAAAATTGAGGGCTGCTCCATGCCGCGGATTTTTTTCAGCATTATGCTTCCCATTGCAAAGACCACAATCCTGGTGGTATCGATTTTATCCGTCGTATGGCATTGGAATGATGCATTTGAGCCGGATACCTATTTGTCCAACTATAACAGGATGCTGGTGCAGAGGATATCCGGGGTGGCCCAGTATGGGGTAAAAGTCACCACTGCGCTGGGAAATGAGATTAATCTGGACGCCATGGCGGCATGTGTGTTGGCGATGCTGCCTTTGATGGTCATCTATTTTGTGTTCCAGAAGCAGTTTATGCAGGGAGTGGAAAACAGCGGGCTGGCAAATTTCTAAAAAGAGCCGGAACTGCGAAGCCCTGACGTTTTTCAAAGATATGACAGGAATTCCTCCGATAAAATCAAAAAGAAATATGCCTGATCAAGAGATACCGATCCCCAACCTGTAGTACAATAGAGACAGGGGGGATCGGTTTTTATGAACAAGCCATTTTCGTTACTGATCAAGCCAACATCGGCGGACTGTAATTTAAGATGTGAATATTGCTTTTACCTGGAAAAGAGTGCATTGTATGCCCGGAGCAAAAAACACCGTATGTCGGATGAGGTTATGGAAAAAATGATTGAAGGATATCTGGCCACGGTTCAGCCGGTCTATGCTTTCGGCTGGCAGGGAGGGGAGCCGACTTTGATGGGCCGGGAGTTCTTTGAAAAGGTTCTCTCCTGGCAGCAAAAATATGGAAAGGGCAAGACCATCGCCAACAGCCTGCAGACCAACGGTACTTTGCTGGACGACGATTTTGCCCGGTTTCTTGCAAAAAACCGGTTTTTGGTGGGAATCAGCCTGGACGGGCCGGAAGAGATCCATAACCGGTATCGAAGGCGGGCGGACGGCTCCGGGACCTGGCAGGATGTCCGCAGGGGAATGCAATGTCTGGAACGGAATCATGTTGAATTTAATGTGCTGACCCTGGTAAACGCGGGAAATGTGGGCAGAGGAAAGCAGATTTACCGGTTTCTTCGGGATCTTGGAGTACGATATCATCAATACATTCCCTGTGTGGAGCCGGATCCGGACGGCAGCCCCATGCCTTTTTCCATAACCGGGGAGCAGTGGGGACAGTTTCTGTGCGATGTATTTGATGAATGGATCCGGGAGGATGTCTATCGGGTATCGGTCCGAATGTTCGATGCTGTTTTGAACCACATGATAGACGGCAGCTATTCGGTGTGCCATATGGCCGGGAATTGCTGTCAGTATTTTGTTGTGGAGCATAACGGGGATGTCTATCCGTGTGATTTTTTTGTGGAGAAGGACAAAAGGATCGGAAATCTTGCGGACCGTTCCTGGGAATCCATGCTGTCCGATCCCGGATATCTTGCGTTTGGGCGGCAAAAGGCACAGTGGAATAAACAATGCCGGGTGTGTGAATATCTGACGTA
The DNA here is from genome assembly GCA_002399435.1 of Firmicutes bacterium UBA4874. Classification (GTDB taxonomy): domain Bacteria; phylum Bacillota; class Clostridia; order Caldicoprobacterales; family DTU083; genus UBA4874. The sequence goes on from DHDO01000047.1 coordinate 37,704, forward strand.
TTGCTCCGGCGACTGCCTGAAGCATCGCATTTATAACGGAAACCCGCCGGATCATATGAGCTGGCTGTGCAGCGGCTGGAAAGCTTTTTACAAGCATACCCTGCCGCAGCTGCGGGAGCTGGCGGAGACCTGCAGGAAGGATCCTGCCATGGCGGAAAAGTGGGAAGGCGCTCCCCAAAACGGGCTTTTTGTGGATGCCGGGCATGAGCGGAATGAACCCTGCTACTGCGGAAGCGGCAAAAAATATAAGAAATGTCACGGCGCCCACTGATTCATCAAGAGGTATGTGCCAGCGATGACCTGAACACTCAGCACATACTTCCTTTGTTTTGCTATTTTACTGCCGTATCGCTTGAAGTGGAGGTTTTAACAATGCATCAAAAAATGTCACATCCAAATTTGATTTATATCTTTGCTGATCAGCTCCGCTACCAATCATGCGGATATGCCGGCGACACGAAAGCCGACACACCCAATATTGATCAGCTTGCAAAAGAAAGTCTGAACTTTTGCAATGCCGTATCCGGTCATCCGGTTTGCGCGCCTTATCGGGCTTCTCTGTTCACAGGGAAATACACCACCAGTACAGGGATGGTTATCAATGAAATCCGGATGAATCCCAATCATAAGTGCATTGGTCACGTTTTGACGGAAAATGGTTACCAGACAGGCTATATCGGGAAATGGCATCTTTGGGCCGATGAACTGGGTAATCACTATGATCCGAAGAATTCCTATACGCCGCCGGGACCGGACCGGCTTGGATTTGACGGATTTTGGGCCGCCTATAACTTTCACCATGAATACTATGATACCTATTATCATAAGGACAGTCCGGAAAAAATTACGATGAAGGGGTATGAGCCGGACGGGCAGGCGGAGCTGGCAATGAAATGGATAAAAGAGAAATCTGCTTTCTCTGAACCGTTTGCTCTTTTTCTGTCGTTTGGAACGCCCCATGATCCATGGAACCGGGAAAATGTACCGGAAAAGTTTTATGATCGGTTCAAGGACGTGGAGTTTTCCCTGCCGAAAAACTACAGGGAGGAAAATGATCCCCATGCGGATGGATGGGCCAGGCTTTCACAGGAGGAACGAAGCCATATTCCGGAATGGAAGAAGGTGTACTACGCCATGGCGTCCAACCTGGACTGGAACATCGGCAGAATATTGGATGCCGTGAACCAGGCAGGTATCCGGGATAATACCATTCTGGTTTTTACATCCGATCATGGAGAAATGTTTGGTGCCCATGGGAGAAGGGCAAAGAATATTTTTTATGAAGAGGCGGTCAGGGTTCCCTTTCTGATTCGATGGCCCGGGAAGGTTTCTGCCGGATATCGAAGCGATGCCTGCCTGAACACCCCGGATATTATGCCCACCCTGTTGTCCATGATGAGCCTTCCGATCCCGGATGAAGTGGAGGGAATGGACTTAAGCCACTGTGCGTTGGGAAAGGAAGGGCCGGAACCCCAGGCAGCTCTCATGGAATGCACTGGTGCAACGGCAGCATGGGAGGATGGTCATGAATGGAGAGCCTTGCGCAGCAAGCGGTATACTTATGCGATATACCGGTCAGATGGAGAAGAGTTGCTGTTTGATGATATCCGGGATCCCTGGCAGATGACCAACCTTGCAAAGGACATAAACTATGCCGGCATACTTGATGGCTTTCGGAAGTTGTTGAAAGAGCGCATGGAGAAGCTGAATGATACCTTTGCATCCTGCACCTGGTACAGGGATCACTGGACGAAAGACCGCAGGATCGTAAAAACGGCAACTCTTAATCCGTAACAAGTGGACAGGCTCTGATTTTATATAATAAGTCTGATTTTATATAATAGGGATAAACCGATCCGCTATGATAAGAGATGATAGGAGCGCCAGTAATCCTAAATAATCAAAGGAGTGGAAACAAGCATGTCCCCAAATATCATTATTGTTATGACAGATCAGCAAAGGGCTGATTTGCGAAAAGGAGCAGGATATTCCCTGGATACCATGCCGTTTTTGGATTCCTGGGCCAGGGGCGGAGTGGATTTCGCCAGGGCTTATACACCCAACCCCACCTGTATGCCTGCCAGAGTCAGTATGTTAACCGGGCGCTATCCGGAAAGCCATAGAGTACGCACCAATCACAACGCCCGGGATGCTTTCTATACGGCGGATTTGCTGGATGTATTGAAATCAATGGGCTATGTGACTGCTTTGTGCGGGAAAAATCATTCCCATCGTAATCCGTCGGATTTTGACTTTCATGAAGTGAACGGTCATACCGGTATAGAAGATCATCGGAAGATTTCGGAAGCGGAGAGCAGACTGGATCAATATTTATCAGAATTACAGCATATGGAAGGACATCAGCCAGCCCCGGGAGGAATCACGGTGCAACAACCTTATCGCAATGTGACTTCCGCCTTGAAATTCATTGATCAATGCAAGGGAGACAGACCCTTTTTTCTTTGGCTGTCCTTTGCTGAGCCACATAACCCCTATCAGGTACCGGAGCCTTATTTCGATATGTTTCCTCCGGAATCCTTGCCGGAGCAGCAAACATCCACGGCAGATCTGGCGGACAAAGGACATCGCTTTATCTGGCTTCGCAGTATCTGGGAAAAGATCCTGGGCCCCGACATGGACAGCCGAATTCTGCGTGTCCGTTCGAATTACCATGGTATGCTCCGGTTGATTGACGACCAGTTCAAACGTCTGGTCCACGGCCTGAACGAAAGAAACCTTGCGAAGAATACAATTATATTGTTCGTATCGGACCATGGCGATTTTGTCGGGGAATACGGGCTGATCCGTAAAGGGCCGGATCTGCCGGATGTGCTGACCCATATTCCGATGATATGGCGGGGGCCTGGAGTGATCCCTCAAGGAACGATAAAGAACCCTTTCGTCAATCTGGTAGACATATTGCCGACCATTTGTGATTTTCTCAGCGTGGAAACCCCTTTTGGAGTACAGGGAAAAAGCATTCTCCCATTGCTTCGAAACCGAAATATACCAGAAAAGGAATATCAGGCGGCCTATTCGGAAAACGGTTTCTCCGGACTCTATTGGACGGACAGGGACAAGCTGGATATTCTAACAGAAGGCGCGAGCAGGAATATGGAGACATTTGACTGTCTGAATACATGGACGCAATGTGGTCAGGTGCGAATGATCCGGAAAGGCGATTATAAAATGCAGGTTGATATGATGGGAAAAGGGTATTTATACCACCTGGCATCCGATCCGATGGAAATACGGAATCTATGGGATCATCCTGCATACATGGCGATCAAGGTGGATCTTTTGACCGAGCTGACTGCTGCGATATTGAAAGCCTGTGACCCGCTCCCTGCACCGCATCACCGGTATCGCACCAAAATCCATCCCAAAGGGTACTGGTATCAGGACTATGTGGCAGAGGATCCAGGGGTACGGGAATGACCAGAAATATAGAATTCTTTCCTTTTCTGCCTTAATTGTGGTAACATGGAATGGAAAATAGAATGGGGGGGATTGCAATGAGCCAGGAAATGAAGTCCATTCATCCCGACGCAGCACCTTCCGGGGGAAACGAAAAGACAGGAGCGGTGAAGACATCGCCGGCAGGCTCATTCCGTCCCTGATCGCTTTCGCATTGTTTGCCGCAGTCTATTTTGTTCCCTATCTGAACAAAGGCTACTCCTTTGATATGGGGCAATTGGGGCCGCGGGTGGGTCTGGCCGGCCCGGTTTTCTCTTTTGTGCTGGTATCTGCCGTTTCGGCATTGATTGCAACGGTTCTTGCCGCCGCCATGAGCGGGGTGTTTGTGAACACGGGCCGTGGGAGTAAGACCATGGCGGGAATCATTCTGACGCTGGTTACGGTGCTTTGTGCCGGACCTGTCCGATATTCCAACTATCTGCTGATGAAAGATATGGGATGGCTCAATACCGTTTTTGCCGTCATCGCTTCGACATGCTTTTCCGGTGCGGCGGTATGGGCAATGATATGTATGCGGCGTGATGAACCCATGTCGGTTACAGACAATTCCTTTGCCCAATCCATGTTGGCATTGTTTCTGATCCAGACGGCGCTTGTATATGGAAATTCCACCCCGCAGATCCTTTATCTGACCCGGCCTGATATGTCCCCGATTTTGATGTTGCGTCAGATCAACATGGGCATGCAGACAATCGCAGATGCGGCCGACAAAAATCCTTGAACGGAGTAATCGATCTCTATGGATTCCTTGTTTCGTTGCCGCCAATGCTATTGTATCTCGCCGCAAATATCTTTTTGCCCAAAGATAAGATGATGGCGGTCATCAGTGCCGGCATGAAAAATTGATTTTTTCTTCGCCAACCAGAGGTAAAGCGGGAAGGGAGCAATTGAGAAGCTATGTTTCGAAAAGAGATCAGAGATCAGATTGAAAAGGATTTTGAGAGGGTAAAGCCGGAGCTTGCAGGATTCCGGGATTTCCAACTTGCATTTGATCAGTCGGACGAACAGGAAAGGATCTGTCTGAAATATTACTATGCCTATATGCCGGTAAGCGATCGGGTCACCTATGACCCTATGCTTTTTCTTCGCATCATCCGGCAGACTCTGTATGTTCGGTCGCTGGATCTGTATCATAGCAGGATACCGGACGAAATATTTCTGAATTTCGTACTGCAATACCGTGTCAATAATGAGAACATCGAAGACAACCGGGAAACTCTTTTCCGGGAGCTTTCTGGCCGGATCCGGGGCAAGAGCATATATGACGCCGCGGTTGAGATCAATTACTGGTGCCTTGAGAAAGCGACCTATCAGTCGACGGATCCCCGGACCGTTTCCCCCCTTACGCTGATGCGAAACGGAAAAGGACGATGCGGGGAGGAATCCACCTTTACGGTAAGCGCCCTTCGCAGCGCAGGAATCCCCGCAAGACAGATCTATACCCCAAGATGGGCACATTGTGACGACAATCACGCATGGGTCGAAGCCTATGTGGACGGTGTGTGGAGATGCCTGGGCGCCTGTGAACCGGAACCCTCCCTGGACAGAGGATGGTTTACCGGTCCGGCAAAGCGGGCCATGCTGATTCATACGCGGGTATTTTCCACCATACCGACAGGGGAAGAAGTTACCTTTCAGAACGACACCTTTACTGAATTGAATTTAACCGGCCATTATGCAAAAACCGGAAAAGTAAGCGTACAGGTGGAGAATACCGGAGGCAGGCCGGTAAAGGTCGGGTTTGAGGTGCCGAATTATTGTGCATTAGCTCCCATTGCTTCCCTGGAGACGGACCGGAACGGAGCCGTTTCCCTGACCACCGGCCTTGGGGATCTGCAGCTCCATGTTACCGACGGGGAAAGATTCCTTACGGAAAAGATCGATGTCAGGAAAGAAAGAAGAATCCGGATTGATTTTTCCCAGGCTGTGACAAAAGAAGCCAATCCGAAGACCCTTCGGTTCACCCCTCCCGCAGCGGTGGAGGAATCCGGAGAGACAGTTCCGGACTCGGATCATGAGGCCCGGATCCGGCATTGCAGCAAAATCCGGGCGGAATATGAGAAAAGTTTTGTCTCGGAAGAAGAGGCACAGGAAATTGCACGGCATTTTTCCGGGTTTCAGCAAGACATTGCCGGGCTTCTTATGAAAGCAAGGGGAAATCATGCGGAAATCAGGTGTTTTCTGGAGGATGTTTGCGGGATTCCCCTGAAATACAAAGTATTGCTTCTGAAGGATATCGCTCCCAAGGATCTGACGGACAGCACCACGGCAATGCTGAAGGATCATCTGATCCATGCTTACCCATACCGTGATCTTTATTATGAGGAACTTTTCTCCAAATATGTACTGAATCCCCGTATTCACTGGGAGATGCTTCATCCGTACCGATACTTTGTCGCCCATTTCTTCGATGAGGGGGAGAAAAGAAGTTTTACGGAAAATCCTCACAGGATATACGATTACATTGAGGAAGAGATACGGGATGTGACGGGGGAGGATTATAAAGCCCTGATTGCTTCCGTACCGGGCACCCTTCGGTGGAAACAGGGCTCCCGGAATTCAAGAAAAGTACTGTTTGTGGCAATCTGCCGCAGCCTGGGCATTCCGGCGCGCTTTCATCCTATTGACGGGGAACTGGAGTATTACAGCAAAGGACGCTTTTGTCGGATCGTTCCCTATGAAGCCAAAGAAATGGCAAAACTGACCCTGGTATGCAAGGAAAAGCTCCAGTATTCCAAAAACTATACCATTGCAAGGCTGCGGGAGGGTACCTACCGGACATTATCCGGCCCGGAGCAGGAAACCACTGAATTTGAGCTGGAGGAAGGCAATTACCGGGTTCTGACCGGGAATCGGCTGGCCGATGGGACCATGCTGCTGAACGCTTATTATCCGAACCTGTCAAAGGACGCTCCGACGGTATTGGAAGTGGCAATTCCCCATGAGGACGGGGAGGAAAGGAGCGGGATGGAACCGGTCCCCATTCCGGATCATACCTTTGCAGCAAAGGAAGGGGATATCTCCTTATCGACTGTCTTGCCTGAAAAATATAATATTCTGGCATATTTGGAGCCTTCCAAAGAGCCTACGGAGCATTTTCTGAACGAACTGATGCAGGCTTCCGGGGAAATCATTCATAATAAGATGGGAATCGTCCTGATTGCACCGGAGAAGAGCCGGAAGCTGGAGGAAGCATTGGCCGCTTTCCCGGGTCTTGTGTGGATCGAGTCGGGGGATACGGCGTTTGCAGAAGATCTGATGAACCGGTTGG
>DHDO01000047.1:44744-45454 GCA_002399435.1 Firmicutes bacterium UBA4874
AATGTAAGCGCTTACATTAATGGTGGTGGATGGATGAACATTTATGAGGTGGCCAGAAAGGCAGGCGTTTCCATTGCTACGGTTTCCCGGGTGATCAACAACAGTTCCACGGTTCGGCCGGAGACCCGTGAGAGAGTTGAAGCGGCGCTGAAGGAGCTGAAATACCGGCCCAACGATATTGCCAGGAGCCTGGTGGTGAAATCGACTCATACCATAGGGGTTCTGGCCAGCGATGTCCGGGATTCCTACTATGCGAACGCCATATATATCCTGGAGCAGGAGTTCCGCAAGCTCGGGTATCATATGATTCTCTGCAATACCGGAGGCGGATTGGAGAAAAAGAAAGGATATATGGGGCTGCTTCTGGAGAAAAAAGTGGACGGAATCGTACTGATCGGTTCCGTTTTCAAGGAAAAGACGAACAATCGGCATATTCTGGATACGGCTTCTGTTGTGCCCGTTGTGATGCTTAACAGTTTTCTGGACGGGGAAAACATCTATTCCGTAAAGTGTGATGACCGGGCAGCTACGGAGGAGATTGTGGAAAGTCTGGTGAAACGGGGTTACCGGGAGATCGTGTATGTCTATGATGTGGACAGCTTCAGCGGTCTGGCAAAGCTGGACGGATTCCGTGCCGGAATGAAGGCGGCGGGACTGGAATGCAGGCCGTATTCCATCCTCAAAACGGACAGTGGCATCGCCGGCGGGGA
>DHDO01000047.1:45684-45950 GCA_002399435.1 Firmicutes bacterium UBA4874
TGAAAGCTTTGGCGCGGCGGGGAAAGAAAGTACCGGAGAATGTTGCGGTGTTTGGATACAATGATTCCATTATTGCCCGTTGTACGTCACCCGGGTTGTCTTCCGTTGACAATAAGGTCGGGGCTTTGGCCAAAGCGGCAGCGAACATTCTATGCTGGGTTCTGCATGGGGAGAAGATTCCTCCCCATCATACCATCGTTCCGGAGCTGGTTTTCCGTCAGAGCTGTCCATAGGGTTTTCCCGGAAAATCCCGGCTGGATCCTGCA
>DHDO01000047.1:46201-46323 GCA_002399435.1 Firmicutes bacterium UBA4874
GGTTTTACCATACCGGAGGATGTGACGGTGGGACCGCTGGATCCAATGCCGGAGAAGGTGATTCAATTTGGAGAAGGCAGTTTTCTGCGGGCTTTTGTGGATTGGATGATCAACCGGCTCAA
>DHDO01000047.1:46542-46950 GCA_002399435.1 Firmicutes bacterium UBA4874
CCTGAACGAACAGGACGGTTTGTATACCCTTTACTTAAGAGGCCTTAAGGACGGCAGCCGGGCAGAATCCCGGGAAGTCGTCACTTCCATCAGCAGGGCAATCAATCCTTACAGGGAATACTCTGCTTTTTTGGAATGTGCGCAAAATCCGGATCTGCGGTATATGGTATCCAATACGACGGAGGCCGGCATTGCCTATCTCCCGGAAGACCAGCCAAAGGACCAATGCCCGAAGTCGTTCCCGGCGAAAGCTGCTGCCTTTTTGTATGAACGGTATCGCCATTTTTCCGGAGACCCTGCCAAGGGCATGCGCATCCTGCCTTGTGAGCCGATCAATGACAATGGAACGGAATTAAAAAAAGTAATTCTGCAGCACTGCAGGGACTGGGAACTGGAGGATGGATTCCG
>DHDO01000022.1:0-564 GCA_002399435.1 Firmicutes bacterium UBA4874
GCCGCACCATTTCCGTCGAGATCCTATTCCACATTTTTTCGGAATATCTCATATATTTCCGGGTGCTTCTTTTTGACGTTCACAGGCTTCAGATCGGCATCCGTAAAAACGTGAACCGTACTGCCCCGTGCAAGAAGCAATCCATCCGCATCCCGGATTACTTCATATTCCACTGTAAACCGAATCCCCCTGAGCTTTGTAATCCTGGTATGTACCGTCAGTTGGTCGTCATACTTTGCACTGTGGAGATAAACACAATGCGACTCCAATAAGGGAAGCAAAATCCCCCTACGCTCCATATCACGATAGCTCATGCCTGCTTCCCGCATCCAATCCGTCCGTCCGATATCAAACCAGGAATAATAATTGGAGTGATAAACCACACCCATCTGATCTGTCTCGCTGTACCTTACCCGGATTTGCGTACTGTCACAAATCATCCGATTCCTCCCTGTCTCATTTCTCCCATATGTTTCAAGCTGCCCGGTGTCGTACCCGGGCAGTCTGATATTTCTCACTGCAGTGTCCGGTTATTTCATGAATCATTCCATTAAATGTATCATT
>DHDO01000022.1:738-2404 GCA_002399435.1 Firmicutes bacterium UBA4874
AATGAATTATTCCATTAAATGAACCATTTCATTAGATGAATCATTTCATTAGATGGAAAGAATCTGTGCAAGGTCATACAGTTCCTTGTTAAACGGTCGGGTCATGGCCAGGGCTTCCTTGATGTCATCATCCACAATCTGATTTCCCCGTGTACTGATCACCCGATTGACCACATCCTTCTCCAGCAGCTCCACCGCATAATGGCCCATCCGGCTGGCCAGTATAATGTCTGCCGCCGACGGACTGCCGCCTCTCTGAATATAGCCAAGTACCGTTGCTCTGGTCTCCATCCCGGTTTTCTCCTCAATCACCTTTTCCATTTCGAAAGCCTTGCCTGCTCCTTCCGCCAGGATGATGATGCTGGAGTTCTTCCCGCGATGCCGGCCTTCAATGATCCGCTTGCACAGCTGATCAATATCCACTGGCTTTTCCGGTATCAGGATGCCTTCCGCACCGCCGGCAATCCCCGTATAAATTGCGATATCTCCCACATGCCTGCCCATGACTTCAATGATATTCGTTCTCTCATGGGAAGATACCGTATCCCGGATCTTGCTGATGGCCTCAAGGACGGTATTGACCGCTGTATCAAATCCGATGGTAAAGTCTGTACAGGATATATCATTGTCAATCGTACCAGGTATCCCAATGACGGAAATTCCCCGTTCGCTTAAGTCCATAGCTCCGTGAAAGGATCCATCTCCTCCGATTACCACAAGCCCTTCAATGCCAAAAATTTCCAAAACATTGGCTGCTTTTTTCAGCCCCTCTTCTGTTTTGAATGCTTCGGAACGCGCTGTATTCAAAATTGTGCCGCCGCGGTGAAGGATTTCCCCAACCGATTTTACATCCATCCGGTCAATCTCTGCATTCACCAGGCCATCAAACCCTCTTCGTATTCCATAAACCTCCATGTCCTTGTAAACAGCTGTCCTTACCACCGCCCGGATAGCCGCATTCATGCCGGGTGCATCGCCGCCGCTGGTTAAAACTCCGATTTTCTTCATTTTGCTTCTCCTCTCTGGAATCCTATCAAGCATTTTAACACTTTACAAACGGTTTAAAAACCATTTTGCATTAATATATTATGAATTTCCTGCGCTTCTGTATTGGGAGCCAGGATTTCATAGTAGTTCTCCTCTTCCGGGACGTTCCGATAGACAGGCTTTAATTTGATCAGAAACCCTTCCCTGACCAATAGTTCGTTTATGTGGTCAGCCATCGTTCTCGTCCGGGCCATATAGACAACCCTCCACATGCCGTGCCTCCTTCTTTCCCGCTCCCGTTTTTTTCGTTCGTTGCCTTTCCTTTTTCCAACACATTCATTATGTCATTTTAACACATTGTTCCCCAAGTATTCCGGTTAATTCCCGAAGCAGGAGAGAATCCCGCCGGATCCACAAATCCGGGCTGGATTGATACAGCCTGTCCGCAGCTTCCAGATACAAATACACCGGTATGCTTCCCCGATACTTCTTCAGCACGTTGCAGATATCCTGCTGAACATCCGGGCTGCGGTCCCGGGAAATCTTAAGGTACAGCCTGTGTCCCTTTTTCCCGGACTCCTTTACAAATGTTTTACCGGAGGTATCTGCTGACGTCTTACCGGAAGGATCTTCCGATGTTTTGCCGGTCCATTTCCCGGACGAATTTTCAGTCCTTTTC
>DHDO01000022.1:2587-5125 GCA_002399435.1 Firmicutes bacterium UBA4874
CGGACGAATTTTCAGTCCCTTTCCCGGATGTTTTTCCGGATATTCTGTCGGACACCAGGGGTTCCACCTCATTGCAGATAACTTTGGGATCCTCCTCTTCCCGGAGACTGATTCTACCCTTCACAATCACAGCCTGATCGGTATTCAGCAATGCGGAAAACCTGGAATACACTCTGGGAAACACAATAACTTCAATGGTGCCATACAGGTCTTCCAGGGTAACAAAAGCCATAACACTGTTATTCCTGGTATATTTGATCTTCTTATCCGTAAGAATACCCCCCAGTGTGACCGGGGATCCGTCTGCCAGATCCGTAGCCGGCAGAACTCCCTCCGCCATCGTTTCCCTCTCCTCCTCACCCTTAAGGCCAGAAATTTCCAGGGTGGTCTGCAGGCCTTCCAGGGATTTCTTGTACTCATCCAGAGGATGCCCGCTGATGTAGACACCTGTCATTTCCTTTTCCATGGAGAGTAAGGCTTTGAGCGGAAACTCCTCCCGATCCGGCAAAATATCCAGCCGGTATGCGGAAGGTGCAGCAGACGAAGCGCCGCCAAACAGGGACAGCTGTCCGGAAACATTCCGCCTCCTGTCCTGGGCGACGCTGTCCAGAATCTTTTCATAAACCGCAAGGAGCTGAGAGCGATGGGCTCCCAGGGAATCGAACGCGCCGCATTTGATCAGGCTTTCCACCATCTTTTTATTGATTTCCACGTCTTCCGTCTTCCGGCAGAAATCCAGGAAGCTGACAAACCGGCCCTTTTCCTCCCGGACTTTGATAATCGCTTCAATCGCTGATGTCCCCACATTTTTCACGGCAGCCAGGCCGAAACGGATGGAACGATCGCGGACCGTAAACCTGGCATAGCTTTCGTTCACATCCGGCGGAAGCACCGGAATGTTCCTCTTCCTGCAGTACTGAATATAGCCGGAAACTTTCCCGCTGTTCCCCATAAAACTGGTAATCAGGGCAGCCAGGAAGGGAACCGGATAATGGCATTTGAGCCACGCCGTCTGGTAGGCGACCAGGGCATATGCCGCAGCATGGGACTTGTTGAAGGCATATTTGGCAAATTCCATCATCTCATCAAAGATCCGGTTGGCCTTTTCCTCCGGAACGCCGTTGCGCAGCGCTCCCGGTACGGTCACATTCCCGTCTTCATCCAGGATGCCATGAATGAAGTATTCCCTTTCCCTCTGCATGACATCGGTCTTTTTCTTCGCCATGGCCCGGCGCACCAGATCGGATCTCCCCAGCGAATATCCCGCCAGATCCCTCACAATCTGCATAACCTGCTCCTGATAGACCATGCATCCATATGTCACCTTCAGCACGGGTTCCAGGCTCTCATCCGTATACTCTATGGACTCCGGATGGTTTTTGTTTGCAATGTACCGCGGGATCTGGTCCATGGGTCCCGGCCGGTAAAGGGAAATCCCGGCTATAATGTCCTCGAAGGAGGATGGCCTGAGTTCCTTCATGAACTGCTTCATGCCGGCGCTTTCCAGCTGAAACACACCGTCCGTATCCCCCTGGCTGAGCATATCATAAACTGCTGCATCATCCAGCGGAATGGAATACATATCAATTTTTTCCCCGTTGCTCCGCCCAATCATCCCAACCGTATCCCGGATCACCGTCAGGGTGCGCAGACCAAGAAAATCCATTTTCAGCAGTCCCAGCTGTTCCAGTGTTCCCATGGGAAACTGGGTGGTAACACAATCATCGTTTTTCTGCAGCGGAACATAATCCGTCACTGGCCGTCCGGTGATCAGGACACCGGCTGCGTGGGTGGATGCATGCCTCGGCAGTCCTTCCAGCTTCCGGGACATATCAATCAGGGACCGGGCGGAGGAATCCTCCTCGCAGAGCATTTTCAGTTCCTGATTTCTTTCCATAGCCTTGTCAATCGTCATTCCTTTTTCATAGGGAATCATCCTGGCAATCCGATCCACTTCGCCATAGGACATGTTCAGGGCCCGTCCCACATCCCGGATGGCGGCTCTGGCTGCCATGGTGCCAAAGGTAATGATCTGGGCCACATGATCCTCCCCATATTTCCGGATGACGTAATCAATGACCTCCTGCCGTCTGACATAGCAGAAATCCACATCAATATCCGGCATGCTGACACGCTCCGGATTCAGGAAGCGCTCAAACAGCAGGCCGTACTTCATCGGATCGATCTGCGTGATTTGCAGGGTATAGGCCACCAGGCTTCCTGCGGCACTGCCTCTTCCCGGACCGACAACAATCCCGTTGTCCCTGGCATATTTGATAAAATCCCATACAATGAGGAAATAGTCCACATATCCCATTTGAATGATGGTTTGGAGCTCATATTCCAGGCGATCCCGGATTTCCTCCGTCACTTCCGGATATCGTTCCTTCAGCCCCTTGCAGCAGAGGCCCCTGAGATACTGCTCCGCGGTATAGCCAGCCGGAACCTCATACTTCGGAAGATGGAGTCTGCCGAATTCAAACTCCACATGACACCGGTTCATGATCCGGACGGTATTTTTCAGAGCTTCCGGATACT
>DHDO01000022.1:5430-6330 GCA_002399435.1 Firmicutes bacterium UBA4874
CATTGATCTCTCTCTGGGCAGGCAATCCGTGGTCCTGCAGTTCCAGATAAAAGGATCCCTGTCCAAAAATCCCGTTCAGACGGTTGGCAGCAGCCACCGCATCATCATAGCGTCCTTGCTTCAGCAACTGGGGAACCTTTCCTGCCAGGCATGCGCTGAGCCCAATCAGGCCCTCCGAATATCTGGCAAGGGTCGGATAGTCAATCCGTGGTTTGTAATAAAATCCTTCCGTAAATCCAAGGGACGACAGAGTCATCAAATTCCGATAACCGGTTTGATTCTCTGCAAGAAGCACAAGATGGGTATAATTGCCGTCCGTGTGCGCTTCCTTGTCCTTCATGCCGCGGGGCGCCACATAGACTTCACAGCCGATGACCGGCTTCAGCCCCCTGGCAACTGCCTCCTGATAAAATTCCACCACGCCATACATAACCCCATGATCCGTAATGGCCATTCCGGGCATTCCCAGCTCCCTGCACCGGTCCAGCAGTGCCGGTATTCTGCCTGCCCCATCGAGCAGGCTGTATTCGGTATGCACATGCAGATGCACAAAATCAGACATCTTATCACCTTTACTCCCCATGGCTATTTCTTCATTTCCTTGACGGCAAGCATTCCCCTGGCAATCAATGTCTTCTCATGATACACGTTGATTTCGGCTTTGTTCCAGCTTCTCCCCTCTTCCACCGGCTCCACATCGATGTCCAGCATATCTTCCATCTGTACCGGACGGATAAAATAAACCGTGAAGGTATCCACAGCAATATCGGACTTCCGGAAGCTCTTCAGCGTCAGGGTTCCCACTGTGGACATCAGCATGGTCATGGCGTTCCAGCTGGCCGTCCCCATATGACTGAGCAGAATGGGCGTAACCCTGCCGGAGAAACGTGTCTTCCTGTT
>DHDO01000022.1:6557-7585 GCA_002399435.1 Firmicutes bacterium UBA4874
ATCACATCCAGCTGACTGATGACCCCGATCAGCTTGCCGTCTTCCGCTACCGGCAGCAGTTCAAAGCCCTCCCAGATCATGATATGGGCGGCATAGGCGACCGTCATCTGCCTGGTTACCGTAACGGGATCGCAGGACATATGGTCCTGAACCGGTCCGTCCAACACCTCCGGAATATCCCTTGAGGTAAGAACGCCCACCACATGACCGGATTCGTCTACAACCGGAAAACGGCTGTGCCCGGATTTCTTCTGCAGCTTTCTCCAGTTGCCGATGGGATCCTTCCCATGGAGATACAAAGGTTTTGAAATCATGATATCCTCAACCAGCAGAATTTCCTTTTTGATCATACGCTCGGAAATAGCCTTGTTGATCATGGAAGCCACCGTAAAGGTATCATAAGTGGAAGATATAACAGGCAGACCTTTGCGGTCCGCCAGATCATGTATCTCCTCCCCGCAGCGGAATCCACCGGTAATCAGAACGGCGCAGTCGTGCTCCAGGGCAAGACGGAACGCTTCCTCCCGGTTCCCCACAATCAACAGGCTGCCGGAGGAAAGATATTTCACCATAGCATCCGGGGTCATGGCGCCTATGACAAATCTGGCCAGTGTCTTGCTCAGTCCAGGGAAGCCGCCGAGAATTGTTCCGTCCACCATGGCAGCTACCTCAGCAAATGTCAGCCGATCAATATTGCGCTTTTCCGCTTTTTCCACACGAATGGTACCCGCACGGGGAAAGGTTTTGACGTAATCCCTGCTTTCTGCATCCTTTATGGCCCGATATGCCGTACCTTCGCTGACTCCCAGCTTCTGTGCGATCTTCCGGACGGAAATGGCAGACCCTATTTCCAAATCCATGATATATTGAATGATCTGATCATGCTTTGTCGTCATATCCTGCTTCCTTCTTTTTACTGTGCATCCGTTTATCCGAAAACGTGTGCATGCCTACCCAATATTTTATCATGAGAAACAGAACATGGCAAGAAATCCGAACCGTACTTAAAAACTTTGTCACTTTTTGAT
>DHDO01000025.1:0-162 GCA_002399435.1 Firmicutes bacterium UBA4874
GCCCATTGCCTGCCCCTCTCCGGCTGTTCATCCCATACAGCAGTGATCCTGGCACGGCCTGTCTGTGAAATCTGTTTGGCATAATCCCTTGCATGAACATGCCATCCGCTCAGCATAGCTACTCTCAGCATAATGATCCTCCTTCACTTGTTCTCGCTTTCT
>DHDO01000025.1:423-1334 GCA_002399435.1 Firmicutes bacterium UBA4874
TGCCATGTGGATCCTGGTTTCTGTCGTATCGGTGCCGATATGGGGCGTCAGAACAACATGATCCATTTTCAAAAGCTCCGGTGAGATAACAGGCTCCCTTTCATATACGTCCAGGCCCGCACCGGCCAGTTTGCCCTGCTGCAGCTTCGCAACCAAAGCTTTCTCCTCCACCACCGGCCCTCTGGAAGTGTTGATCAGATAAGCGGTGGGCTTCATGAGGGAAAGCTCCCTCTGCCCGATTAGGTGGTGTGTCTCTTTGGTTAATGGTGTATGTATGGTAATCACATCGGAAGATTTCAACAGATGATCCAGCCTTTTATAAACGGCACCCAGTTCCATCTCAATCACGGGATCCAACCGTTTGCGATTGTAATAGGAAACCCGCATGTCAAAGGCAGAAGCCCGCTTTGCAACCGCCCTGCCAATCCGTCCCATCCCGATAATGCCAAGCTCCTTGCCATACAATACATGGCCCATGTTCTTCATCATGCCCCACCGCGAAGCATCACCGTTCCGCAGCGCCCGGTCGCATTCGGAGATACGGCGCATGACAGAAAGCATCAGCCCCATGGCGACCTCCGCTGTGGCATCCGTTACGGCATCCGGAATGTTGGCAACAACAATTCCTTTTTTCGTGGCAGCCTGAATATCGATGCCATCAAAACCCGCACCATAGACACTGATGATCCGAAGCCGGTCCGCTGCCCGGATCAGCCCGGCATCGATACGGATCCCAGCGGCAAGGATTCCATCGTAATCCGCGATAATCGGAAGCAGGCTTTCCCTGGACATGGAGCCCTCCCGGTGTATTGTGACTTCAAAATCATTTTCCAGGCATTGAAGCCCTTCCTCCGGAAGTGGATAAGTGACCAGTATTTTCTTCTTGTTCACAGCAGACATCCCTCCACAAA
>DHDO01000025.1:1475-2756 GCA_002399435.1 Firmicutes bacterium UBA4874
ATCCCTCCACAAACGACAGGCCCATTCGCAAAACATGATATGTCGATCCCTGTTGGTAATATAAACATTTCCATGCATATGCAATCATCTGTTTATAATATACTATTCCGATGGGGGAAATACAAGGAAAAGTTCAATTCGCGATTTTATAGTCCGGATGAATTCCACTGACCTTCCCTTTCAGAGCTTTGCTGAAATAAAGCTTTTTATCACGCGTGATGAGCATGGCTGGAATCCCCGACTGGTCAGCAAGCTTTAATCCATCCTTCACGCCCAGGACAAACAGGGAAGTCGTCAATGCGTCAGCATCTATCCCATCTTTATCCAGAACTGTCGCACTGATTACCCCATTGTCGGCCGGATAGCCGGTCTGGGGATCAATAATATGATGATATCGTTTCCCCGTCTTTTTATAGACCTCCGTCATATATCGCTCATAATCTCCGGAAGTAACCACTGCTTCTTCTTTGGTCTCCACCACGGCAACATGCTTGCGCTTCTTTTTGTCCTCTTCCATTCTGGGGTTCTGGATTCCAATTCTCCAGGGCGTGCCATCTTCTTTTCCGTTGACAACCGCAATATTACCGCCCAGGTTCACCAGTGCATGAGTCACTCCGTTCTTTTTCAGGATCCGGACAGTTTCATCTCCCGCATATCCTTTTGCAATGCCGCCCAAATCCAGCCCCATTCCTTCCTTCTCCAGAAAAACCGTTTTCTTTTCCTTGTCCAGCTTTACCTTTTTATAATCCACCAGGGGAAGCTTCTCTTCAATCTCTTCCCTGGCCGGTATTCTCTGATTCTCTTTTCCAATATTCCATAAACTGCTGACAGGGAGCGTGGAAATATCAAATGCCCCGTTGGAACGCTTTGCATATTGCAGAGCCTTTTGAATCACAAAAAAGGTGTCAGAATGGACCGGAACCGGCTGCTTTCCAGCATTTCTGTTGATCCTGGATACATCGCTGTCCTCCACGGTAACGCTCATTCGCTGTTCAATCTCCCGGATCCTTTCCCTGGCCGCATTCAGTGCATCCCCTGGATGATCTCCTCCCCAGACTGAAAAAGTGATATAGGTATCCATGGCAAACAGATTATCCTGCACTGGTTCGGTATCCTTCCGGCAGGATGTCGTACCCGTCAGTATCAGTACGATCACCAATAACAACTGTATCCCGGAGGCAAGCCTTTTTTTCGTCATTCGGTTTCTTTCCTTTCCATGTTTATCCCTGCCCGTTTCCCGTATCGTCCCGTTCTCCCAACTTCCTCCGCTCCCGGACTTTT
>DHDO01000025.1:2961-3161 GCA_002399435.1 Firmicutes bacterium UBA4874
TCCCCTCCGCTCCTTCCCAGCCTGCTCTTTTCTTCTTTTTGTTTCTTCATTTGGCTGCTTCTCCATTATCTTATGGCAACCTTCCTATAGCTTATGGCTGCCCTATAGCTTATGGCTGCCTTCCTATTATCTTAGCATAAAGGAAATCTCCAGGCAATTCATCTTGGGCTTTTCATATTTGCAAAAAATCCCCTAATGCA
>DHDO01000056.1:0-4453 GCA_002399435.1 Firmicutes bacterium UBA4874
CATCCCTGTAGTCCAGTATTTCCCGGGACTGCGCCAGAGCATGTCCCAGCTCTCTGGCCAACTTCATGATTTCCGAATGGGAGACCGCTGTCTCTTTGGTCATTTTTCAATCACCTCCCCTTCCAGGGACCAGGAATGCGCTTTTGTAATCTGAACCATGGTCAATTGCCCGACAAGTCCCGCACTGCCTGTGAAATTCACGGTTTTATTGGTACGGGTTCTGCCGGTGAGAACATCCGGATTATTCTTGCTGGGCCCCTCCACCAGCACTTCCACCGTCCGTCCGTCATATTCCTGATTTTTTTCCTTGCTTATTCTATTCTGCAATGCATTCAGCCGATAGAGCCGTTCCTTTTTTTCCTCCGGACTCAATGGATCCTTCCGCTTTGCGGCAGGAGTACCGGATCGCGGGGAATACAGGAAAGTATAGGCAGAATCATACCGCATCTGTCCCACAAGATCCAGGGTCTCCTGAAAATCCTCTTCCGTCTCCCCCGGAAATCCAACAATGATATCCGTGGTCAGGGCAATATCCGGTATAGCCTGACGGATCCTGCCCACCAATGTCCGATAGCCTTGCACGGTATATCTTCGGTTCATTGCCCGAAGGATCCGGTCACTGCCTGCCTGAACGGGAAGGTGGAGGTGCTCGCATACCTTGTCGCATTCTGCCATGGCAAGGATCAGATTCTCTGACAGATCCTTCGGATGGGATGTCATGAACCGTATTCTTTCCATCCCGCTTATTTGATTGATCTCCCTGAGCAGAGCATGAAACGGAAAGGGGGTTTCCAGATCCTTTCCATAGGAATTCACATTCTGCCCAAGCAGGGTGACCTCCCGGTATCCCTCCTGTACAAGCTCAGTGATTTCTTCCAGAATGTTCTCCGGCCGACGGCTTCTTTCCCTCCCACGGACATAAGGAACAATACAATAGCTGCAGAAGTTGTTGCATCCATGCATGATGGTGACCCATGCACCTGTACCGGCAGCCCGTTTCACAGGAATGGATTCGGATTCGGTCAGTTCTCCTTCGGTATCCGGAATTTCTACTACCGTTTCCCTGAACTCCAAAGCCTGCAGCAGCAGGGAAGGGAAGTGAGGAAGGCTGTGTGTGCCAAAAACCAGATCAATAAAGGGAAACTTCCGGACGAGATCGGCAGATACTTCCGGCTGCTGCATCATGCATCCGCAGACGCCAACGATCCGGTCGGGATTTTCCTGCTTGTATGACTTTAAGGCCCCTACGTTGCCATAGACTCTCCGCTCGGCATTGTTCCGGACACAACAGGTATTGAACAGGATCAGATCCGCTTCCTGCTGTTGATCGGTCTCCTCATAACCAATTTCCGTCAGCATTCCGGCCAGCATTTCGGAATCATGCACATTCATCTGACATCCATAAGTTATAATATGGTATTTCAATCCGGAACCGAGAATCTGTTGCTGCAAAGCCTCTATGGCCTGTTTCTCCTTCTCTTTTTCCGGGACAGCAAAAGCATGGTTTTCAGCCCGCATATTTGTCTCCCTTTCCAATCATAATAAATTTATTATATCGATTGTTTGCCTTTTGTGCAAGTTCCTGAGGCTTTCGGGAATACTCATTTTAAAAGGAGGGGTTTCCATGGCATTGCTTCGTTTTTTGAAATTGTGGTTTACCTCGTATTTTGTCGGACTGGCAGTGATCTGCGGGCTGATTCTTTCTTTTGTTTACCCCCACATGCTGAAAGACGACCGGTATCCGATGGAAGTTAAAATCGGAAAATACGTCGGATATTTTTATATCGGAGGCGGTTTGGTACTTTTGCTGATTTCCATGTTCTTTTCCTGACAGGAAGGTCGTTTTCAGGGGCTGCTGATTTCTCCCACCCTTCGAATATTGACGTCAATATTTGCCTTCAGTTCCGCAGCCTGATAGATTTCATCCCAATTTGCAGAATTGGCTTTCCAGAAAGCCGGATAATAACATTTTAACTTTTCCTTCAGACGAAAAGGCTCACTGTCATAAACACGCTGGGACTTATGGAATGCATCATTGACGATCACCCTCACATATTTCTCAATCTGAGTGGAACATTGGTCAATTAGTTTTTTGCCGGTCCAGTTTCCATTGGGATGGACAATTTCGTCAATGTCTCCTTCCAGACGTAGATTCAGGACAGCTACCAGCTTATCGTCTCTTATTTCCGGATGAAAATCCGATTTCGTCTCATAGACTCTCAGCATGATCTTTTTCCCCATGGAAGAAGGCATATCCACTGTCAGGTATCCGGAAGATGCATCTCCCCTCATAAATCGGGCGCCCATCATTTCTTCTCCGCTAAACCATCCCACCAGTTCAAAGCCTTTAAAAACAGCACCACCGGCCATATACAACCCGTTTTCCGTTTGTTTGATCTGGGGAAGAATGAAGTCATTTTTTTCGACAAAAGCCGTATGCAGCTTTTCCAGGCTCATAAAATCTGTCATCCGAAAGTTATATTGACTGTCTCGACTCATCATTTCCGATATCACAAAAGAGGGAGCCAGATCGGATTTGAATTTTATTTCCAGCATATGCCGCGCCAACCCCTGCACCACTCCTATCTGAAGCTGCCTTCTGGCTTCATGGGTCCGCAGCAAAAAATCCATATAGCCGCTCAGACCTTTTTTGGCCAGCTTATCACCCACGAGTACCACCTGGCACTGTTCCAGCGTTGGAATCATGTTGGTGCTCCTGGATAGCTTATTTCTGGCGCCGGCCAGGTCTTCCGCTGTTTTTGTGACATTGTAATACCCCTCCTCGCTGCTCTGGGACTCTGCCACATAGGCCCGTGGCTGTGCTATCTGAAAGGTAACCACGATCTTTTTCTGATCTTCCGCCAGATCCATGGCCATGCCGATAATAATGGCCTGATCCTCAATTTCAATCCGGTCCCAGCAGGATGTCGTCGTCAAAAGCAGGGAAGGAATCAGGAAGAGAAAAAGGACAAGCTTTTTACGAACCATTATTCTTTCCCCCTTTTTTTCGAACGATGGATATCAGCAACATAGGGATGCAGCTGAGTACCACAGCCATTCCAATATAATCAGACAGCAGGACAACAGTGTTTAAATCTGCAATGTCCTCCGGTAGGATGGCAATCATATAGATCAATGGAATCAATATAAAGATAAAGGGTTTATAATTCCGGAGACCTGCCAGACGGGTTACGGAAATGGATGCCATATACAGAAATGTAATAAGCGTTGTATAAATTGACAGAATCCACAGCAGGATAAAGAGAATGTCAAATTTCTCTATAGAGGACCCGAGCAGGGAGATACGTCTGGCCAGCTGGATCGTCGGATAGATGATATCCGCAGTTGCCAGAGCACCGTCAACGCCAATGGATACAAAGACCAAACCGGTATAGAGAACCAGGGGAATTGCGATTCCGGACAGGCCGTATGGCATCATCTTATCTTTATTCTTTACCACAGGCGCAAGGAAGAGAAGAATCTCGTAGCCAAGATATGCTGTGGACATTTCGGGTATCCCATTTAGAATTGGCTTGATTCCATTGGAAAAGACAGCACGATACCGAAATAAATCTACGTCTCCCATGTTCATCAGTATGACCAGAGAGATGACGATAATCACCGGAAACAGAAAGATTTCATTGATTCTGGACACGGAACTGATTCCGCCTGCAACGCAATAGGAACAGAGAATCAGCATGGTGATCATGACAAATTCAATCGGAGTTTTCGGCAGCAACAGCATCTTCAATGCATCTGCAAACCCCCGTACCGTCACAGCTGTCACCAGCATGGCATAGAAAACAAAGAAAGCGCCATACAACCTGCCAAAAAATTTACCGAGTATTTCCTGTGAAAATTCAATCACGGTCAGATTGGGAAAGCGATTGCAAAGAAGGATCATGACAGCTGCGATTGCAGCAGACAGAACACCTGTAAGCAAAGTGACGAATACCCCGTCGATTCCGGCCAGACGGGCGGCCCGGCGTGCAATCCCCAGTAAAATGAGCCCGATCATGCTCTGTGTCACAACAGCTGTGATCTGGAAATTACTCAATCCCTGTTGTTTCTTCATGATTCTCCCTCTCATTCATATCCATTCGCACCATATCTATTGCATAGGATTGAACCGGTCTTTTTCTCATCTTTTTGGCAGGTCCCCGAATGACAAAATCCTTCAGATCCTGCAGAATCAGCGGGGACTGAGGCGTCATGTAGCTCATTCCAAAGCTTTTCATGGATATCAGCTCAATGTTGATTGCGATAAAGCCTATCATGACTCCATAGAGACCCAGAGTCCCTGCCAGAAGCATTAACGGAAAACGCATGATCCGGAGGCCAATTGCCGCGCTGTAGGTTGGTATGACAAAGGATGCTATGGCAGTCAGGGAAACAACGATTACCATGGTTGGGCTGGTCAAACCTGCACGGACCGCTGCATCCCCTATGATAA
>DHDO01000056.1:4659-7493 GCA_002399435.1 Firmicutes bacterium UBA4874
CAGCTCAAAGGTGGTCTCCATGATAATTGCCTCCACAATGGACGGAAATGGGACCTGGGACCTTGTAGCGGCAATGGAAAGGGCCAGCCGTATCGGTATCAGGCCCGAATGAAAACTCACCAGGGCAATATAGACAGCCGGAGTAAATACCGCCAGGAAAGAAGCAATCCAGCGCAGTGCCCGAATAAAGGAGGAAATAATCCATCTTTCACTGTAATCTTCAGGGCTTTGAAAAAACTGTGCAAACGTTGCAGGGACCAGCAGGGCAAATGGACTGTTATCCGTGAGGATGGCAATCCTGCCCTCCATCAGATTGGCTACGGTTTTATCCGGCCGTTCCGTCGCCTGCATTTGAGGAAAGGGCGAGTTGGAGCTGTCCTCAATCAGCTGCTCCAGATGGCCGGAACTGAAAATCTGATCAATATCAACTCTGCTCAGTCTTTCCTCCAGCTCTGTAATCAGACCCGGATCGGTAATTCCCTTGATATAGACATAAGCGACATCTGTTTTACTTCTTCTGCCCAGCTGTATGGTGCGGATTACCATATTGGGATCCTTGCATTTTCTTCTCAGGAGAGCCGTATTGGTTCGCAAAGTTTCCGTAAAGCCCTCTTTTGCGCCCCGGATGACACCTTCTGTATCGGGATCGGAGATGCTCCGGTCCGGCCATCCACGCGCATTGACAATGAGAACTTTGTCATATCCATCCAGAATCAACACCACTTCCCCGGACATAACAAAGCGCATGGCTTTGTCCAATGTTTCCGCTTCCTGGACCTCTCCAACGGTAATAATATGATTTTCCACAAAATCATAGGCATTTTCTTGCCCGATCATAATCCCGGACTTCTCCAGTTTCGATAGTTCAAGCATCATGGGCCTCATGATCATTTGTTGGATCACCATTTTATCCACCAGGCCGTCGATATAAACCAAAGCACAGGAAATGCCGCTGGTCCCAAGCTCAAATTGACGAAAAACCGCATCGGAGCTTTCCTCCAGAAATGCCTTGAATTTCTGAAGGTTCTCCTTCCCGTCCCTGGAGAGCTTAAAACTTACCGTGTCTTCACTTCTGGAGGTATGGGACTGCCTTTCTTCCATGGATTTTCTGTTTTTGGGGTTTTTATTCCGCTTCCTTATTTTCATTTGATTCTCCCAAAAGAACAAAATTCTATTCCTGATTAGATTGTTCAATATTGGCTGGTTTATGCAACGGGAAAGAGACAAAACTCAGGATTCAACAAATGCATTCCGGTCATCCCGGATTCCGCGGAAAAATGCGGAAACTTGCAGGCTCGCATGGTACGGGTTATAATAATAGAATAAATAGCGGCAAGCTTAGGGAGTGGGAGGTTGTTTATGGCAGGATTAACTCCGATGATGCAGCAATATTTTCAGATAAAGGAGCAATACAAGGACACCATACTTTTTTTTCGATTGGGTGATTTTTATGAAATGTTCTTTGAGGATGCCATTCTGGCATCCAGGGAGCTGGAAATTGCCCTGACGGGAAAGGACTGCGGTCTGAAGGAAAGAGCACCCATGTGCGGGGTCCCGTATCATGCCGTGGACAGCTATATTGCAAAGCTGATTGAAAACGGGCATAAGGTGGCAATATGCGAACAAACCCAGGATCCTTCGGAAGCAAAAGGGCTGGTGGAGCGCCAGGTGATCCGGGTGGTAACTCCCGGGACCGTTCTGGAAAGCTCTATGCTGGAAGAGAAAACAAATAACTTTCTGCTTTCCCTGAAGAAGGATGGAAATGCTTACGGCCTTTCCGGCGTGGATGTTTCAACCGGTGAATTTTTTATTTCGGAGATTACGTCGGGCAACGCGGAGAATCAATTGATGGATGAGCTGGCGAGAATTCGGCCCAGTGAAGTCCTGATCAGTGAAGATCTCCCATCGGATTCTTCTTTCCTGAACACCATACGAAGCCGGTTTTCCCCCTTTATCACCCCTTATCATGAGTGGGCATACCAATGGTCCAATGCATACCGCTGCCTGCTGGAACATTTCAGGGTACAGTCTCTGGACGGTTTTGGGTGCCAGGATATGAAGCTTGGAATTTGTGCGGCAGGGGCTCTATTGGAATATTTGTCGGAAACCCAGAAAAATGCCCTGCAGCACATTAACCGGATCAGGGTTTATTTACCTCAATCCTATATGATGCTGGATGCCGCAGCCCGCAGGAATCTGGAACTGACGGAGACCATACGGGGAAAAGGGAAAAAAGGGTCCGTACTGTGGCTTCTGGATCAAACGAACACCGCCATGGGCGGAAGAATGCTCCGGCAGTGGGTACAGCAGCCCCTAATCCAAAAAGAAGCGGTGGAAGGCCGTCTCAATGCAGTGGAAGAGATGATCCGCCACCCACTTTGGATGGATGAGATAAAAGATCAGCTGGGGAAGGTCCATGATCTGGAAAGGTTGGCAAGCCGGATTACCTTTGGCAATGCAAATGCCAGGGATATGCTTTCCCTGAAGAATTCCCTTGCCATTCTGCCGGCAGTAAAAAATCTTCTGGCGCAGTGCAGGAGCCGTCTTTTGGCAGGGTTTTATGAAAAAATGGACGTGCTGGAGGATACCCGGGGGCTTCTCGAAAAATCCATTTTTGATGATCCGCCCATTTCCCTCCGGGAGGGTAGCCTCATAAAGGACGGTTGGAATGAAGAACTGGACCGGTACCGGCTGGCCATGACGGATGGGAAAAAATGGATTGCATCCCTGGAACAACAGGAACGGGAACAGACGGGAATCCGGAACTTAAAAATAGGATTTAACAAGGTTTTTGGTTATTACATCGATGTGACCAAACCCAACCTGAGTCTGGT
>DHDO01000056.1:7628-20183 GCA_002399435.1 Firmicutes bacterium UBA4874
CCGGATTCCTATATGCGAAAGCAGACCCTTGCCAATTCAGAACGATACATTACCCCGGAGCTAAAGGAAATGGAAAATACCATTATGGGTGCAGAGGACAAAAGCATTCGCCTGGAGTATCGGCTGTTTGCGGAGATACGGGAGCAGACAGCGGCACAGGTTTCCCGGATTCAGAATGTTGCGGGGATCCTTGCCGCTCTGGATGCTTTGTACTCCCTGGCACGGGTATCCTACGCAAATGGTTATGTCCGGCCAGAGATCCGGGAAGACGGAGTCCTCCAAATCCTGGACGGTCGGCATCCTGTTGTGGAAAAAGCGCTTCCCCACGGCTTATTTGTCCCCAATGACACCGACATGAAAACAGGCGAAGATCATTTCATGATCATTACCGGGCCCAATATGGCGGGAAAAAGTACTTATATGCGCCAGGTTGCCCTGATTGTGCTGCTG
Source organism: Firmicutes bacterium UBA4874 (assembly GCA_002399435.1). Taxonomy (GTDB): domain Bacteria; phylum Bacillota; class Clostridia; order Caldicoprobacterales; family DTU083; genus UBA4874. Next base: position 8,079 of record DHDO01000056.1, read on the forward strand.
GCTCAAATCGGTTGCTTTGTTCCGGCAAGAAAAGCAAAAATCGGACTGGTGGATCGAATCTTTACACGGGTTGGCGCATCGGATGATCTAGCTTCCGGACAGAGTACCTTTATGGTGGAGATGAGCGAAGTTGCCAATATTCTCAATAATGCCACATCCAACAGCCTGCTGATTCTGGATGAAATTGGCCGTGGCACCAGTACCTTTGATGGCCTCAGCATTGCCTATGCCGTAGTGGAGCATATCTGCGAAGAGCCGTCATTAAAGTCAAAAACCCTGTTTGCCACACATTATCATGAATTGACGGAACTGGAAGGCAGTCTTCCGGGAGTAAAGAATTACCGGGTTGCGGTGAAAGAGCAGGGGGATGATATTCTGTTCCTGCGTAAAATCGTCCGGGGAGGGGCGGACCGAAGCTTCGGTATTCAGGTGGCAAGACTGGCTGGCCTGCCGGATGCCGTGGTGGAGCGGGCAAAGAAGATATTGAAACGGCTGGAGGAAGACGACAGGATACACCAGTCCAGGGCAGAGGAGGAAATCGCAAGTACCTGCGACAAACCGGGCGGCGATGAGCCGGGAAATTCCATACAGGCGTTGAATCCCCCGGATTCAGGACCTTCCGAGGTGGAACGGGAACTGCGCAGTCTGGATATCAATCATATTACACCAATGGAAGCCATGGATATTCTATATCGGCTGGTAAGGAAAGCTAAAATGTGATGCCAGGAAGGAGGGAGAAACAATGAATCTCCGCGGATGGGATGCTGGCCTTGTATAGAACCAGTAAGGAGGGAGTGAGAACATGCCGAGAATACATAAACTGGATCATTTTCTTGTGAATCAGATCGCTGCCGGCGAAGTGGTGGAGCGGCCGGCTTCCATTGTCAAGGAACTGATGGAAAATTCCATCGATGCAGATGCAAAGGCCATTACCCTGGAAGCGGAAAATGGAGGCATTTCCTTTCTCCGTGTGACAGACAATGGCACAGGCATGGAGGAAGAGGATGCAAAAGTGTCCTTTCAGCGGCATGCCACCAGCAAGATATCCGATGCGGATGACTTAAGCAATATTCAAACCCTTGGCTTTCGGGGAGAAGCCCTGGCAAGTATCTGCTCTGTTTCTCAGATGGAGATGGTAACAAGGCAAAGGAATGCGTTATCCGGATATCGCCTGGTCAATCATGGAGGCGAGCTGATCCGTGTGGAAGAGACAGGATGTCCGGAAGGTACGACAATTCTTGTCCGCAACCTGTTCTACAATGCTCCGGCCAGATTGAAGTTCCTGAAATCTCCACGAAGTGAAACAGCCGCCATCAGCGAGCTGGCTGCCAAACTGATTCTGGCTCACCCTGAAATCTCCATCAAGTATATCAGCAATGGGAAAATCATTTATCATTCTCCGGGAACAAATTGCCTTCGGGATGCGATTATTACCATATATGGAAAGGATGTAAAAAATGAGCTGATTGCGATCGATGCGAAACTGGCTGAAAGCAGCCTGTCCGTTTTTGGATATGTGGGAAAACCTTCCCTTGCCAGAACCAACCGCAGTCATCAATCCTTCTTTGTAAACGGGAGATATATCAAAAGTCCGCTATTGTCCCAGTGCGTGGAGGAAGCTGCCCGGGAGCAGACCATGATCAATCATTTTCCCTGGTGCGTTCTGAGCATCCGTTTGCCTTCCAGGGATATTGATGTAAACGTTCACCCGTCCAAAACCGAAATTCGATTCCGGGACCAGAAGAGGATCTATCAGCTTCTGCTGGAGTGTCTGAAAGGATTCCTGGGAAAAAAACCTTATATACCTTCCTTGAATGTGGAGGAAAATCATCTGAAATCCGTCCAGCTGGATGCGTTGCCATCCGTGTCCTCCTCATCCTTTAAAGGACTGTTTTCCCCGGATACGGACCATCTCGAACCGGATCCTATAACGGCTGTTTCGAAAGGCGGGAAGTCCGCTTCGGAAGATCTTTCACTGATGCAGAAGGACATTCCCCTGCAGATGGAGGAAGAAATGGCATCCAGGTCCATGTATATCCGGAAGGAAGGGGAGGATCCCCGGACATCCGGCAGGAATGCGGGGGAGGATGACAATCCTATGGATTCCTGTCATTTCAGGAAAATGAATATAATAGGAAGCGCTTTTTCCACTTTTATTCTGGCAGAAACGGATACGAATCTTTACATCATTGATCAACATGCCGCCCATGAGCGTTTGCTTTATGAAAAGTTTAAGGACGCTATCCAGAAACAGAAAGTGCTCAGTCAACAGTTATCCCCCCCTTATGTATTGGAGGTCACCCATGACGAGTATCTGGTTCTGTCGGACAGCCTTCAGAGCTTTTCTTCCATTGGTTTTGATATGGAGCCTTTTGGCGGGAAATCCTTTCTTGTCCGGGCCGTCCCTGTTTTGGTCAAAGAATCCAATCTAAGGGACTTATTCCGGGAGCTGCTGGATCAGCCGGATTACAGGACAGGCAATGCCAGACTGCTCCTGCAGAAGGAGGACATCATCCGGATGTCCTGTAAGAAAGCCGTCAAGGCCAATGATAAATTGTCGGAAAATGAAATCCGGAGCCTGTTGAGGGATCTGAGCCGTAAAAAAGTTCCATTGACCTGTCCTCATGGAAGGCCGATCCTGATCACAATCAGCCGATATGAGCTGGAGAAAAAATTCAAGAGAATAACATAAAAGGACGATACCAACAATGAAAAAGATACCTATGATTGTGATTGAGGGACCGACAGGGGTTGGTAAAACAGATCTGGCAATCCGGCTGGCAAAAAGGACTCATGGAGAAATCGTATCTGCGGATTCCATGCAGATTTACCGATACATGGATATCGGAACGGCAAAGCCAACCCTGGAAGAGCGACAGGGGATTCCCCATTACATGATGGATATTGTGGATCCGGATGAAGCATTCAATGCAGCTCTCTTCCAGAAAGGTGCAGGGAAAAGCATACAAAAAATCAACAGCCGGAAAAAGCTGCCCATCCTGGCCGGAGGCACCGGCTTATATATCAATTCCATTCTGTATCCCATGGATTTTACGGATGCAGCGGAGGATCCGGAATATCGGCACTATTTAAACAAGGTGCTGGAGCAGCATGATAATCAATACTTGCATCATCTTCTGGAACAGAACGATCCGGACACAGCAGCAAGGCTGCATTCCAATGATACAAGAAGGACGATACGCGCTCTGGAAGTCTATCATGTTACCGGAAAGACCATGATGGAATTCCGCCAGGATTATCGGTATATGGAATCTCCCTGTTATGACTGGATGCTTTACGGCTTGACCATGGATCGATCGAAACTGTATGAAAGAATCAATAAGAGAGTGGATCGGATGATACAGGCCGGATTGGTGAGGGAAGTAAGGGGCCTGTTGGATATGGGCTATCGGGGAGATCTGGTTTCCATGCAAGGTCTGGGTTATAAGGAGATCCTCCATTATCTGGAGGGACGATCCACCTGGGAGGAAGCAGTGGAGCTGCTGAAAAGGAATACCAGAAGATTTGCAAAGCGCCAGATGACGTGGTTTCAGAGAGAGAAGAGAGTACATTGGCTGGATGGAAACCGGTTGGAAGATCGATCCGTTCTTTGTGACCAGATAATTTCCGATATTGAGAAAAAATGGTCTTTATAAATGGCAACTGATGGTGTATAATGATATCTGTATCAGCGGAAAGACAACCGGCTGAAAGTTCGTTTTCCGTATCAGCGTACCAATAGAACAGATAGGAAAGGGTGGTTTATAAGATGGCGTCAAAAGCAACCATTGTCTTACAGGACGCATTCCTGAATCAGACAAGAAAGGAACATGTTCCTGTTACCGTTCATTTGACCAATGGATTTCAGTTGAAGGGCATAGTAAAGGGATTTGATAATTTTATTATTATTCTGGAGAGCGATGGAAAGCAAATAATGATGTACAAGCATGCGATCTCCACCATTACCCCCGCCCGTCCTGTTTCTTTCGGGAATGCCATGCAGGAACCGGAAAAAGAGTAACCCGGGAGAAAATAAGTCCGTCCCATTCGATAAATTCAGGATCAAAAGAAACGGAACCATCCTTTGGCTGGTTCCTTTCTGTTTGCATGATCAGGAAGGAACAATACGAAAACTGCATGAGGTGACAAATGAATTATTCAGATTATTACTTGAACGAACTGCATATCCATCCAAAAGCATTGTCCTTCGTTCAGAATGCCCAACAGGATATCCGGAAGATGTTTGCAGATATGGATGAAATGGCAGAATACCACCAGGCAAGAATACTCCACGTATTTGGGAAGCACAGAATCAGTCCGAGACATTTTATCGGTACCACCGGTTATGGATATGGGGATGACGGAAGGGATGCACTGGATGAGGTCTATCGGGATATTTTTGGAGGGGAGAGTGCGCTGGTACGACCCCAATGGGTATCCGGAACACATGTGCTGAGTGACAGCCTGTTTGCCCTGTTACGGCCAGGCGATATCCTTTTGTCGGTTACCGGGCAGCCCTATGATACCCTGAATGACGTGATTGGCATCCGGGAAGCTGTTCCGGGATCGCTCCGGGAATGGAATGTTTCCTACCAGGAAGTGGACTTTTCCCCGGAAGGCAACATCGATCGTGCCAAAATAAAAGAAAAGCTGGAGAATAAGCGGATCAAAACAGTCCTCATTCAAAGGTCCAAGGGATATGGATGGAGAAAGTCCCTGACCGTTTCAGAAATAGGGGACACCATATCATTTATCAAGAGCCTTCGTCCGGATGTATTCATCCTGGTAGACAACTGTTATGGAGAATTCACGGAAGAAAGGGAACCCAGCAGCGTCCATGCCGATCTGACGGTGGGATCCCTGATCAAAAATCCAGGAGGCGGTCTGGCGCCTACAGGAGCCTATGCCGTCGGTACCAAACGGGCCATTGGACTGTTGTCACAGAGGCTGACCTCCCCTGGGATCGGAAAAGAAGAAGGTTCCTTTCCCTATGGATATATCCTGTTCTATCAGGGGCTGTTTCTTGCGCCTCACACTGTGGCAGAAGCCCTGAAGGGATCTGTCCTGGCCGGAAGGATATTCCATCAGTTGGGATATCGTGTCCTGCCGGAATGGGAGGATCATCGATCGGACATCATTCAATCCATTGAATTCCGATCCGCCAGGGAGCTGATCGCTTTCTGTCAGGCGATTCAATCCGCATCTCCCGTTGACGGGCATGTGGTACCCTACCCCTGGGACATGCCTGGCTATCCGCATCAGGTCATTATGGCGGCAGGCACTTTTGTGCAGGGGGCATCCATCGAACTCAGCGCAGACGCCCCCATCCGGGAACCTTTTATTGCCTATCTGCAGGGCGGACTGACCTATGCACATGTCAAACTGGCAATGATGAAAGTGCTCACAAGAATGTACGGGGAAGGATTTATTCAGCTCTGATCCTCTGCCCGGTGACTTACCGGAACATCCGGATCACGCCGATGACTTTCCCCAGAATCCTGACATCATGAACATAAATGGGATCCATTTGGGGATTTTCCGGCTGCAGGCGAATGACATCCTTTTCCTTATAAAATGTCTTTACCGTCGCCTCATCTTCTATCAGGGCAACGACAATTTCCCCATTCTCTGCGGTCGATTGCTTTTGAACAATCACATAATCCCCATTGAGGATTCCCGCCCCAATCATGCTCTCCCCACGGACGGAAAGCATGAAAGCGTCGCTGTTATGTAGATAATCCGTAGGAATGGGGAAGGTATCCTCTATGTTTTCCACGGCAAGAATCGGTTGACCGGCTGTAACCTGCCCTACAATCGGTACATTGACGATTTCTTTTTTGGTAAAACAAGTAGACTGATCCAATATTTCTATTGCTCTGGGTTTGCTTGGGTCTCTGCGAATGAGGCCCTTCTTTTCCAGCCGTTCCAAATATCCGTGAACGGTGGAAGTAGACTTTAGTCCCACAGCGTCGCCGATTTCGCGAACAGACGGGGGATAACCCTTGGTGCGGATTTGCTGCTTCAGATATTCAAGAATTCTCCTTTGCTTATCACTAAGGGGTTTCGACATGCTCAACACCTCAATTCCTAAGATCTTTTCTCCAAGAAAATTATAACATAGCAGGTGACCAAATTCAAACAAATGTTCGGATTTTCAAATGGTTCCTTGTGATCGTTTTTTCTTTTTGTCGATTTTCCTGTCTTATTGAGCTTTCCGTTTTCAACAGTTCAGTATGGAAATTTTAAAAAAGCCTTGACAAGGAACGTATGTTCCCGTATAATCCTGGTATAGAGAACATACGTTCCGGAGGTGCTAATATGGAGTCAAAATTGCATTCCACTAACAAACGCGTCGGTAGGAAGAGAACCTGGCATGTCCGATCCGGATGGCGATTGAGTCTTTTTATTACATTGGTACTCACCCTGCTCCTGTCCGCAATGTCTTTCTTCCTGTTCAAGGGCAATGCTATGGAAGCAGCCAGCCACTGTCTTGTATGGGATGTTGAGGAGGGCGATACCCTCTGGACGATTGCATCCGGTCATTTGCCGCGGGGGAGGGACATCCGGGACTACGTGGAGGAAATCAAGGAACGGAACCGGCTAGGGACCTCCAATATCACAGCAGGCCAGCAGCTTCTGATCCCCGTCCATTGATTCTGTCCGCTATTCATCCCGCAATTTAACCACCCGGGCTGCCATCCGTCTTTTATCATCGCTGATGGCAGCATAATGCTTTCTGGTCGTATTTACATCCTTATGACCAAGGACGTCTGCCACCAGATAAATATCACCTGTCTCCCGGTAAAGGGTCGTACCATAAGTACTGCGAAGCTTATGCGGGGATATCTTTTTCAAGGGGCTTACAATTCGGGCATATTTTTTGACCAGATTCTGGATGGCCCGATTGCTTAACCGTTTTCGCTGCAGCGATAGAAAAAAGGCATCCTCATGACCTGGGAGAGGTGTTATTTTTTTTCTCTCTTCCAGGTAATCCAGCAAAGCCTTACGGACTTCATCACTGAAATAGAGAAGTACCTGATTGCCGCCCTTGCGGGTGATTAGAAATCCATTGGTATGAAAGTCAAAATCCGTAATGTTCAGGCCGACACATTCACTGATACGGATACCCGTTCCCAGAAAGAGCGTCAACAGGGTGAGATCCCTCTGACGGGTATATCTATGATACCTTTTCTGGGTTTTCGTCAGGCCTTCGCCATTCTCAACGGAATCCAGCAGTCTGGCCACCTCATCGACATCCAACCGGATAATTGCTTTTTCATGGATCTTTGGAATGTCGACCAGTTCCGCTACATTCCGATCCAGGTAACCTTTTTTATAAAAGTGAGAGAATAAGGAGCGGATCGCGGAAAGTTTCCTGGCTTTGCCAGATTCATGATTCTCTAATGTGGCTTCATCCTCCGTTCGGTTATAGAGTGACATATGCTCGAGGAACATTTCCAAATGAACAGCTTCCACATTTTTTAAATCTTCAATTGTAAGCTGCTGAGGAACTCTGTCTTTGAACTCCTGTACTTCCTTTGTAAGGAATTCAAAAAACAGTCGGAGATCATAGGCATAATTGACTCTTGTCAAAATGGAAGTAGTCGTCTCCGTACCACGGAAATATTCCTTGCAGAAGGGGGGGAGGTCCTCTAAAATCTTCCGAAGTTTTATGACATTCCGCTGACCTTTTTTTTCACTGTATGAAGTAGTGTCCGACATAATCAACCTTCCTTATCTGAATCTGAATCTGAAAATTTGAATCTGAAATCAACAATCATCCATCCATCAAACAATCATCACAATCATCAAAAAGAATACAGGTCCAAAGTTCACTAATATCTTACAATAATACCTTGGGAGTTGCCTTATGATGGATGGATCCTGTGCAGCTATCTTTATTGTATCATAAATATTCGATTCTGTTTCAATCCCTGACCGGAGAAGACAGGGGAAACCTGTCATGCAGCGGAACCATATGAGGACTGAAAAAACGGAGGACTGGAAAACCATCGAAAAGAATCGATAGGAATGGAACAGGAAAGATTTGAAACCATCTGAAATCCAGCTGAGAATGACGTTTTTTCAACCAAAAATACAGTATTCTTCGCAAAACTTGTATTTTGCGCATAGTACAATGTCCTCTTTTCTGAACCCTTCTGAAGCCAAATGAAATGAACTGATTCCTTTTATCTTTATGATGCAGATACGGACAATACGCTGCCGGTGTTGCATTGTTGCATCTATCCGGGCCGGCATTCCCCGTTTCGTTCGTTTTGTTTCGAATATCTGTTCTTATCATCTGATCATCTGAATTCCCAAATCTGATCATCTGAATTCCCAATCGGTTTCTGATTACTTTCATTAATTACTTTCATGAATGTGTGCTTTTTTATTGCTTTGTTCGTTACACGTTATTATCTGTACTTTAATCATCTGTACTTTAGTAAGTATTGGTACGTTTTGGTTATATTCTTCTATTTATCAAAGCTTTGTTGGTTTACATAAATATAATATGTAAACCAACAAAGACCTTTTTACTATATTTCCCTAACTTTACACTCTGTCTGCAATGGCTTTCTTATCGGCGCATTTCTTATCGGCGACCGCTTTTTTTGCCAGTTCATCGCATCGATTGTTCCTCTCGTTATCGCTGTGCCCTTTTACTTTGAACCATTCCACCTGATGAACCTGAGTCAGCTCAAGCAGTTCCTGCCAGAGATCCTGATTTTCCACTGGCTGCTTTTGACTGGTTTTCCATCCGTTTTTTTGCCATTTTCCGATCCAGTTTCTCGTAAAAGCGTTGAATGCATAAGCACTGTCCGTATATAACTTCACGGCACATGGCTGTTTCAAGGCCTCTAGCGCTTTAATCGGCCCGGTCAACTCCATACGGTTGTTGGTGGTGTCCCTTTCATATCCGGACATCTCCCTCTCGACTCCCCTGTAAATCAAAATAGCACCCCATCCGCCTGGCCCCGGATTTCCACTGCAAGCGCCATCTGTGTAAATCTCAACTTTTTTTCTGTTCATGGAAGATTCCTTTCTGCCTCAAAATGCGAAATTTTCGCTCGTTTTCATTGACTTCTTTATTCAAATGCATTATAATAATTCTTGTTGTACAAGGAAAAGATCGTCAATCATCATAGGGGAGTAGCTCAATTGGTAGAGTAGTGGTCTCCAAAACCATTGGTTGCGTGTTCGAGCCGCGTCTCCCCTGCCAAAAAAGAGTGGTCAGAGCCACTCTTTTTTTATTCTCCGGATCGTTTTTGAACCCATTCCATTGTCTATTGTCTACTGTCTACGTTTCGGTCCCATTTTCATTAAACTTTCAGTTCTTCCTCTACGCCGATTTGATCTTTGTTTTTCTCCAATATCGGACGAATAAAATCGGAAAGGAAATCCTTTACCTGATCCGGTGCCCTGCCTGTAAAATTGGATGGGTTCATAATATCCGCCAGTTCCTGTCGAGTAAAACCAAATGCGGGATCTGCAGCAATCCGGTCCATCAAATTGTTGCTTTCCCCTCTCTCCTTGACACGTGCACCGGCTTCCATGGAATAGCCCCTTATTTTCTCATGCAGTTCCTGTCGGTCTCCACCCTTTTTCACCGCTTCCATCAAAATATATTCTGTTGCCATAAAGGGTAGTTCCTCCATAATATGCTTATGGATCACCTGTGGATAAACCACCAGGCCGCTTATGATGTTCATATAGAGATTCAGTATGCCATCCACTGCCAAAAAAGCTTGTGGAATGGATATTCTCCTGTTTGCAGAATCATCCAGTGTCCGCTCCAGCCATTGGGTGGATGCAGTAATCGCCGAATTCAGGGAATTGACGATCACCAGCCGGGAAAGAGAAGACATTCTTTCCGAGCGCATGGGATTTCGTTTATAAGCCATGGCGGAAGAACCGATTTGATGGCTTTCAAAGGGTTCCTCAATCTCTTTCATATGCTGCAGCAACCGGAGGTCATTACTGAATTTGTATGCGCTTTGGGCAATGGAACTCAACAGATTCAATATCCTGCTGTCCAGCTTACGGGGATAGGTTTGCCCGGTTACCGGATAAGCCTCATGAAACCCCAGTTTTTTGACGATCCTTCTATCCAGCTCCTTCACCTTTTCCTGATCGCCTTCAAAGAGCGTCAGAAAGCTGGCCTGGGTACCGGTCGTCCCTTTGGCGCCACGAAGGCGGATTGCTTTCAGTACATCTTCCATCTCTTCCAGGTCCAGCATCAAATCCTGGAGCCACAGACAGGCACGCTTTCCCACCGTAGTGAGCTGAGCCGGCTGTAAATGGGTAAATCCCAAAGTGGGCAGTTCTTTGTATTTCCATGCGAAATCAGCCAGGCGTTCCATACACACCAGCAGTTTTCCCCGAAGAATCCGGAGGCCGTCCCTCATCAAAATGGCGTCCGTATTGTCGTCAACATAACAGCTGGTGGCTCCCAGATGGATAATCGGCTTGGCTTTTGGGCATTGCTGACCATATGCATAAATATGGGCCATTACGTCATGGCGGACTTCCTTTTCCCTTTGGACTGCCACGTCCAGGTTCAGATCCGTTTCGTGAGCTTTCAGTTCATTGATTTGATCCTCTGTGATGGGAAGTCCCAATTCCTTTTCTGTCTCTGCAAGGATAATCCAGAGCTTCCTCCATGTAGTGAACTTCTTTTTGTCGGAAAAGTTCTCAGCCATTTTGCGGGATGCATATCGCGTGATAAGAGGGTTCTCATATACCTCCAATTGCATATCTCCTTCGTGTATTTTTCTATGAAATATTAAACCAGTTCGTTTATAAACTCTTCCATTCGATCCAATCCCCTGCGGATATTATCCATGGAATTGGCATAAGACAGCCTAACAAAGGAATCGGCACCAAAAGCGATACCCGGAACAACGGTTACCATCCTGGATTTCAACAAAGAATCGGAAAAGCTCAGGGAATCATGAATCAGGGTGTTCCCATGGTGCTTCCCAAAGCATTGGCTGATATTCAACATGATATAAAACGCACCCTCCGGTTTTTGAAAGGACAAATAAGGAATGGCCCGGATCCGCTCCATCATATACAACCGTCTTTTATCGAACTCCTTCACCATTTTCTGAACACAGTCTTTTGGCGCATTCAATGCCACGGTGCTGGCATACTGGGCAATGGAGTTGGGATTGGATGTGGAATGGGACTGTATATTCCCCATCACCTGAATTGCCTCTTTCGGGCCGGCAGCATATCCGATTCTCCATCCGGTCATGGCATAAGCTTTGGACATGCCATTTACCGTGAACGTCAAATCCCGGACCGAATCGGTCAGCGATGCAATACTGATATGCTTTTGCCCGTCATAAATCAGAGATTCATAGATCTCATCGGAAACGATGAAGAAACGGTTCTCCACTGCCAGATCCGCGATTGCCTGCAATTCCTCCTGCCGATAAACGCATCCGCCTGGATTGCCTGGATTATTCAGAATAAAAGCCTTTGTTTTGGGTGTAATCACCTTTCTGAGACCTTCTGCAGAAACCTTGAAACGATCCTCTTCCCTGACATCCACAACTACAGGAACTCCATCCGCCATTCGGACCATTTCCGGATAACTGAGCCAATACGGCCTTGGGATAATTACTTCATCTCCCGGATTCAGGATCGCCTGAAAGATATTATACAGGGAATGTTTTGCGCCATTGGATACAATCACCTCATCCGGGGTATATGTAATATGGTTCTCCCTCTCAAACTTTTTACAGATTGCCTCTCTCAGCAGCGGAGTCCCCGAAGAAGGAGTGTATTTTGTAAATCCTTTATCCAATGCCTCTTTGGCTGCCTGTACAATAAAATCAGGAGTGGGAAAATCAGGCTCTCCCGCTCCAAATCCCACGACATCATAACCTTCTGATTTCATTTTCTTGGCTTTTGCATCAATGGACAAGGTAAGGGATTCGGATATTCCACAGGCCTTCTTTGATAAAATCATGGGTTCAATTACCTCCATTATGAAAGTTTTAAATATAAATCCATCATATTCACCATATCATATCATGAAATCCAGATTATGTCTACCCGATTATGAATCTTTATCCATCTGTTTATTCATGATTG
>DHDO01000040.1:0-1271 GCA_002399435.1 Firmicutes bacterium UBA4874
GGGAGATGTGATCAAACCGTATCTGCTGTATCAGGAGGAAGGCCGGCGGGAAGTATGGATTCCCTCTGCATATGAGCCGGAACAGGCGGAGTTGATTGAAAATGCGATGAAGCAGGTCCTGCAGTCAAAACAGGGAACAGGACATGAGGCCTATCGCGCGGATGTTTCCCTGGCAGGGAAAACAGGAACGGCAGAAATCAAGTCCACAAAGGAAGATAAGACCGGGACGGAACTGGGATGGTTCGGTGTCTTTACGGCGGATCCGGATACGAAAAAGCCTTTGCTTCTCCTCAGCATGGTGGAAGATGTAAAAGGAAGGGGCGGAAGCGGCTACGTCGTGAAGAAGGATATTCCGATTCTGGACAACTGGTTTGGCGGAGCACAATAGCAGGCACAATTATTGTCTGCTGTTCCTTTGCAACTATTGTGAGCTGCTGTCCCCGTGCTGCCGGGTCCGCAGTCGGATATCCTGGCCGGCAAAACGGAATATCATGGTGTTTTGTGTATCAAACAGCCGGGAAGTCACCCGATCCGAATAGAAATCCCTCAGGTCCGACAAAGACAGATTGGTGGACAGGAAGGTATGCTGTTTCTGCAGATACCGTTCATTCAGGATATTGAACAGTTCCTCAGCGGTAAAATTATTGCGCCGGGTCTCCGTACCCAGATCATCAATGATCAGAACATCCACGCTAAAGATACGGTCCTTCAGGAGGAGGGCTCCTTCCTCGGAATTTTGCAGGGAACTGCGGAATAAATTTTCGAACAGGTTGAAGGAGGTCAGCTTCAGGACGGTATACCCCTTCTCCAATATGGATTTTGCCAGGCAATTCAGCAGGAATGTTTTTCCCAGTCCGGTCTTCCCGGTAAACAGGATGTTCTTTTTCGGGTTGTCCGGATAGGCGGCCTGATAGTCCCAGAGTGCATGTTTCAGGTGCTCCATGTATTCCCTTTGATTCAGTCTGCTGCCCTCCACCACGGTTTCCGGAAAGACTCCGGCATCAAAGGTTTCGAAATTTTCCTGTTTTGTTTCGGAGAGATCGGCAAAGCGATAGGAACGCTCTGCCAGCCTTTGTATCAGGCAGCTGCACTTTTCCTTTACCAGATCCCCCACATAACCGGTATCCCTGCACCTGGAGCATCGGTAATGGATGTCGAGATAATCCCTGGGATATCCGTGCTCCGCAAGAAGCGCGGCTTCCTTTTCCTTTGCCTGACGGCTCCATTCCAATTCCATATCCGGATTGGATGCCGTGCCTTGATCCGGCTTT
>DHDO01000040.1:1406-3403 GCA_002399435.1 Firmicutes bacterium UBA4874
CGTGCCTTGATCCGGCTTTGCATTCCTGTCTGAATCGGCTGGCTCGCTGACCGATTCTTTTGCAGTGTTATGAGAGATGGGATCGGATTGCCGAACCAGGGCCCGGGCTTTTTCCGCCAGGGAAGACACAAGAGAACGGCGCAGACGGGCAAGCCCGGGTATGCTGCGCAGAACTTCCGCTTCCCGTTCTTTCTGTGCCCGCTGCTCTTCCAGCCTACAGGCATCGTATTCTCTCAGTATTTCTTTCAGCAAGTCGTCCTTCATATGCTGCTGTCTCCTGGTTTCTCTTATTTTTCGATATTCTCAAACAGGTTTTCCAGATCCTCTTCTGTATAGCTGTGTTGTGGGAATTTATTGAAATCAAGCTGCTTTTTCAGCCCGTTCTCCTTCTTGCCCGTACTTTGCTTCATGAGTTCCAGCTCCTTTTTGTGCTGCTCATGATCCTCTTTTCCTGCCCGGACCGTGCGGATGCCTTTTTCATGCCAGCTTTCGAGAATCTTATTCAAAAAGCGAATTTTTTCCTTTGCCAGGCTGGAGTATTCCGCTGCCAGCAATATGACTTCAAAGGGCATATTCCAAACCTCTGTCCATTGCCGATAGAGCTTCCGTTCGGAACCGGAAATATTCGCTGCCGTTTCCCCTGTACGCTCCAGTATTGCACGGATCTCATTGTCCGTTGCCTTTCTCCTGGACAGGAAGTCCTTTACTTCCGTTACCGTGGTCAGACCGTTTTTGGCCCATTGTTTCAACAGAGCATCCAGATACTCAAAGGAATTTGCATTCTTTCGGACACATTGCCTGCAGGCCTGGAGAATGACGTCGTGGTTCAGGTTCAAGCCGTGGGTCCAGCTGCGGTACATGGTCAGATGCTCCGGAGTCGGTTTGTTGTCCTTATAACCCAGCTGCCGATACACTTCCTTGAGCCGGGAGGCATCGTTCTCCTGGGTATCCATATGCATTTTGACTTCCTGCGGGGTGGTAGCATCATTTTTGTGCATATTCTCAAGGATCTTGTCCAGATAGCCAAAGCTGGGGGACTGCACCTTGGTGGTTTCCTTGCAGGCCAGCAAAATGGAAGCCAGGTTGAACCCCCAGCCGCACCATTTTTTGTACAGCTCCAACTCCGCCTTGGAGGGAGAGCGGTGGATTCCCAGGTACTTCAGAACCGCCACCGTATCCTTGAAGCAGGTATCGTTGGACTGAATGTATTCTTCCGCTTTCTGCAGTGTATTGATACCGTCCCTGGCCCAGGTTTCCGCTACCTTGTCCAGGTAATTGACCCGGATTTTCTTTCCCATTCGGGATATGTAAAACTGTACCATCATCAGAACGACTTCCATAGGCAGGTTCAATATTTCGATCCAGTCATAGATCCTCAGGTATTCCTGCGGAGTCAGCAGACGGTTGCCGAATATCTGCTGCAGGTTCTGATTGAAGTCTTTGTATTTGTACATCGTCTTTTCGGAACTCAGGCCCTGATTGTACAGGACATCCTTGATATTGTAGAATTCAATGCAAAGCTGTCCGTCCTTGTCCTTGCGGTAAGTCAGGATTCCCTGCCGCTCCCAGTACTGGAAAGCGTTTTCTATGGTCCCGTTGTCGATCTCCAGGGCATGCGAAAAAGAATCCATGGCGTTTTGCGTCGTATTGGGGTTATAACATTGCATCAGTCCATACAGATAGACTTTTACAAAGTCTCCGGGTGCCTTCAGCATGAATTCATTAATAAACAAATTCTCCACAGGAGTGATATCATACATCTGAAAGTTTTCCGAAAATTTACATAAGTGCATTGCCACATCATCCTTTGTATAAAAGCATCCTTTGTATAAAAGCCGTAAATAAACAGAAGTACCAAGCGTACATGGAACTTTAAAAACATTGGCCGCCTGCTGTACATAAACCAATAACGAGTCCAATTATCATCTTATCACATCAGGAGATAATTTCAATAGAAACAGACAGGATGTATCTGAAATCCGAAATCCGAAATCCGA
>DHDO01000040.1:3514-4134 GCA_002399435.1 Firmicutes bacterium UBA4874
AAATCCGAAATCCGAAATCCGAATAAAAGGCTTGCCAAAAGAAAATAGTAAGTGTATGATAGAGACGAGAAGAATTGGAAAGATTACAGAGATGATTGAGGGAGGTTTTGCATATGGCAGCACAGGCCACACAGATCACGAAGAATATGTCGATCGCTGAAGCCCTGAACATAGACCGCAGTACTGCTCCTATATTCATGCAGTTTGGGATGTATTGTCTGGGATGCCCAGCCGCTCTGGGTGAGAGCATTGAAGATGCAGCCGCCGTTCATGGCATTGATGTGGATGCATTGATAAAGGCGCTGAACGAATATTTGGCAGACAAATAGTTTTGGTTTGCTTTGATTCAAGGCTCTTCCTCCATGGGGAAGAGCTTTTTTACGTATTTTTTTCGTTAATATGTGGATAACTCGTCGAAAATGTGGATAACTCTGTGGATAAGTGAGAAGGAAGTGGAAAACAAGGCGGATTATCCAGCGAAATCCGCAGGAAAAGCTGTGGAAACAGGAGCTGTGGATTTTGGCGAAAGCATAAAGAAAGTGTGGATAACAGATAAAGCAAATTACGGATAACAGATAAGGAAAATGTGGATAACAGTAAAGCAAATGTGGATAACAGAT
>DHDO01000040.1:4253-9894 GCA_002399435.1 Firmicutes bacterium UBA4874
AAATGTGGATAACAGATAAGGAGGATCATACGGAACATGACGAAACAGGAATATGATGTGGTAATCATCGGAGCCGGGCCTGCCGGCATCTTTACTGCCCTGGAACTGTCAAAGAGGGACCGGGACCGAAGGGTGCTTATTGTGGATAAAGGCAGGGAAATCCGTAAAAGGAACTGCCCGGCCAGGAAGACGGGCAAATGCGTTAACTGCCAGCCCTGCGCCATTGTCAGCGGATGGTCCGGAGCGGGAGCCTTCAGCGATGGGAAACTTAGTCTGAGCCCGGAAGTGGGTGGCCGGATACTGGACTATATGGATCGGAAAGAAGCCGAAGACCTGATTCAATATGCGGACAGCATTTATCTCCGATTTGGCGCCAGCAGTATCATTCATGGCCTGAACACAACGCGTGTGGATGAAATCAAATACGAAGCGCAGAAATACAATATCCGTCTGATCCCCTGCGGTGTGAGACATCTTGGGACGGATAAGGCCTTTAATGTACTGATGCGCATGTATGATTATTTAATCAGCGAAACCCATACGGAATTCCGTGAGCTCACAACGGCTCAGGACATACTCGTGAATAAAGGCAAAGTGGAGGGCGTGGTTCTTCAGAAGAAGGGAGAGGCGCCGCAGACCGTCTATTGTGAGCACCTGGTTCTGGCTCCGGGGCGGGACGGTGCAGAATGGCTGAGCGATCAGGCTGGAAAAATCGGAATCCGCACGTTCAATAACGAGGTGGACATCGGTGTCCGTGTGGAAGTCCCCAATGCCATTATGGACCACCTTACAAAGGACTTGTATGAGGCCAAGATGATTTATTATTCCGATACATTTGAGAATAAGGTCCGCACCTTCTGCATGAATCCGGGCGGTGTGGTTTCCGAAGAACATTATGACGGAAAAATTGCCGTGGTCAATGGACACAGCTATGCGGATCCGAAGCTGAAAACGGACAATACCAACTTTGCGGTTCTTGTTTCCACACGGTTTACCGAGCCCTTCCATCAGCCCATTGAATATGGCAAATATGTTGCACAGCTGGGGAACATGCTGACCGGCGGAGGAATCATGGTACAGAGACTGGGAGATCTGATGATGGGAAGACGGACCGATGCCAGCCGTCTGCGCAAATCGGTCACGATACCCACCCTCACGAGTGCAGTGCCGGGAGATCTGAGCTATGTGCTCCCCCAGCGTTATCTGACTTCCATTACGGAAACGATGAAGGCCTTTGACAAGCTGGCACCTGGCCTGTACGGAAGGGATACCCTGCTGTATGGGGTGGAAGTCAAGTTTTACAGCAGCAAGGTGGAAGTGAACAATCAATTTGAAACAGAGGTTCAGAACATGTATGCCATCGGGGATGGTGCGGGGGTGACCCGCGGACTGATGCAGGCATCGGTTACCGGAATTGTCGTTGCCCGCAATATAATATAATGAGTTGATTCAAGTTTATGATTCAATTGGCAGGAGATTCAGGAATGGGGTATGCGATCCTTCAGGTAATCATCCTTGTGATTCAGGAACGATTTCAGAAATCGGATGCTTTCGATATCCTCATAGTTTGTTTCATGGATGTGGCCATCCCTGATTTCATAAATGCAGGCACCGGGACAGGCTGTCAGGATGGGGGAATGGGTGGAGAGGATCAACTGACAGCCGCTGTGTTCCGCCTCTGCAATCAAATTCAGCACGACCAGCTGGTTAAACGGGGAAAGGGCCGCTTCCGGTTCATCCAGCAGATACAGGCCGTTTTCTGTGATCCGTGACCCAAAGAACTCAATAAAGCTTTCCCCATGTGACTTTTCAGAAATCTCCCCGTCATATGCATTCTCCATTTCATTCAGGGTCCGGGCGAATGGCATGGCGGCAAGACCTTTGGCATAATCTGACCGGTTGGCATAATCCCTTTCCACATCCTTCAAGCCCTGAATCGCATCCTGTTTCATTTCATTCAAATGATCCATATAGCGGATAAAATCCTCTGCCTGAAAGAAAAAATTTCCCGCAGGCTTTTTCAGCATTTCCACACGAAAGTCCTGTTCTGCGGATTGGATGCGGTTTAGCTTATCATTGTGGTCGGATGCACTTCCGTCTATCCGTATGGCATTCAGTTTCCGTGCAAGAATCTCCAGCAGGGTGGTCTTGCCGGTGCCATTTTCTCCGGCGATGATGGTCACAGGTTTGCTAAAAGTCAGCCGCTTCATGTTCCGGAACAGCGGCAGGGATAATGGGTAGGAAGATATTGGATCGGAATATTCCACTTTCCGGAGAGCTCGTAGGAACAATGGGCTTCAGCTCCTTTTCCCGTTTGGTTATAAGTTCATATTACAACGCGACAGGATCATTATCAAGGCTCTTTCTTATGTTTCTTATGTTTCTTACGTTTTCATCACCCCTTTTCTTTGGACCAAGGAATGCGACATTGAAACAGCCGATAAGAAGATTGTTTCACTGCAGGATCTGATTACCCTGAATGCCGACTATGAAAAAAGTTCAGTTGTATCGGCCAAATAAAATTTTTGGTTGACATACGCGGAAGGCTGTTGTATGATATTATTTGTCCGCAAAACATTGGACATATTGCGGGACCCATTAGCTCAGTTGGCAGAGCACTTGACTTTTAATCAAGGTGTCCGGAGTTCGAATCTCCGATGGGTCACCATGTGGGACCCCTTGGTCAAGCGGTTAAGACATCGCCCTTTCACGGCGGTAACAGGAGTTCAAATCTCCTAGGGGTCACCATTTATAAAGTTTTGAAGGTCAGGGTTTGGAGACAGAGCAGCTCTGGGTCCCGGCTTTCATTTGGCCCGGTAGTTCAGTTGGTTAGAATGCCAGCCTGTCACGCTGGAGGTCGTCGGTTCGAGCCCGTCCCGGGTCGCCATTGCTGATGTAGCTCAATTGGCAGAGCAGCTGATTTGTAATCAGCAGGTTGACGGTTCAAGTCCGCCCATCAGCTCCACAGAAAACCCACTAATCATAATGGTTAGTGGGTTTTGTATTTTACTTCCATTTATCCAGAACGTAGTAACCGCGTAGTAACGTTAAGGCAAGAGCTCAATCGCAGGGTTAAAGCTTGTGGATATAAGCACCAGATTCTATCAGGATTCTTATTGATTAGGCGGATAATTCTTTAATATATTTATCTCTGCCGCTCCATGGTATATGTCTAATGCCATATTCATCCAAGGCATGTATAACTTCTTTAGTGGGTTCTTTGTTCTCGTCGTTTATAAATGCATATAGTGCAGAGTATGGGCGTTGGTCCTTGATGTCTTCCCACGCAAAGATCATTGACTTTGCATAATCTATTCTGATTTCATTTGCTGCCCGGATAATCCTTTCAGGCGCATCTTTATAATGCGGGATTACGAAATCGAAATTGTTTACCAATTTGCTTTTTCCGACGAACGAGGGGCTTTCGGTGTATCTGATATTATTTACGTCGAAAAAGTTCCGCACATCTTCCAGGAAAAAAGACTTCACATTGCTCTGACTTAGGGCGAACATATCGCTTACCTTTATCATGCATTGCGTAAGCATATGTTTTTTTGCCGCATAATCACTGCTGTTCGCTTCAACATACATTTCATCATTGGCGTCTAATGAGACGCCATGGGAAGCCAGAATAGCATTAAGCGCATCTTCTCTTTTTTGGCTGCCTTTAAAGCTGAATCCGGAAAAAACCAATTCACCTATAGTTGCGCCATCATCTGTTATTTTAAATGAGTTGTCTGCACCTTTTATAACATATACTTCAACGTGGTCATTATTTCTATCCAAAAAAGGAGTAGTAATCCTGAATACATTATTGCTTATCTGCTTTTCTTGCATACTGCCTCTTATCCAATTTACATAAACATCGGTGAAAGAAAGATTGTTGTCCACACCTACTCACTCCTTTCTCATCGGCTACATCACAATCTGATACTCACCATCTAACTCTATATTACAGTATAAACAAAAATCCGAGAAAACACTCGTAAAGTTTTCTTTATCCTTAAATAAGCGTGGGTCAAATCCCGCTAAATTATACGCCCAGGATAATCCATACCCTTCCCTGTAAGTATGTATATGATCTCTGCCAATATTGGAGCCATCTGGGTTGGTATGTGGAGGTCCGTTTATCTCAACCCTCACAAGAAGGATATTATTGCAATATCTTTCCTGCACCTTGGACTTCATTTCAATACGGCTTTTTCTGTCGACATCAACAGTAAATTCTGTCTTATTATCTTCCCCTATAATGCTAAATTGAACTCTCTGGCTGGCTGCGGGTATCGAACTTATATCTGTTTTAAACTTCTTCTTCATTTTCATCAGGCTCTGGAAAGCTTCATCAGTAAGCTCCATGAAAAATCCCCCTTACAAATCCACTGGCCTCTCCGCAATTCATCTTCCTTCTGCAAGGCCAACCACTTTGCTGTATATTTTCATTTCAGCATTCTCGGTAATTTCAATCGGCGCATACCTCGGATTCAAAGATAAAGGCCTGCACTTTCCGTCTTTCAGGTAAAACTTCTTGCAGACGTCCTCCCCATTTATTGTCGATCCCCGGATATGTTTAACTAATCTTTTTTTCGACGCAGAGTAGACAGAGAGGATCAAAAATTTCATAGCCGAGCTGTATGGATTTATCAATGCCGTCCGCAGAAAATTTTAAGATCGTTCGACGATTATCAACTGTTTGGGTTTGAGTTTTAACCTTTTTCCGGCCACCAACAATTGCGCCAACCGGCCCAGCTATTGCGCGCCAACCAATGCGCCACCAACTGACGTCCCACCACCGGAAACGTTGGACCGAGTTGTAAGTTGTCCGGTTGTCGTAAAGGCAAGGATGTTTTCCTTTGGTATGGAAATTTTGGTTAGATCCCCGTCTTTGACATGCGGTTTCGATTCGCAA
Organism: Firmicutes bacterium UBA4874; assembly: GCA_002399435.1. Taxonomy (GTDB): domain Bacteria; phylum Bacillota; class Clostridia; order Caldicoprobacterales; family DTU083; genus UBA4874. Next base: position 9,160 of record DHDO01000040.1, read on the forward strand.
AGGTAAAGTGTATTAGCGTCTATCCAGAACAACACAGGATTATTTAATTTGGTTTCATAACCTTGATAATACATTACCGCTTTATGATTGTCTGGGACTCCTTGCGCCCGCAAGTAAGCCCTTTCCATTTCTGTGCTTCTCCCAACAAGGAAAACGATCAGAAGGATGATTGCAAGAATGATCCCTATCGGCAGAGCAAAATTCAGCAATATTAAATCAACAAAAACCCATAAAGCCCACGCAATAATAGACCATGTTTTATATTTCTTCATGATAAGCCCCCCTTTATTTACTATAATATTATCATCCTTTGGAGTAAAAAGGAAGTGGTTTTATGCCAAGTGAAAATGATCTTTCCGGTAAGGTTGTCTTCAATGAAGCAATCACAAAACTCGGTGGATTGAAAAACGAAATTGACCGCGACGCTCTCGCCATGCAGTTGTTTGGAAAATCAGCAATGAACCTCAATTCGCTGATCAAAGCAGGAGGGGCTGAGCTTAAAAAAATGGCCGACGAGGCCAAAAAGAACGGCGCGGTCATGAGTAACGATGCTGTTTTCGGGCTCGATATTTTGGCGTGTTTCTGCAACTTATTCCGCGCTTTGCTGACTACATATTTGCTCAAGGGCAGTTATGCATTCTTCCGCTTGTAGATAGGCGAGGCCGACGTTATCTGTCTTTTTATTTAAAAATGGCACGTAAACAACTGGCTGATTCACATCCTTGACTGTTATCC
>DHDO01000040.1:10106-34604 GCA_002399435.1 Firmicutes bacterium UBA4874
ATTTTTGGAAATTTACCGGTTGCATCTGTGGTTTCACCAGTCCTACTCTGCTGTCCAAGCGCTTAATGGTTACATGTTAATCTCCGCTTAGCAAAAGCGCTTCAATCCTTTCTTACTTACAAGGTTTAGCATGGGTAAAAATATTTTTATATGAAAAATAGAGCTGGACTCCAAAAAAGGACTGTGTTACTATACACTTGAAGGGAAAGTGAAGGACAAGCCAATGAAAACCTAAACCCGGAATTTGTGTCAAGCATTGCTTTACGAGGATAATGTGCTGGGGCGTTCTCTTAATGGCCGGATTAGATTTTTGGAGATGGTGAGATAAAATGAATTATAAAGAATTATTTTTAAAGATTGAAACTCCAGATGAATATATGGATTTCAAAAGAAAATATTCAGATGTTAGTTTTGATAACGACATGGCAAAACATTTACAGAATATAGCCCTTAAGTTTTCAGATGGGGAAAGGCCGGAGAATCATAGTGATCCGAGGAAAGCCTTTAAAAGGAAATAAGCACTTACTAAATAAAAATAGCAGGTGCTTTTATTATGCTCGAATGCTTAATCACCCGAACCTATAGCTGCAGCGTCCCTTGCATCCGCATTCATGCAATCCACCGCCAAAGCAACGCAAAGTGCCGGCAGATCGTTCTCCGGACGCGGAATATCCAGCTCGTAGCTGTCTCCCCAGGTAAACCAATGCCTGGACATTCGCATCACGCATTCTGCTCCGTCTGTAACCTCATATTCATGTTCGAGGAAATTGCCGCTCATTGAAAACACTTTTTGCTTGATGTAGAGTTTCATTTCCGTCCCTCTGCTATCCGTCCCTCTGCTTTCTTCATAAATCGGTCTGTTTCCACGATGAAGCGGCTATGGGTTCCGTGACCGATTTCTCCTGTATTGTCACGGGCAGTGACGGCAAATCCGATTTTTCTTCCTGTCACCTCAGTGATCTCGGCTGTTGCAGTAATCTTTGCACCCCGGGGACTTGCTGCGGTATGTTCGATACAGATAGCTGTTCCTACGGAAGTCTGACCGGATTTTAGACAATCGGACAGGCATTTGCAGGAAGCCTGCTCCATGAGCGCCGTCAGGGCAGGTGTGGCAAGCACCGGCAGCGACCCGCTTTTCATCGAAGCAGCGGTGTCGGTATTGCCCACCATTTTGCTTACGCTGGCGGTTTTCCCAATCAGCGGGTGAGGCTTTTTCTGCGTCAGGTAGTCATCTGCAAGAATGGCATAGGTAGCAATGTCGCAGATCCCCTGATTGTTTCTGTCTGCCTTTCGCATGGTACCTTCGTAACGCATACCGGCTTTTTTCATCACATTTCCGGAATGGGGATTCCGTATGTCATGCCGGGAATCGATACGATTCACACCGACTTCCTCAAAGAAGAACCGGATCAATTCGGATAAGGCTTCTGAAGTATAGCCATGATGCCACCAGGCTTTGCCGATGCAATAGCCAATATGAACGCTGTTCACCTTGTCGTCGTGATGAACGACGCTGATGCTGCCGATTGGTTCTTCAGAGGATTTTGGAACAATTGCCCAGCAATAAAAATCGGGATTTTCATAGGACTCAATCCAGTTTTTCAATACCCGTCTGGTTTCCGCAATATCTCCATGGGGGCTCCAAGTCAGATATTTTGTCACCTCCGGGTCATTCGCCCAATTGCGGAACATAGCCTGCGCATCGCTCATCGTGAACCGGCGCAGCAGCAACTGCTTCGTTTCGAGTTTGCACGTTCCTTTGCGTGTCATATTATCCTTCCCCTCCTGGATATGTATTTATGGAATTAACAAGGCTTGTTGTTGGCATTTATTTTATCACACGGAAATCGTCCTGTCATCCTTCATCTGACAGAACCGACAGAACGACCCGTCCGGCGCGCCGGGTCTGCTCCATATCAATGACCCGTTGATTGGAAGAGCCACGGAACAGCAGTTCATAACTCTTCTTTTCCTGTACAAACGGGCCGTCCACCAGAATATCCACGGCATTCAGCAGACTGCTCCAATCGGTATGAACCGCAGCACGGCGGAGAAGCTCCTCATAGGTATAGCCGCTGTAAACAAGGACGTTCCAATCCTTATTTTGCTTTTTCACTTGTCTGGCAAGCTCGGAAAAGGCAGCTGCCTGTAGAAAAGGTTCCCCGCCGCTGAACGTAATGCCGTCCAGCAGCGGGTTTTTCCCCATATCCCGGAGAACGGAGCCAATCTTCAAACCGGATCCCCCCTCAAAGGATTGGGTCTGGGGATTGTGGCATCCCGGGCAGCGGTGCCTGCAGCCCTGGGCAAAGACCACATACCGGATTCCCGGACCGTCCACAATGGATTCCGGAATGACACCGGCTACCTGTAATGTGGTTGGCGGGATGATTGCCCGGATTGTTTTCACTGTATCCTTTGTAATTTCAGTTGACATAATATCTCCCATCTCTTCTTCCGGTGGTTCAGAAACTACCGGCAAAATGCTTGACCCGATCTCTCACTTCCGCTTTCTTGGCATCATTGAAGTTATCCAGGGTTCCCACCAGATAGCCGGTGATCCTCCGGATCCGCTCAAATTTCACATCGCCTTCCTCCCTGCCGCAGGACGGGCAGGTGTCATTTATAATTCCCGTAAACCCGCAAACCGGATCCCGATCCACCGGATGGTTTATGGATCCATAGCCCACTCCGGCTTCCTTCATGGCCCGGATAATCTTTTTAAAGGCGGGAAGATTTTTCAGGGGATCCCCGTCCAGCTCCACATAGGTGATGTGTCCGGCATTGGTAAGCTCGTGATACGGAGCCTCCAGACGAATTTTATCAAAGGCGCTGATTTCATAATAGACCGGGATATGGAAGCTGTTCGTATAATATTCCCGATCGGTGACTCCCGGTATGGAGCCATAGATTTTTCGGTCCATTTCTACAAAACGGCCGGACAGCCCTTCTGCAGGAGTCGCAAACAGGCTGAAGTTCAGCTGATGGTCTTTGCTCGCCTCGTCCATCCGTTTGCGCATATGACCGATCATACGGAGACCGAGCTTCTGCGCTTCCTCTGATTCTCCATGATGTTTCCCGATCAGGGCTTTCAGACATTCGGCCAGCCCGATGAATCCCATGGAAAGGGTACCGTGCTTCAGAACATTCCGGACTTCATCTTCCGGCCCCAGCTTTTCTGAATCCAGCCAAACGCCTTGTCCCATCAGGAACGGAAAATTCTTTGCTTTTTTTCTTGCCTGGATCTCAAAGCGATCCAACAGCTGATCGATGACCAGATCGATGACTTTGTCCAGTTCTTCAAAGAAACCGTCAATGTCCTGCCTGTGCTTCAGTCCCAGTCTTGGAAGGTTTACCGAGGTAAAGCTCAGGTTTCCCCTTCCGTTGACAATTTCTCTGGAAGGATCATAAACATTGCTGATGACGCGGGTCCGGCAGCCCATATAGGCGATTTCTGTTTCAGGATGACCCGGCTTATAGTATTTCAGGTTATAGGGCGCATCCAGAAAAGAAAAATTCGGGAACAGCCTTTTTGCACTGACCTTGCAGGCAAGCTGAAACAGATCGTAATTGGGATCTCCCGGGTTGTAGTTGACCCCTTCCTTCACCTTGAAGATATGGATGGGGAATATGGGAGTTTCCCCGTTTCCCAGACCAGCATCGGTGGCCAGCAGCACGTTTTTCATGACCATTCTCCCTTCCGGGGAGGTATCCGTCCCATAATTGAGGGAACTGAAAGGAACCTGTGCCCCTGCCCGGCTGTGCATGGTGTTCAGATTGTGGATCAGGGCCTCCATTGCCTGATAGGTATTCCGGTCCGTTTCCTTCTCCGCGTTTTTGGCCGCAAAGGACTGAATCCGCTGAACGGTCGATTCTTCCGGAACAATACGGCTCAGCACCTGCTTGCCGATATTTTGATAGTTTTCAACGTTCCCCAGAGTGGGAAGAAGATGATATTCCTTCTGGATAAAATCCCGTATGCTTTGGACCTGCCCGGCTGCGTTTTCCACATTGCCCAGGAGCTCCAGGGCCTTGGCGAGATTCTGAAAATAGAGCCGGGCATAGGTTTTGGCGACGCCGGGGGCCATATCATAATCAAAGTTCGGGATGCTCTGTCCGCCGTGCTGATCATTTTGATTGGACTGAATGGCAATGCAGGCAAGGGCTGTATAGCTTTGGATGTCCTGCGGCTCCCGGAGATGTCCGTGGCCGGTGGCAAACCCGTGGTGGAACAGCTTCCTGATATCAATCTGGCAGCAGGTTGTGGTCAGAGTCAGGAAGTCCATGTCGTGAATGTGGATGTCGCCATTATTGTGCGCCTTGGAATGCTCCGGCTTCAATACGTACAAACTGTTGAACCGCTTTGCTCCTTCCGAACCGTATCTCAGCATGGTGCCCATAGCGGTGTCTCCGTTGATATTGGCATTTTCCCGTTTCAGGTTATTGTCCCTGGAATCCTGATAGGTCAGGCCTTCGTATGTCTTCATCAGCTGCGTATTCTTTTCCCGGATACGGGTGCGCTCTGCCCGGTAGAGGATAAACTTCCTGGCCGTCCGTGCATGGCCGGCATCAATGAGTGCCTTTTCCACGGTGTCCTGGATTTCCTCCACGGAAGGAATCTTTTTTCTGCTGTGCTCCAGAGTTTCCGCCACCTGTTCCGCCAGGGACTCAGCAGTATGATAATCACTGCCTCCTGCGGCAACGGCTGCCTTGAAGATGGCATTGGTAATTCTCTCAATATTGAACGGTACTTCCCTGCCGTCCCTTTTCCTTATCTTTGTGATCACTTTGCATCCTACCTTTCTTTTCTTCCTTTTTTTCGGAACTCCTGACTTCTGCCTGGCAGAAAGCAAAAAAGGATGGTGATTGAGCGATTCTATGTAAAACAAAAGCCTCGCGGAAATTGCGGAGGCGGAAGGGAAAAAGCACGGCAATGCTGAATATATGGCAGTTGATATACCTGTCCCTGGTCACACCCCCTATCGTCCGTAGAGTTCCGGTGTGGCAATATGGCAGGTCTTCTGACTCCGGATCCTGAATTTTTCAACCCCTTCCCGGCAAAAGCCAGTGGACTGCTGAAAAATCTCCCCGATACAGCGGCGGGACCGTGCAGGAGTTTCACCTGCTTCCCTTTTCACCTTACCCGGAAAACCGCATGCAATCCATCCAACGCAGGAACACGCGATCCATCCGGCAATGCAGAATACATTGTAGAATACAATGCAGCAATAGCAGCAATGTCTTCCAGGGTTCGGCACCATAATGCCCTATATGTTGTTGCTTATATAATACAATACACTATATATAGTGTCAATTGGATATTTCAATTTGGAAATCTCAATTTGGAAATTTCAATTGATACGGAAACTGGTTCAAGGCAGAAAACTGCAGGAATACTATCTTTGTGGCACTTTATTCCTTTATTTTAGGGAAAAGGTAATAGAATTTTGACACAGGCGGCAGAATAGAAAGATAAGAATAGAAGGATAAATAGAAGGATAAGAATGAGAAGATGAGAATAAGAAGATCAGAATGGAAAGATAAATAGAAGGATAAGAATGGGAAGATGAGAATAAGAAGATCAGAATAGAAAGATAAGAATAGAAGGATAAATAGAAGGATAAGAATGAGAAGATGAGAATAAGAAGATAAGAACGGGAAGATCAGAATAAAAAGATAATGGAAGAAAAACAGATGGTATGAAATGGAGTGGATTGAATTGAATAAAAAGCATTTCGCAATGGGTTCTTTTGGCCAAAGCGGGGTTTGCCTCCTGTTGGTGTGTGTATTGCTGTCCTCCTGCAGTCTGCAGATGGGGCGGGACGACCCCCCCTCGCAGGAAGAAACGGAATCGCCGGCCGGATCGGGTCAACCGGCGGACTCGACTCGCGGGAACGGCACTTCCCCGTCAAAAAAGCCTCTTCCGTCAGAGGATCCGGACCTTCCCTATCGAAAGATTCTGGAGTCCATGACCCCGGATGAGAAGATCGGTCAGCTGCTGGTGGTGGGATGCCGGAACAATGAGGAAGCATCGCAGATGATCCGGGATCATAAGGTCGGCGGCGTGGTATTGTTCCGGGATAATTTTAAAAGCTTTCAGCAATTGTATCAACTGACAAGGCAGTGGAAGGGATATAATGAGGGAAATCCGCTTCCGCTTTGGATCGCCATGGATGAGGAAGGCGGCACGGTAACCCGTCTTCCGGAAGGGAAAACCCCGATTCCCGGCGCCCGTGAGGTGGGCCGTCATGAAGATACCCAGCTGACAAAGGCTACGGGAAAGGTGATTGGAAAGGAACTGGCGGCGGCAGGCGCAAATCTGGATTTTGCTCCCGTGGTGGATGTGGTGGACAATTCGGAGAACAAATTTATGCTGGACCGTTCCTACGGGCGTACTCCGGAGAAGGTATCCGATCAGGCACTGGCTTTTTTGGAAGGGCTGAAAGAGACCGGCGTTCAGGGCTGCGCGAAGCACTTTCCCGGACACGGCGGTACGGTGGTGGATTCCCACAAGGACATGCCGGTGATTCCGGCTTCCCTGGAGGAATGGAAGCAGAAGGATGCGGTTCCGTTTCAGGCAATGATTGATGCCGGTGTGGACATGATTATGGTGGGACACCTGTCCTATCCCAATATCGATCCGTCCGGAAAGCCGGCCAGCATGTCGTCTGTTTTCGTACAGGAACAGCTGCGGGACAGAATGGGTTATCAGGGAGTGGTGATTACCGATGCCATTGATATGAAAGGCTATCCTCAGGGAGAGGAAAGGAAAGAAGCCGTTGTGGCGTCAATGCTGGCCGGAGTGGATCTGTTTGCCATAGGATTTGGGCAGGAAATGCAGACGGATGTGTTGGAAGCGCTGAAGGGAGCCGTGGCATCCGGCCGGATCACGGAAGAGCGGCTGAATGCTTCTGTGATGCGGATTATAAAGGCAAAAGCCGGGCTGAAGGGCGTACCGGAATATACGGAAGAGGAGGCCAGGCAGATTTTCGGCAGTGCGGAGAACCGAAAAGAGGTTTCTGATCTTTTGAAGTAGCTCATTTTTAAAGTAACATGTCTTTTGAAGTAACATGTCCTTTGAAGTAACGTGTCTTTTGAAGTAGTGCGTTTTTTAAAGTGGCACATCTTTTTGAAGTAACGTGTATTTGAAGTAACGCGTCTTTTGAAGTCATGCATAAGATCTCCTCAGGGGGGTCTTTTTTTCATAATCGCAGAATACGGCCGCATATAAATGGATACCGACGGGATTTCAGTGAAAAAAGGAAGGCGGGATCGCTTTTATGGAGATCTGGGGAAACCGGAAATGGAGATATCTGTTTATTGGCCTGTTGACTGCGTTTTGTCTGCTCGCCGGGCTGTTTTTTACCGACGCGCTGGGGTGGAAAAGCCGGCTGGAGGCAAATTCGGTGCTTGCCAAGGCATCCCGGGATCTGAGTCAATATGAGATATCGGCTGTCTTCGATCCGGCACGGAAAACTCTTGCGTGCAGGCAGAAGGTAGAATATCGGAACCGTTCCGGACAGGAGCTGACACGGCTTTATTTTCATCTTTATCCCAATGCTTACCGCAGTGAGGAAAAACCCGTGTTTGAGGAAAGGGACATGATGCGCGCTTATCCTAACGGCTTTTCTCCCGGATCCCTGGATATGGATACCATTCGGATCAATGGAAAGGAAGCGGATTTTACCATCGGCGGATACAGTGAGGATCTGTTGATGCTGATTCTGAAAAGAAGTCTGAAGCCGGGGGAGGCCCTATCCATTGAGATGCACTACCAGGTCTGGATGCCGAACTGTTTCGGGCGATTTGGCTATGGGGATCATACCTATAAGGCAGCAAACTGGTACCCCATTGCCTGCGTTCATGATAAAAACGGATGGAACCTTGACCGGTATTATGCCATAGGGGATCCCTTTTACAGCGATACGGCCAATTATGAAGTTGCCATAAAAGCGCCATCGGACTATGTTCTTGCTGCCACCGGCGAGTGCAAAAAGAAAGACGGGAGAGACGGAAATACGGTCTGGCAGTTTCATGCGCCGGCTGTCCGGGACTTTGCGTGGATTGCCAGCAAGGACTTTCAGACGGCATCCCGCAGGGTGGGCCCTGCCACTGTGACTTCTTATTACTACACGGAGGAAACCGGGGAAAGGGCTCTGGATTATGCGGCGTCTGCCATGAAATTCTATAATCAATCCTTTGGGAAATACCCTTATCGCCATTTTTCCGTAGTGGAGGCTGACTTTTTTATCGGCGGGATGGAATATCCGAATCTGATTATGATGGATCACAGTTTGTATGCTCCGGGAGAAACGGATTCCCTGGAGCTGGTTACCGCTCATGAAACCGCTCACCAGTGGTGGTACGGCCTGGTGGGGAATAATGAGGTCCGGGATGCCTGGATGGATGAGGGGCTGACGGAGTATTCCACCGTGCTGTATTATGGAAACCGCTATGGGGCAAATCAGGAAAAAAAGGTTTATCACAGCACAATGGGGGAAGGGAAGTACAGCTATCTTCCCTATTACATAAAATCAGCGAAGGTGGATGAGACCATTCACCGCCCTTCCTATGAGTTTTCCGATGGGACGCTTTATGACCTGCTGGTATATGGCAAAGGGGCGATGATGTTTCATGATATTCAAAGGAAGATGGGAAGGGCGACCTTTCTTCAGACGCTTCAGGAATACTGCAGGAAGTATCAATTCCGTAACGTGGATAAGGAAGATATGATCCATACGTTTCGTCAGGTAACGGGCCGAGACTGGGAAAGGAATTTCAACAAATGGCTCTATGATGAAGAGCATGAATAATCTTTCAGAAACGGATTCCGGCAAAGTCCTGTTGCCGGTACCAGGCATACCTGTCAGGATACCCAAAAGCCCGCAGAATATCGACACTGCGGGCTTTTTTTTATAGCACAATTGATTTTTTGGCATGTTGCTGATATACTGAAAAGGATCGTTAAAATCCATCAATAATCCATCATTTACCTGTTCGATTTTCCGGGCAGAGATGTTATAATAAATTGTGTCTTATATCCCTGTAAAGGGGGGTATGGCTGTGAGGTCAAACAGAAAATGGTGGAATATCGGTTTACTGCTTGTTTTGGCAGGTGTAATGCTGCTGGTGCGGTATAAAGGCATTTTGTATACCGGTGTACACCCGGTTATGACGTATGTGGAGAGCCGGCGTATTTCCGACGGTACGGAGGACTACAAACAGTTGGAGGATGGCCGGTTTGTGATCCACTACAAGGCGGGAGACAGGGAAGCCGCCAATCGGGTTAAAGCCATTGCAGCTGCCTGGGGATCGAAAGTGCTGGACTATTTTGGGTATCAGCCTTCGGATCCCATTGATATTATAATATTTTCCCGGGAAGATGACTTGAAAGGCGTTCTGCGGATTCCCCACGGGCAATCTGCGACTGGTGCCTATGCAGGCGGCATGATCAATCTGCTGTCTCCGGACAGCCTGCTGGGAATGAATCAGGATCCGGATTCCGTGATCAATGTTTTTGTCCATGAGCTGGCCCATTTGGCAATGGACGGGATTTGCAGGGGGAATTATCCTCTGTGGTTTACAGAGGGCAGTGCGCTTTATATGGAATATGCATTACTGGATTATGAGTGGGGCAGCGGATTACCCGAGGAACCGGATTATACCATGGAGGACCTGACTTACCGCTTTCATGCTTTGGATGATCAGAAGGCCTATCGGCAGTCTTTTCTGCTGGTAAAGGGCCTGGTGGAGAAGTATGGCAAGGATTCCTATATGGAGTTCCTGCACAGGCTGGGGAGCGGACAGGATTTTAAAAGGGCTCTCGGCGATGTTTTCGGTATCCAATCCGTGGCCGATATCAGGAACCGGAGGAGCGTGGCATCCGGGAAAGGGCTGGTGCCATGCATGGATATAAGACATTCCGGATAAACTTGGAATACAAAAGAATAGTTTCAGGAGGTGAAGCCCTTTGCTGTCCGGCTGGGGCGTGTGTTGGAGAAATTTCATATCATCGGTGGAAAACGGCTTACCGGCACCGTATCCATTGGAGGAGCGAAAAATGCGGCTGTAGCCATAATGCCTGCGGCTTTATTGGCGGACGGGCCTTGTGTAATAGATAATTTACCTTATATTGACGACGTTATTATACTGGCAGATATTCTTTCTGAACTGGGGGCCAGGGTAAATCTGAGCCAATCCGGCAGGGTGGTGATTGACGGAACGGCGTTAAAGCTTCATAAAGCTCCGGTTCAAATGGTAAAGTGTCTGCGCGCTTCCTATTATCTGCTGGGTGTCCTTCTTGGAAGGTTTGGAAAGGCGGAGGTACCGTTTCCCGGAGGCTGTGAAATCGGGGCGCGTCCCATTGATCAGCACATCAAGGGGCTGGAAGCTCTTGGTGCGAAGGTTGATGTTGAACATGGCGTGATCCGGGCCAAAGCAGACCGTCTCGTGGGCAATGAGATCTATATGGACGTAGTCAGCGTAGGGGCCACCATCAACATTATGCTGGCTGCTGTAAAGGCAAAGGGACAGACCATCATTTCCAACGCGGCAAAGGAGCCTCATGTGGTGGATGTGGCCAATTTCCTCAATGCGATGGGCGGAAATGTAAAAGGCGCCGGTACGGATGTGATCCGCATCAATGGAGTGAAACAGCTGAATGGCTGTGAGTATACCATTATCCCTGATCAGATTGAAGCCGGTACGTTTATGATAGCGGCAGCGGCCACTGCGGGAGATGTGGTGGTATCCGGAGTCATTCCGAAGCATCTGGAGTCCATTTCTGCAAAGCTGTTGGAAATGGGCGAGGACGTTACGGAAGGGGACGATTTTGTCCGGGTCCGGGGGACACGCAAGCCCAGGAAGGTGAACATCAAAACGCTTCCTTATCCCGGATTTCCGACGGATTTGCAGCAGCCCATGTCTGTACTGTGCAGCATTGCCAAAGGAACCAGCGTCATAAACGAGAGCCTGTTTGATCATCGGTTCCGTCATGTGGAGGAGCTGCGCAAAATGGGAGCAAATATCAAGGTGGAGGATCGTGTCGCCATCTTTGAAGGCGTAAAAAAGCTGACCGGGGCGCCGGTATCCGCATCCGATCTGAGAGCGGGGGCGGCATTGATCATTGCAGGCCTGGCTGCAGAAGGCGTCACCGAGGTTGATCATATCCACTATATTGACCGGGGGTATGAAAACATCGAAGGCAAGCTGAACAGTCTGGGAGCCGATATTCGGAGGCTGGCAGACGGAGAAAGCCTGTTGAAGGAAGTAAGGAAAGTCAGGACGGTTTGAAAGGATTGCCTTTGGAGGGATTGCCTTAGGAGGAATTGCTTTTGGAGGTCGGTTTTATCCGCCGATCCAATTTGGTCAGTAAAGGGTAGTCAGCGAAAGTTAAACGAAGAGTCGAAAGGAGCACGAAATGCGGATTTGTTTCTCAGTCCGGTAACGGAATCGGTAAAAAGTTCATACAGACTTGTTTTGTATGTTTGCCAAAAACTGAGGGACCTTTTTCCGCTTGAAAAAGCAGGATGGCTCTGATCTGATTTTTTTCTCAGATTTGGTTTCCTGCCATTTTATCTGGATCTTCTCTTTCCTGCATGATGGAAAATCAATTGGAATGCCATGATGGAAAATTATTGTAATGTCATGACCAGGAAATCAATTGTAATGCGGGGACAGTAATCATAATACATCATACGGTGTATTTAGATTCTGCATGATGAAAGACGAAGAGACTGCAGTGGGATTTTGTTTCTCAGCAGCCTTTTTTTTATACCCGGAAAGACTGGCTTTGGATTGGGCCAAAAGCGCGTGATTCTCAAGCCGGACGGTATAAAACGTTGAGAAAGTTCTGTTGAAACAATGAACACGGATACCTGGCGGCTCATTGCCGCATTTCCGTAAATCCATTGAGCAAAGGAGAGGATCGGATTGCTGCTGCAGTGTCATAATATCAAAAAAGAATTTGGAACCCATGAAGTGCTGAAATCGGTCAGTCTGGATTTGGAGGAAGGGGAGCATGTGGGTCTTGTAGGGAAAAACGGGGCAGGCAAGACCACTCTTGCCAATATCCTGTATGGGGAATGTAAGCCGGATGGAGGAGAGATCATCCGGCACCGTAAAGATATTCGGATGGGATATCTGCGCCAGTCTGTTTATTATACCTCGGATATTCTGCATGGCTTTCATTCCGGTCAGGAAGACCCTGTGCAGATGCAGGAATTCCTTCATATTGCCGGTGAGCTGGGCACAGAAAAGGTATCCCGATGGGAGGAAGAGCGGTTCGCCAATCTGAGCGGCGGGGAAAGAACCAAGCTTGCGCTGGCACAGATATGGTCAGCTCAGCCTGATCTGCTGATCCTGGATGAGCCCACCAACCACCTGGATTTTCAGGGGGTGGAATGGCTGGTGGGCGAGCTGACGGGGTACCCGGGCACGATATTGGTCATTTCCCATGACCGCTATTTTCTGGATCGGACGGTAAACCGCATTCTGGAGGTGGAAGACGGCGCTCTTTGTGAATATCATGGAAACTATTCATTTTACAGGGAAGAGAAGCGTAAGCGATATGAAGATCAGCTGCATGCCTATGAGGTGCAGGAGAAGCGGAAGGAAAAGCTGGATTCGGAAATCCGGCAGTTGAGACAATGGTTTGACAAGGCTCACAGGGATTCCACAAAAAAGGGGGCAAAAAGCGGCAATAAATTTGGTACAAAGGAGTTTTTCCGGGCCAAGGCAAAGAAGATGGACCGGCAGGTAAAGTCCAGGACAAAGCGGCTGGAGAAACTGAGAACGGAAGGCATCTCAAAACCGAAGGGGGAGTTTCAGGTTTCCTTTGCCCTGAACGGTTCGGAAAAGCATGGAAAAAGGGTGATGGAGGCATCCAATATTCAAAAAAGATTTGGAAACCGGGTGCTGTTTCGGGAAAGCAGCTTTACTGTGCTGCGTGGTGAGAAAGTGGGGCTGTTCGGCCCCAATGGGTGCGGCAAAACGACACTGGTAAAGGCCATTATCGGACAGGAGCCCATAGAGGGAACCCTGTTTGTCTCTCCTTCTGTTTCCATCGGTTACATGAGCCAGGACGTTCTGGATCTGGAGAACTCAAAGACCGCCATGGATTTGTTTCCTGCGCCAAACCGCAGGGAGCAGGGGAAAATACGTACCATGCTGTCCAATCTGGGCTTTGATGAAGGGATGCTGAGGGAACCGCTGAAGAGTCTGAGCCTGGGGGAGCGAACCAGGCTGAAACTGGCAGCGCTGGTCCTGGGGAAAGATGATCTTCTGATATTGGATGAACCGACCAACCATCTGGATCTACATGCGAGGGAGCAGCTGGAGGAGACACTGGATCAGTATGAAGGTACGATTCTGCTCATTACCCATGACCGATATATGCTGGATAAGGTCTGTGACAAGCTGCTGGTGTTTGAAGACGGTCGCATTCGGCGGGTGGAGTATGGAGTGGAGGAATATCTGAAAAGGACGGGGAGTTCCGGATTCCATCAAAAGGAACAGAAGGCCAAAAAGCAAAATCGGCCCGGGAAACGGGTCGAATCAATACGTTCTTCGGACGAAGAAAGAATGCTCCTGGAAAACCGGATCACTGCCGTGCTGGGAAAGCTCAGTGCGGAAAAGTCCGGTACACCGGAATATCAGGCTTTGGATGCGGAATTCAGGGAATTGATCGCGATGAGAAAATCCTGATCACAGCTGCCGGTATTGACGGGGTCCGATGTCGTATAGATTGTTCCCCCGTGCATCAATGGCGACAGTCAGGGGAAAGTTTTTCACTTCCAGCCGGTATACGGCCTCCGGTCCCAGATCCTCAAAAGCAATTACCTGTGCCTTTTTGACGCATTGGGCAATCAGGGCGCCGGCTCCCCCGACGGCAGCCAGATAAACTGCCCCGTTCCGGACCATGGCGTCGATGACTTCCGGACTGCGCTGACCTTTGCCGATCATGATTTTCAATCCCAGATCCAGCAGCCGGGGCGTGTAACGGTCCATCCGGGAACTGGTGGTTGGACCGCAGGAACCGATGATTTTTCCCGGAGCGGCAGGACATGGCCCGGTATAATAGATTCCCTGATCCTTTATGTCAAAGGGCAGTGCAATTCCCTTGTCCAGGTATTCCGTCATCCGTTTATGGGCGGCGTCCCTGCCGGTCAGGATGCATCCCGACAGGCTTACAGCGTCTCCTGCCTTCAAAAGGGATATTTCCTCCGGAGAAGCAGGTACGGTGAGCTTCCACTCCCGTTGCATGCTTTTCTGCTGATTCTTTTGCTCTGTGCTTTTCTGTTGATTCCTTTGCTCTGTGCTTTTCTGCTGATTCCTTTGTTCTGTGCTTTTCTGCTGATTCTTTTGCTCTGTGCTTTTCTGTTGATTCCTTTGTCCTGTGCTTTTCTGCTGTACCATGCGCTGTCCTTCCTCACGGTTATTTTTCCTGCTGTTCCATTTTTCCGCCTATCCTTGCGCCCTGCGCCTTTCGCCGTTATTACATCTTCTTTTATACTGCTTTCTGTGCTATATATATTTTTTGCTTTTATCTTTTATATTGTAGCTTCAGCTTCGCTTATACTGCTTTCTGTTCTATATATATTTTTTGTTCTTATCTTTTATATTGTAGTCTCTATTGTAGCTTCCGCTTCGCTTATATACCCGCCCGCGCCGCCGGACATGCTATTGCTTACAGAAAAACCGCTGCAGAAGCACTACAGAAGCATTGCGCAAGCACTACAGAAGCACTGCAGAAGCACTATAGCACCGCTTCGGCATGCCGTGCCACATGGCATTGAATATTGACTGCCACAGGAAGTGCGGCAAGATGGGTAGGAAAGGTTTCCACAGAAACGGCCAGGGCGGTGGTCCTTCCGCCCAGGCCCTGGGGACCGATCCCCGTTTTATTGACAGACGCAAGCAGTTCCTGTTCCAGGGCAGCCAGATCCGGATCCGGGTTGGGGGCTCCCGCCTTCCTCAACAGGGCTTTTTTGGAGAGATACGCCGCCTTTTCCATCGTGCCGCCGATCCCCACTCCCAGGATTACGGGAGGGCATGGGTTGGCGCCTGCCCGGATCATTGTATCCAGCACAAATTTTTTGACACCCTCGATTCCATCGGAAGGTTTCAGCATGCCGATCCGGCTCATATTTTCACTGCCGAATCCTTTGGGAGCCACGGTGATTTTCATCCGGTCCCCCTCGGTGATCTCCGTATGAAGCACTGCCGGAGTATTGTCGCCGGTGTTCTCTCTTTTCAGCGGGGTGAGGACAGATTTGCGGAGATATCCTTTTTGATATCCGCGGCGCACTCCTTCGTTGACGGCATCCGTCAGGCCGCCTCCGGTGATATGCACATCCTGACCGATTTCAAGAAATATGACCGCCATGCCGGTATCCTGACAGACCGGCAGATGCTCTGTCTCGGCCGTATCGATATTCCGGAGCAGCTGATCCAGGATCTGCATGCCAAAGGGAGATTCCTCCTTCTCCCGGGCCTGCCTCAGCAAGCTTTTCACATCCTCGCCCAGGTGGCAGCATGCCTCCACACACAGCTTTTCCACAGCGCCGGAAATTGTTTCTGCAGTGATTTCCTTCATGAGTTTCCTTTCCCTGATCATCTCTTGTTGTCTTTTGTTGCCTGTCTTCTCTTGTTGCCTGTCGTTTCCATTGCTTCCTGGCCCGCTCTGTTTCCTGCTCCATGGAGCGAGCATTACGCCCGGGCTACCCCGCTTTTTCGCGCAGCCTGTGCAACGGCTGCCGCAACAGCCAGCGGCACATTCTTATCAAATGGGGACGGCAGGATATTGTCTTCGTTTCGTTTCTCTTCCGGAACGGCGGATGCAATGGCATAAGCCGCTGCCATCTTCATTTCTTCGTTGATATCGGATGCCCGCACATCCAGTGCTCCGCGAAAGATGCCGGGAAAGGCCAGTACATTGTTGACCTGATTGGAATAATCCGACCGTCCGGTGCCAACAATCCGGGCGCCGGCTTTCTTTGCCTCATCCGGATCAATCTCTGGAACCGGATTGGCCATCGCCAGTACAATGGAATCCGGATTCATGGAACGGATCATTTCCGGAGAAACGATATTTGGTGCGGATACGCCGATAAATACATCCGAATTTTCCATAGCTGCAGCCAGATCACCCTTTCTTCCCTGTGGGTTGGTGATGCCTGCCAGTTTTTCTTTCATGAAATCATTTTTGGGATCCCCCGGAAAAAGAATTCCCTTGCGGCCGCATAGTGTCATGGATTTTACACCCAGCTGAAGCAGCAGCCTGGCAACAGCAGAGCCGGCGGAGCCGATCCCATTGATTACCACTTTGATTTCGTCAAATTTCTTTCCCGTGATCTTCAGGGCATTGATCAATGCCGCACTGCATACCACTGCCGTTCCATGCTGATCATCATGGAAGACCGGGATGTCCAGTGATTCTTTCAGGCGTCTCTCCACTTCATAGCATCGGGGCGCCCCAATATCCTCCAGATTGATGCCTCCGAAAGAAGGCGAAATATTTTCCACTGTGCGGACGATCTCATCCACATTCTGGGTATTCAGACAAATCGGGAAAGCATCCACACCGGCAAATTCCTTGAACAGGATGGATTTTCCCTCCATGACGGGCATGGCGGCCAGAGGACCGATGTTTCCCAGCCCCAATACGGCGGATCCGTCGGATACCACAGCCACCATATTGCCGCGTGCCGTATAACGATATACATCTTCCGGATTCTGATGGATTCTCCGGCAGGGCTCTGCCACACCGGGGGTATAGGCTGTGCTTAGATCATCCCGGTTGTTCACTGGTACCTTTGACTGTATGGCGATTTTTCCCTTTGCCTTTTCGTGAAGGGACAATGCTTTTTGTCCATAATCCATATGCAGGCCTCCTCATGTAAAGTTTAAATACTTATAATTACCCAAATGATTGGTTTGGGAACACCATGATTTATTATATCATGATTATATCATGATTATTTCATGGGGGAATCCTCCCGAAAAATTAAATCTGTTTCTTTGCTGTTTATTATATCATGATTATTTCATGCGAGAATTCTCCCGGAAAATTAAAATTTATTTCTTTGTTGTTTCTTTGATTGAAGCGGTTTGCCCTGGTGTGATATAATCTGTTCCAGAGAGAAACAAACGGGGGGTCGTCAATGGATTTCAGGGTTTGTTCGCTTTTCAGCGGAAGCAGCGGAAATTCCACCTATATCGGTGCAGAAAAGACACATATCCTGGTGGATGCAGGGCTGCCGGGCAGGAACATTGTTGCCGGGCTGAAACAGGTCGGCATTGACGGCAGGGATCTAACGGGAATTCTGATTACCCATGAGCATTCGGATCATATCAGGGGGGCCGGGGTTTTGTCCCGGAAATTCAATCTTCCCATTTATGCCAATGAAGGTACCTGGGAAGCCATGGACGCCAAAATCGGAAGAGTGGCTCCGAATAATCGCAGGGTGTTTGACAATAATATGGATTTTTATATTGACGACATCAATGTCCAGCCTTATGAGATCCCTCATGACGCAGCAGATCCGGTCGGCTTCAACTTCTGCTTTCAAAACAAAAAAATTAGTATCGCCACCGATTTGGGGCACACTAACAGTAAAATTATAAAAACTGTTATGGACTCGGATTTGGTGATTCTTGAGGCCAATCACGATCTGGATATGCTAAAAGCCGGACCGTATCCCGTGTATCTGAAGAAGAGGATCCTGGGCAGAAAAGGACATCTTTCCAATGAAGATTCCGGTAAAACCTTACTGGAGCTGATCAAGGGAAGCGTGACCCATGTTCTGCTGGCCCATTTAAGCAAGCAGAACAATTATCCCCAGCTGGCGTATCAGACCGTGACGGATATTTTGGAATCCAACGGTGTACGGGTGGGCCGGGATATTTTGGTGGATATGACATATCGGGACAGAGCCAGCAATTTCTATCATATCAGATGATTTGAAAGGAATTCTGTGTCCTGTGTCACTCCGGAATCCAAAGCAGGTTCTGACAGTATTCTGGAGGGAAAGACTTGCACAGAAAATTCTGTTTAAGCATAATTGTATTTTCAATATTTTTTTTACCTTCCTGCAGCGTTTCCCGGCGTCCCGGCACTTTGGGAAATTCCGGAAAAATCTATGAGTATACGCAGCCCCGGTCTTCCGATTCCGTGGAAGAGTCGCAATCTTCCGGGGACCCTGTTGCATCCGGGGCAGTGGCAAAGGCCGCGGCAAAGGTAAGGCCGTCCGTGGTGGGAATATCGGCGACGCATATCCAGCGGAATAAGGGCCTGGGAAGGTTGGAAACCGTGGAAGGGGTTGGATCAGGCCTGATTGTCAGTGCCGACGGATACATTCTGACCAATGATCATGTAGCGGGAGCCAGTGTGCAAAACCTTGTCGTCATCCTGCAAAACGGGGATGAGCTGAACGGAAAAGTACTTTGGACGGATCCCACCCTGGATCTGGCTGTGGTGAAAGTCCGTGCTTCCGGCCTTCCGGCCGCGGAGCTGGGCAACAGCGAAAAGCTGGTCGTCGGCGAAGTCGCCATTGCCATTGGGACTCCACTGGGCCTTCAGTTTCAGCACACCACTACGGCGGGGATTATCAGTGCTCTCGATCGCACGGTGCAGGTGGGGACCGAAAAGGGCCAGAACTTCATGGAGGATTTAATACAGACGGACGCATCCATCAATCCCGGCAACAGCGGCGGACCCCTGGTCAATGCCCGGGGACAGATTGTGGGGATCAACACGGTAAAAGTGGTCAGCGCGGAAGGAATTGGATTTGCCATTCCCATTGACGTGGCCAAACCCATTGTAAAACATTTTATGGAGGACGGTGAATTTACTACTCCCTATATTGGAATCGTCGGCTATGATAAGGACATTGCCCATTACTACAAACAGGACGACAGTCTGGCCGATGGAGTATATATCGTGGATCTGGATCCAAGAGGGCCGGCGTATCAAAGCGGTATCCGGGTGGACGATATCCTGACCCGGGTGGATGGTCAGCCGGTCACCAGGATGTTGGAACTCCGGACAGCCGTTTATTCCAACCGGATCGGGGATACCATCGAAGTTGTTGTCATAAGAGGCGGAAAACAGAAGAACGTCCACATGACACTGAAACAGCGCCCTGTTTCCCCGGCGACGGAATGATTCCCGAAAGGAAAGGCTCCTGAGGAGCGGACTGGCCATTTGTTTCGCTTAGTCTCGCTTAGTTTTACTTAGTTTTGCTTATCAATAAAAAAGCTTCCTGGGGATCCTCCGGCAGTACGATCCAAAAAACAACTGCCGGAGGCCTTTTCTGTCAAAAATCAATGTCTGACTATTTACTTGCTGCCACTCATACTATATGATAGTTATGATAGTACTGAGGGAAGGGAGGAGTTTCATTGGACAATAAAACGGAGCCAGCACGATTGGAAGAAGAGGGGAGAAGAACCCCAACTCCTTTGGCAGGCAGTATCCTGTATCTGCTTGTCCTGTTGCTGATGATGCTGAATTCCATTGTGTCTCAACGGATTCGGCCGGCCGGACATTTTTATTATATTTATATGCTTCTTGTTCAGATCGCTACCATAGGTCTCCCGCCGTTTCTTTATCTGACCATCCATCGGATGGATATTCGAAAAGCGGTGCGATGGAATAAAATCCGGGTTTCGGAAGCTTTGCTGTGCATTGGGATGGCATTTTTCGGATACGGCGTGATTGTCTTTATCAATCTGCTATGGACTTTGTTCCTGAGCCGTTTTGGTACACCGCCGACTCAGCAGCTTCCGTCCATTGAGTCGGGATCGGATTTTTTAGCGGCGATTATTGTGATCGCCGGCATTCCTGCCCTGTTGGAGGAGTTCCTGTTCCGGGGCACCATCCAGAGGGGGTATGAAAGATTCGGGAAAACAGCTTCCATTTTACTGACCGGCATTCTGTTTGCCCTCCTGCACCTGGACATCGCCTCCGTACCGTCCATTCTTCTCATGGGTGTGCTGCTTTGCTTTCTTACCTACCGGGCGGATTCCCTTTTTGCCGGCGCCATTTACCATTTCACAAACAATATCATTGCTGTCGCGATCACCTATCTGTCCGGCATGATATCCAGGCATTTTCCCGTGGAAGGCATGGCGGACCTGACGAATATCCCTCCGGAAACATTGAAGATGATGGTTGTCGCGTGGGGAGTAATAGGAATCATCTCATTTGTCCTGTTTCTTGGCTGCCTGATCGGATTTTACCGGATCACCGAGGGAAAGCAGGAGGTTTTGCCTGCTGATCCCAACCATGCGCCCAGCCGCAGGTTCCTTCAGCTTTTTCCGGCAATTCTGGCAGCTGTCATTATACTGATTCTCCTGGCATTTCAGGTTGTGGAAATGATCCACCCCCTGCCGGCCTTATGATGGATATACAGATTCTTTGCGTCGGGAAAATAAAAGAGGCGTATTTTGCCCGGGGGATATCGGAATATCTCAAGCGTCTTCAGCGCTATGCAAAGATGAAGATCACGGAAGTGGCGGATGAGCGGGCTCCTGAGAGCTTGTCACCGGCTGAAATGGCTGCGGTAAAGAAAAAGGAAGGCGCCCGGCTTCATAGATTTCTCAGGGAAGACGCCGTAACCATAGTGCTGGCTGTGGAAGGCAAATCCATGACTTCCGGGCAGTTTGCGGAAACCATCCGTCAATATGGTCTGGCGGGACGAAGCCGCCTGGACTTTGTCATAGGCGGATCTCTGGGACTGGACCCGTCCATTCTCCGGCAGGCAGATCTGCTCTTGTCCTTTTCCCGGTTCACATTTCCCCATCAGCTGATGCGTCTGATTGCACTGGAGCAGATCTACCGGGCATTCCGTATCATAAATGGAGAGCCGTATCATAAATAAGTTATGGACATGTCACATTGACATTCCAAATATAAGAGAAGGCCATGATTCAGAATTGGCTTTGCTATCTTCAACAGCTTTGATATAATAAATGCAGAAGTTCAGGGAAAAGATTATGAAAAGACATTGGAAAGGAGGGAGATTTATGAAAACCGAAGTGGATGTTGAGCCAGTCATAATGGATTGGGTAGAGCGCTATGTACAGACTGATAAAATCAGCTCCTCTTTGCTGGACAATTTTGAAAACTGGAAGGCTGGAAAGAAAAAGCCTACTTTCAATCAACTGGAAAAGTTCAGTAGGGCAACACATGTACCATTAGGTTACTTTTTTTTAAGAACTCCTCCCGTGGAAGATCTTCCTCTTCTTAAATATCGGACAATAGATAGTCTCAAATTACAGAATCCGAGTCGGGATTTAATTGAGACAATTCATGATATGGAAAACATACAGGACTGGATGAGGAATTATCTGATTACATCGGAAGAAGCAAGGCTGGACTTTGTTGGCTCTCAAAGGGATCATTCGGTTCCCGGGGAAATTGCGACGCAGATGCGGCACGACATGGGCTTGAACGTGGATTGGTTTCGAAAAAGTAAAGATGCCAGTGATTCTTTTAAAAGAATACGTACACAGGCACAGGCACTGGGTATTCTTGTTTTTATGAATGGCATTGTGGGAAACAATACGCAACGAAAATTGGATATTGAAGAATTTCGGGCATTTACTTTGCTTGATTCTTATGCTCCGCTTATTTTCATCAACAGAAACGATTCTTCGAATGGAATGTTATTTTCCCTGGTGCATGAGATGGCTCATGTTTGGCTTGGCAGGGATAACTTTTTCAATGATCGGTACAGTTATGCGACAGGAATTGACAATGTGGAGGTTCTTTGCAATGCAATCGCTGCAGAGATTCTTGTACCACATAATACTTTTATCCAACAATGGAGGGAGAAGTTCCATTATGATCATGAGAAGATAATTGCTTCCATTGCCGCCTACTTTAGATGCGGGAGAACGGTGATCGCCAGGAAAGCTCTTACGAACGACTATATTGGCATTCAGGAATATAAAGAAATTGCCCGGGATGCCATCCGGCATTTTGATCAATTACAGGGTAAAAGGAAAGAAGAGGAATCCGGTGGCAATTACTATAACACAGCGGCCAGCCGAATGGACGAACGTTTTCTGGACGCCATAGCCGGAAGCATTCAGGAAGGCAAAACATTGTACTCTGAGGCATTTCGTCTTACTCATACAAACCGCAAAACATTTTCTAATTTACTTATAAAAATAAGGGGTGTAGAGTGATGAAAAGCGATCAGGAAATATTTTTGATTGATGCAAATACGCTCATGACTCCTTATCAAAGCTATTATCCTTTTGATTTTGCGCCTAAATTTTGGTACCAATTGGAATCTGCAGTTGAAGATGGATCGGTTGTCATATTGGATATGGTAAAGAAGGAGGTAGAAAAAGGTAATGATTTACTCAGCGAATGGATAAAAAGTATCAGGATTCCGAATCTGATTGATCATAGAGAGAAAGATATTCTGGACAAGTATTCTGAAGTATTGAGATATATTCAGACATCAGAGTCTTATAGTGCAAGGGCATTGCAAGAATGGTCGCAGGGAGATGTGGCAGATGCATGGCTTATTGCGACAGCTTTAGTACACGGGTATACTATCATTACATTTGAAGCGTCATCTCACGGTATTGATGTCAGGAACCCCAGTTCAAATCCCAAGATCCCTGATGTGTGTGCTGCGTTACATGTAAAATGTGAAAAGCTTTTCTATATGATGCGAACCTTGTCTTTTATGCTTGAATAATAAAAATTTTGTAAATGGATTGACAGACGAGTATACAGAGATTATAATCATTGTAGAAAGATGAACAGTTGTTCATGTAATCAGCCAACAGGATGAGGAGCCCAGTAAATGGCTGGACTACCTGCCGGCTGATACAGATACGGAGGGCAGAGGACAGCAAAAGACGCAGAGAGCAATAAAAGGCGCAGGGAACAACGAAAGGCAAAGAAGGTGATGAATTGGCCAGGGATTATCCTCCCATAGAAAAGTGTGATACGGTTGTCATCCATAAAGATGTGGTAAACCGGGTAAAAGGCAAAATGCCTCAGGAGGAGACTCTGTATGATCTGGCGGAGTTGTTCAAGGTATTTGGTGATACCACCAGGATTCGCATTCTATGGGCTTTGGACGAATCGGAAATGTGTGTCTGTGATATAGCCAATCTGCTGGGTATGACGCAGTCCGCCATTTCCCATCAGCTTCGTATTTTAAAACAGGCGGATCTGGTGAAGAACCGGAGGGATGGAAAGGTGGTCTATTATTCCCTGGATGATGAGCACGTAAAGCAGATACTGGATAAGGGGCTGACCCATACGAACGAGAAATAAGGGAAGATTTGCTGCAGAAGCAGGGATAACAACAAGCTGCTTCCGATAAAGGGAAGCGTGGGAAACCCATCGAAGGAAATAAGAGCTTCCCAAGGAGTATATTTTTAGCTTCATATATGAACAGTTGATCACTTGTACAATCGTTCATGAATATAGTGTTGGAGATGGAATAACGGAAATGGAACAGTAAAGGCAGAACAGTAAAGGCAGAACGGTAAACGGGCAGGCAATAGCAAAAGCTGGAAAAGAGAAGGAAAACGGATAGAAAAAACAGGGGGAAGAAAAAATGAGAAAGAAGTTCTTATTAGACGGACTGGGTTGTGCCAATTGCGCAGCGAAAATGGAGCGATCCATCGGTAAACTGGATGGGGTAAAGCAGGCGTCAGTCAATTTTATGACTACAAAACTGACCATAGAAGGAGAACAGGAAAAGATGCCTTCCATTGTTCAGGAAGCAGAGAATATTATTCGGAAGATTGAGCCGGATGTCGTTATGAAGAAGGCCTGAGAAAGAAAAGTCCGGGCTGAAAAGCAGCAATGAGGAAGGGCAAAAGGAGATTTGTGGATTTATGATGAGAAAACGTCTTTGGAGGATTCTTGCCGGCGCAGCCATATGGCTTGTGGCAATCCTGATCCGGCCTGACAGGCAGTGGATCCGGCTCGTATTGTTTCTGGCAAGCTATGGGATTGTAGGATGGGACATCGTTGCAAAGGCTTTGAGAAATATCCGGCATGGTAATATGCTGGATGAAAACTTTCTGATGAGTATTGCAACCATCGGCGCTTTTTTGATCGGCGAGTATTCTGAAGGCGTGGCAGTCATGGTGTTCTATCAGATCGGCGGATTGTTTCAGGACTACGCGGTGGGAAAATCCCGGAAGTCCATTGCCGATTTGATGAATATCCGGCCGGATTATGCCAATGTCAGGAGAGGTGAGGAACTGACCCGCGTGGATCCCGATGAAGTCCGGATTGGGGATACCATTGTGGTGAAGCCGGGGGAGAGGATTCCGCTGGACGGCAATGTTCTGGAGGGAAGTTCCCAGATTGATACCTCTGCCCTGACAGGGGAATCCGTACCCCGGGAGGTGGAAGCCGGAAGCGGGATCCTGAGTGGCTGCGTCAACCTGAGCGGAGTGCTTACGGTTGAGGTGACCACGGAATATGAGGAATCCACGGTCAGCAAGATCCTGGAT
>DHDO01000040.1:34857-51770 GCA_002399435.1 Firmicutes bacterium UBA4874
CTTCTGGCAGTCATTCCGCCTTTCCTGACCGGCTGGACGACTTTTTCAGGATGGCTGTACCGGGCTCTTTCCTTTCTTGTAATTTCCTGCCCCTGTGCACTTGTTCTCTCCATTCCACTGAGCTTTTTCGGCGGAATCGGCGGCTCTTCCTCCCAGGGGATCCTGATCAAGGGCGGCAATTATCTGGAGGCATTGGCCAGGACGGAGATCATGGTTTTTGATAAAACCGGCACCCTGACAAAAGGCGTATTTCACGTCCAGGAAATTCATCCGGAAGGCGTTTCCAGGCAGGAACTGCTGGAGTTGGCCGCCTATGCGGAAAGCTACTCCAGCCACCCCATTTCCGTTTCCCTGAAGCAGGCATACGGAAAGGAGATTGACAACTCCCGTATTTTGGACGCGGAAGAGATATCCGGACATGGGGTTCGTGCCACAGTGGACGGGAAAAAGATTCTGGCCGGCAACCAAAAGCTGATGGCACAGGAAGGCATTCCGTGTTCGGACGCCGGAATGACCGGTACGGTGGTACATGTTGCGATGGATCAAACCTATATCGGCTATATCCGGATTGCGGATGAGGTGAAGGAGGATTCCGCCAGGGCCATAAAGGAATTGAAAGCGACCCCCAATATCAGGCGGACGGTCATGCTGACGGGGGACAATGCACAGATTGCATCCAGAGTCGCAGAGGAGCTTGGGGTGGATGAGGTATACTCCGAGCTGCTGCCTGCTGATAAAGTGGAGAAGCTGGAAGAACTGTTTGCTGAAAAATCCCCGAAGGGCAAGCTGGCCTTTGTCGGCGACGGCATCAATGACGCGCCTGTCCTGGCGCGGGCGGATATTGGGATTGCCATGGGAGGCCTGGGCTCGGATGCGGCCATTGAGGCAGCGGATGTGGTGATTATGACGGATGAGCCTTCCCGGATCGTTACGGCGATGAAAATTTCAAAGAAGACATTGAAAATAGCAAATCAGAATATTGTCTTTGCCATAGGGATTAAAATAGTGGTTCTGTTTCTGAGCGCTTTTGGGATCACCACCATGTGGGCGGCGATATTTGCGGATGTTGGTGTGGCAGTCCTGGCAGTGCTGAATGCCCTGAGAGCTTTGAATGTCCGTGGTTTATAAATTCTCACAAAAAAAACCGGAGTGAAGTGTCCCTATTTTTTCGGAAGGTATTGCATAATATGAAATTTCTGATATAATATTGCAAGTGAGCAGATTGCAGATAAAGCAACAGCTTACACCAATGGAAAAAGATTACCTTGATATGCAATGAAGGGCTTGGCGGAGTCTTTTATCGCATATCTTTTTTGTCAATGCCCAATGTAACTTCAGAGGAAATCTCTTTGTCCTTTATCTTTGTTTTGGAATGAAACAGTGTCTTCAGGATTTCCTGCCGATAGCAAAAACCAAGCAGCATGGCAACACTCCCAATCACAGTAATGCACATAACGGCAAAAATGAAATTCAGATTCACGGGATCACTCTCCTTTGTCCAACGGTAGGTGGGGAATGGCAATACAATCTGCTCACCTGATGCCATGGTCATTTCTGCTCTTCTATTTTATCATGGATTTTCAAAAGGTAATGGGTAAACGCACCAATGTTCCTTTATTTGTAATTAATCTACCAGGCATTTCAATTCTTTAAAGGAGGTATTTTTATACAGATATAGAATTATTGTATAGAACCACCCAATAAGGGGTTGAAGCGGAATGTGCAAGGTATTGATTTTGGAAGACGACAGAATTCAGCGGCAAGCACTTTCTGATATCATAAGACAGTGCAGCAGCTCATACCGGGTGTATGAGGCGGACCATGTTGCAGAGGCGGTTTCCATTGCGCGAAGAGTGCAGATTGATCTTTTTTTTGTAGATATCGGCCTGAATGATTTGAAAGGCGGGTCCGGCCTGAGATTTGCGGAGAAAATTCGGAAAATGAAAAACTATCGGCTGACCTGGATCGTGTTTGTGACGATTCACAAGGAATACATGTTCACCGCCTTCCGGAAAGTTCATTGCTATGACTATATTGTAAAGCCGTATGACAAGGCTGAAATCCAAAAGATGACCGGACTTCTGCTGTCTGAGAGCCGGGAAGAAGGCAATGCTGCGAGAACCCGGAGGGAGTTTATCATTGTACCCGTAAAAAATATCCAGGTAAAAATTTTTACGGATGAGATCATTTTTGTGGAAGTTTTTCTCCGGACTTCGGTGATTCATACCATTCATGATTCCTTTGCGATTGATTACCTGTCCCTGAAAAAATTGAAATCCATGATAACCGATAAGGATATCCTGCAAAGCCACAGATCTTATCTGGTAAATATAACCTATATCAGCAAGATAGAAAAAAGCAACGATCGCACTTCCTATAGGATCTATTTCTATCAGACAGAGAAGACGGCTTTGCTGGGATATAATTACAGGCAGAATGTCATGGATCAATTTCATAAGTTATGCGGGTGGAAAGAAGATGAATGATTCAAAGGTTTTTATCCTGATGTCCCTGGGAGTGGGAAGTTTTATGATCCTGTGGAATATATCGGGCAGGGGGAACGTTTATTTGTACCTTACGATTCCCATCCTGTTGATTCTGGTCCATCTGCTCTGTCTGGCATACCGGACAAAGCGGCGCAAACGGGAAAAGGCACTGGAGGATTATTGGAAATATTCCCAGGTTATCCTTGGCCTTCTGGAAGATGTCCGGAGGAGACAGCATGAGTTCAAAAACCATCTGAATACAATTTACAGCCTGATGCTGGTATCCGATGAGAAGAATATGAAGGATACTATCCTGCAGTATATGGATTCCATCAACCATTCCATGGAGGACATGGAAAAGATCCTGAATATCGACAACGTGGTGGTTACGGCAATTCTCTATAACAAACTGAATGAAGCGCGGGAAAAGGGGATTACCTTCCATTACCATATTCAAAGGGATTGTAAGCTGCCATACAGGGAGCATGAGCTTTCGGAAATCCTGAACAATCTTCTGGACAATGCTTTTGAAGCAGTACTGGACCGGGAAACGGAAAACAGAAAGGTGTTTCTTAATGTGGGATGTCTGGAAGACGGCTGCGTCCTGGAAGTGGGGAATTCCGGAGATCGAATCCAGTTCCGTGATATCTGCAGAATTTTTGAAGCGGGATATACGACAAAGGCCGGAGAGAACCGGGGATACGGGCTGTACAATGTGAAAAAAACAGTTGAATCCTACGGCGGCAGGGTTCAGCTGTCCTTTGAAAAGAATTTTACCATCTTCAGTATCCGGCTGTGAGCCATTATCTCCTTCTGCTTTTCCTTCAGGCATTCCGGTTTTTTTGATTCCCCGGAAAAGGGAAATAAGCCATGCCATGGTTTCGACATCAAAGCTGTGGCACGGCAAAGCTACGCTACGGCAAAGATGCGCGACGGCAAATCTGCGCGACGGCAAAGCTATGTCAGGGCAGAGTGGACTTCATAATAATCCGTAAGGGATTCCTTCCGGAACCCGCAGGATTCATATAACCGCAAGGCGTGTTTGTTGTCGCGATTCACTTCCAGTGTGATGTTTTTGATGCCTTTCCTGTCCAGGATTTCAAGTGCGGCCTGCAGTGCCTGTTTTCCGTAACCCTTTCCCTGATAGTCCGGAAGGATTCCAAAACCGCTTACAAAACCCCTCTCGCCATATTGTTCCATCCGGATTTTTCCGATGGTGCGGGAGGGCAGCTTGATCAGATAGGTGATGCGATTCCTTTCTTCCTCTTCCTCCGGAAGCATACCAATGTCCCCGGTTATACCGAAGCAGGAATAATTGATCCGGGCGACTGTTGCTGCATCGGAGTTGCAGGCCTTTTGCAGGGAGACAGCGGGAGCGCTGGAATATGTCTGCGCATTTGTTTCAAACCCGGGAATGTCGGCAGGTATCTGCCGCTTCATTTCAAACTCGGAAAAGGAATGGGCGGCGCCGATGGAACGGAGAAACGCCAGCCCGGAGAAAGATCGATGGTCACAGACCAGCAGGATTTCTGTGAATTTTCTCTTTCGGCATTCCTTGTCTGCCAGACCATAAAGCCGGGTAAAAATCTTCCTTCTCCGGTACCGTGGATGAACCATCCCGGTCAGTTCTGCCGCATCTCCGCCCAGATTGAAGATGCCCAGATATCCGACCAGCATCCCGTCTGTACGGCAAAAAAATTCATTGTACGATTTCCCATATCTCCTGTTCTTCGTCCGGGGAAAATTCATTTTAAGGTCCAGTTCCAGTTTGAAAAACAGATGCTCCCTTTGGGTACAGATCTCCTTTAATTCCCGGATGCTCTGAACATCCTTTGTGTGGAGGGAATGCTTCCGGTAGAATTTCATTTTCTCCAATGGGATTCCTCCTCGTCTTTCAAGGAATAACAAAATCATACAACAGAAAGACTCAATCATCAATAACAATTTGTCCGGTATCTTAAACAACCTGCCCTTATAGCCGATAGTTATGTTAAGGAAAGTATTTTTGACAGGATTCCAGGTGTTTGCAAAATTCCTGGAGGGACAGGCAGTCAATAACGAACAAGGCAATCTATAACGAACAAGGCAATCTATAACGAACAAGGCAATCAATAATGAACAAGAGGGATTCGGTTGAACGATACGTTAAGGAATGCATTTTATGAAGAAGCGGAGGAGCTGTTTCAGGAAATCGAGGACTGTCTTCTGGATTTGGACAGCACCGGGACCACCGGGGATAAGATCAACAATCTGTTCCGATACATGCATACTCTGAAAGGCTCTTCCGCTGCCATGAAGATTCAGGATATGGCAGAGCTGGCGCATCATATTGAAGATGTTCTGGGCCTGGTCCGGGATCAGAAGCTGGAGCTCACCGGGGACCAGATTGACTGGATCCTGCAGGGCCTGGATGAAATGAAGGTTCGCGTGGCAAAGCATAGGGAAAATGAGGCATACGAAATCGATGTCGATGCCATTACAGCCGGCCTGGATGCATGCCCATCCCGGGCTGCCGTTTCGTCAGACAAAAAAGCAGCCGGAAAAGCAGAGGATACGGGAGCCTTTCTTTCAGAAAAGGAAAAAAGTAGTATGCTGAAATCTCTGGGCCCGGAGGAAAAGGCTTTTCAGATCCGGATTCGTCTGACCCACGATACGCCCATGAAGGGTGCGAGACTGTTTCTTGTGACAGACAGACTGGAGCAGGCGGGCCGGATTTATAAAACCAGCTGGGAGAACACAGAGCCTGAGAATATAGCGGGAGATCGTTTTTCAGTTTTTTTGGTCAGTCAGCTGCCCAAAAAAGAAATCGAAGGCAGGATTCATACCATATCGGAAATTGAAGAGACAGATGTTTCAGAAATCTGCGGCGGCAGGAACCCGGTCCCGGCAGCAAAGTCCGGGACATCCGGAGACAGGGAAGAGCTTCAGTCCGTGATCCGGGTCAATATCAAAAAGCTGGATCAGCTAATGCGGATTGTGGAAGAGCTGTCTGTGGACAAGGAAAGGCTGAAACAGCTGATGAAGAAGGTAAGTCAGAGATACAGGGGGGATGAAGATGTAACGTCCCTGAGTGCTCTGACCAATCAGATCGATTTTATCGGAAATGAGCTGCAGGAATCCGTGATGTCCACCAGGATGTATACCCTGGACAGTGTCTTTAATCGCTTTCCCAGAATGATCCGCGATTTGTCCAAAAAAGAGGGGAAAGAAATCGCGTTTCAGGTGGAAGGGGAGAGCACGGAGCTGGATCGCAGCATCATGGAAAAGATCATTGATCCACTGAACCACATGATACGGAATTCGGTGGATCATGGGATTGAATCCCCGGAGGAAAGGGAAAAGCACGGGAAAAGCCGGAAAGGGACCATTAAGCTGTCTGCCGGTCAGGAACAGGGCCATATTTTTATCAGTCTGAAGGATGATGGAAAAGGGATCAACCTGCGGAGAGTAAAGGAGAAAGCCATTGCCAGGGGCCTGATCACGCAGGCTCAGGCGGGATCCATGACGGAAAGGGAGGCCCTGGAGCTGATCTTTCTGCCCGGGTTTTCCACTTCCGACAAGGTCACGGAGGTATCCGGACGGGGAGTCGGAATGAATGTGGTAAAGGAGAACATCGAGGCGATCAACGGGATGATTGACATGGACAATGAAGAAGGCAGGGGCCTTGCGATAACCATGAAGCTTCCCCTGACTCTCGCCATCATTCAGTCCCTTCTCATCCGGACCAATACGTTTCGCTTTGTGCTGCCTTTGCTTTCTGTTGTTGAAATCATCCGGGTCAGGGAGACGGAGTACGACAAAAAGGTCCGGTTTATTCAGGAAAAGGAAGTTATGAACTGGAGGGGGGAGGTGCTCCCGGTCCTGCGGGGATCCGATTTGTTTCACAGCGGCGGGGAGAGGGGGAAGTCCTTTGCCGGGATTGTGCTGGGGCTTTCCACCCATAAGATTATCCTGGCGGTGGAGGAGATCATTGGACAGCAGCAGGTCGTCATCAAACCCCTGGACCGATTCACCGGAAAAGGAAAGATTCTGGGTGAACTGAGGGGAATATCGGGTACGGTGATTCTCGGGGATGGGGATTTTGCCTATGTCCTGGATGTTCAGGCCCTTTTGAAAGATGTCATGGAAAAGAGAAAGGATGAAAAAAAATGAAAAGTCTCAAGACAAAGATGATTTTGATTATAGCGGTGCTTTTGATATGCATTACCGGATTCATAGGGATGATCTCCTATGTCAATGCCAGCAATGCCGTTACGCATGAAGTGACCGAAGCGATCAAACTGGCGTCCGGCCAGGCGGTGAAACTGGTCACCAGCCGGATCGAAACGCAGACCACCTTTTTGGAGGCGGTCACCCGGTACCAGCCTTTTATTGATTATGCAGGCTCCGGCACAAAGCTTCAGGATGCAGATTTTCAGTATATGGAAGATGAGAAGAAAAGAATGGGATTTGAGACATTGGCAGTCGCCAATCAGGAAGGAGAGGCAATAAGAAGTGACGGCACGGCCCTGAACGTTGCAGACCGGGACTACTTTATTGCCGCAAAAAAGGGGAAGCCTGCCATATCGGATGTTGTCATTGACAAGGTGACCGGCAAACCGGTTGTGATGTATGCTGCACCGGTTCCCGACAACGGCAGGACAGTGGGTGTCCTGTACGGCGTACGTGATGTCCGGGGACTAAGCAGTATTCTGGAGGGCATTACCATCGGGAAAAGCGGCTATGCCTATATGATCAATCAGGAGGGTACAACCATTGCCCATCCGGATTTTGTTTCCGGGAATTCGAAAAAAGGCCAGGGGGACGGCAAGGTGGATGTCACCGGTTCCGCAAGCCTGAAGTATGAGAATACCACAAAGGAAGCAAAAAAGAATAAAGACCTGGCAGAGCTGGCGCAGCTGGAAGGCCGGATGCGAAAGCGGGAATCCGGAGTGGGTCAGTATACCTACAAGGGTGAGGAAAAAATGATGGCCTTTGCCCCGGTTCCGGGAACCAACTGGTCTCTTGGAGTAACGGCAGATCTGTCAGATGCCATGGGCGGTGTCAACAAAATGAGGAATCAAATTCTTATCCTGGCAATGACTTTTGTTATTATTGGTGTTGTGTGTGCATTCTTCATTTCGAAAGTCTTCGCATATCCCATTATGGCCATGACATCCGCTCTCGATCGGTTTGCCGGTTATGACCTGACCCTGGATGAAGGTATAGCGAAAAAATACCTGAAACGAAAGGACGAGATCGGAAGAATTGCCAACTCTCTTATCACAATGCAGAAGGCGTTTGGCGATCTGCTGAGGCAGGCCGTGGCTTCTTCCGAGATGGTGGGGGCGACTTCCCAGCAGCTGAGCGCCAGCATTCAGGAAATCGCCACTACCGCTCAGAATCAGGCCTCCAATACAGAGGAAATCTCCGGCTCCCTGGAGGAAGTAACCGCCAATATCAGCACAGTGAACGGGGACATGCAGACAACGGTACAAAATGTTCAGTCTATGGCCCAAACGATGACAGGAATTGAGAAGGCAGTCGGCGATAATACAGAGAACCTGGAAAGTGTCAATCAATCCATAAGTGGGATTCTGAAATCCCTGGATGAGGCGAGGCAGTCCATCCAGACCATATCAGAGCGGTCCAAATCCGCTTCCGGCAAGGCACAGAGTACCGTAGAGCTGGCAGGGGAAGGAAAAAAGAATCTCGACCGAACCGTGACGCAGATGGACAGCATCCAGGAGACCATATTCAATCTGTCCGCAGTGATCAACGGATTGGGAGAGTCTGCCGGCCGGATCGGGGACATCACCGAGCTGATCAAGGATGTGGCAGAGCAGACCAATCTGCTGGCGCTGAATGCATCCATTGAAGCAGCACGGGCCGGAGAACACGGCAAGGGGTTCGCGGTTGTCGCCCAGGCCATCGGCAGTCTGGCGGAGCAGTCACAGAATGCCACCAAGGAGATTTCCAAGGTGATCAAGGACATCCAGTCCGAGATCGGAAAGGCCGTGCAGAGCAGTCAGAAAGGGAACGAAGTCGTGCAGAGCGGGACATCGCTGGTAAAGGATACCGGCTCATCCCTGGGAAAGATCTTTACCGCCATTCAGACGACTGCTGAAGTCATCAACGATATTACGGACCGCATGGACAAGCAGTCCCGGGATATCAACGATGTCTATGATTCCGCCAATGATATCGGCGGCAGGGCGGATCTCCTGATGGAGGCCATGAAGCAGCAAAGGGAAAGCGCGGCGGAAATGAAGGAGAAACTGGATTCCATGAATCATATGGCCTCCGAAATCAGCGAGTCCATGGGGCAGCAGTCGGCAGCATCCCAGCAAATCAGCAGTGCGGTAAATGACAACGCAGCCGGTGTGGAAGAGGTTTCCACGGGCAGTGAAGAAATCTCCAGGAGTGCGGAGGAGCTGGCGAAAAACGCGCAGGAACTGGTGGAACAGGTGCAGAAGTTTAAAATAGGAGAGGCAGGCAATGAGGAGTGATAACGAATGGAGGATATCAACCAGTTTGTCATATTTAAAGTCGGGACAGAAGAATATGCCGTTCCGATTCTGAAGGTGAATGAGATCATCCGGCTGAAGGGGATCCGTATTACAGAGGTTCCCAATACAAAAAAATATGTCGTTGGCATTATGAACCTGCGCGGGGAAGTCATACCAATCATGGATCTGAGAATGAAGTTCCGTATGCCAAAAAAGAAAATGGACGACGACACCAGGATTATGATCGTCAACATTCAGGATGGCAGCATCGGATTTCTGGTCGATTCCGTTTCAGAGGTGGCCCGCATTCCTTCCGGGGATATCATTGATCCTCCGGAGGAGGTCTCGGATGTTGACAGTAAGTACATAACAAAGATCGCCAAATACGACGACCGGGTCTTCATAATCCTGGATGTTGATATGGTGGTCAGCGATAAACCCGGTGAGCCGGATGAAATGAAATCCGGAAAGGGAGAAGGGGATATCGGGTAGGACTATGAGGGAATGGGATTACAACGATTTTACCATCGCGGTATATCGGCTGACCGGTGTGGAACTGGCTGCGTATAACGAGAGACAGATGAAACGACGGATTGATTCTTTCCTTGTGCGCAACCAGTGCCGGAATTATTATGAATATTACATGATGATTTCATCCGATCCGGAACAACGGAAGAGGTTTACGGACTTTATCACCATTAATGTGACAGAGTTCTTTCGAAATCCCCTTCAATGGGAAGCACTGAAAACGGAGGTTCTGCCGGAGCTGCTGAGACTTCCCGGTCCGGTGAAGATCTGGAGTTCCGCCTGCTCCACCGGGGAGGAGCCCTACTCCGTGGCTTTGCTGATGAACGAATCCCTGCATTCCTGCGCGTTTCCTGTTCGCGTGATGCCGGTTCTGGCCACTGATATTGACGACCAGGCGCTTGTGAAAGCAAAACAGGGGGATTATCTGCCAAGCAGCCTGAAAAACCTGCCGGAGCGGTATTGTGAAAAGTATTTTGATTTTCAAAACGGCTGGTTTCATATAAAGGACAGGCTAAAGTCCTTTGTCAGATTTCAAAAGCTGAATCTGCTGAAGGATCTCTATCCGCGGGAATGCCATTTGATCCTTTGCAGGAATGTTATGATCTATTTTACCCAGGAGGCAAAGGATCGGATGTACCGACAGTTTTATAATGCGCTGCTGCCTGGCGGAGTGCTGTTCCTGGGAAGTACGGAGCAGATCCTAAACCCGGAAAGATATGGACTGACTCTGGTGAGGCCGTTCTTTTACCGGAAAGATATGGACTGACTCTGGTGAGGCCGTTCTTTTACCGGAAAAAATAAGTGAAATCGCCTGTTCCGCGGAATAGCCGGAGAATTCGCACGAAAATTCATAAAAAATCTACAGGGGAAATATGGAAGAAGAAATCAAGGTAGGAATAGCAGATTATAAAACAGCCGGCAGCCCAAACCGGATCACGACACTGGGATTGGGTTCCTGCGTGGGGGTCTGTATTTATGACCGATATCCGGAGGAAAGTGGTCTGGGAGGGATGGCTCATATCCTGCTGCCCGACAGCAGACTGTTTAAAAAGAACATTAAAATCGGGAAGTTTGCTGACCTGGCTATCCCGCAGATGGTGGAAGAGCTTTCTGCCGGCGGGATTTCAACCCGGAATATGGTAGCCAAAATCGCGGGAGGGGCCAATATGTTCCACTTTTCAGACAGCAGCCCGGATCTTGATATCGGAATGAGAAATGTCCTTGCGGTCCGGGCCATACTGAAACAGCTTGGTATCCCCCTGCTGGCGGAAGACACAGGCGGATATCAGGGCCGGACCATGATAATGGATCTGGGGGAACGATCGGTCCGGATTGTGACGGCAGGAAGACAGGCAAAGTTATTGTAGACACCCGGGCCATTTTCAAGGATATTGGCAATTGACGGAGAAAATGGTATGATATTATGTGATCATCTGTCGGAACAGGAAGAACCGTTTGAAACCGGTTCTGAGAGAAAAGGGCGGATGGGTTGGGATAGAAACAGGGTTAAATGGAGGAACAAAATGGCAAAACGTGTACTGGTTGTGGATGACGCGGTATTTATGCGGATGATGATAAAGGATATATTGGAAAAGAACGGCTTCGAGGTCGCCGCGGAGGCATCCAATGGCATCGAGGCGGTTGAGGCATATAAGGAGAAAAAGCCCGATATTACGACAATGGATATTACCATGCCGGAGATGAACGGAATCGAAGCTGTGAAATCGATCCGGAAAATTGATTCGGACGCCAGGATTATTATGTGCAGTGCCATGGGGCAGCAAAGCCTGGTAATGGAAGCCATTCAGGCGGGCGCCAGGGACTTTGTCGTAAAGCCTTTTCAGGCAGAACGGGTCCTGGATGCGCTGCATAAGGCGCTGGCATAGGATCAGCCGTTGAAATGGCTGCAAAAGGAGGCGTTGCAATGGCAAAAGTCTTATCACAGCAGGAAATTGATTCGTTGTTGACAGCATTGTCCTCCGGTGAAATTGATGCGGAGGAGGTTCAAAAGGAAGGCGAAAGGCATATACGGCCGTACGATTTCAGACGGCCGAACAAGTTTTCCAAGGAACAGATCCATTCCCTGGAGATCATCTATGAAAATTATGCCAGAATCACATCCAATTCTCTCTCTTCGCAGGTGCGTTCCAACATAAAGATGAAGAGGGTGTCCATTGAGCAGGTTACCTATGAGGAATTTATCCGATCCATACCCAACCCCACATTGCTTTTGAATATCAAAATGGCTCCTCTCAGCGGGGCATTGCTTCTGGAAGTCAATTTACAGTTTGCCTTTCAGATTATTGAGCTGCTGTGCGGCGGTGGGTCGGGGGCACCGATCGGGGACCGGGAGCTGACGGATATTGAAAAAGGTATTGTTCGGGGGATATTGGATGGTTTTGTCGGAAGCATGAAGGAAGCATGGCAGGATGTTGTGGAAGTAGAGCCTTCTCTGGAGTCTGTGGAGAGCAATCCCCAGCTGAATCAGATGATGTCGCCCACTGAATCGGTTGCCCTTGTTACGTTTGTATTGGAAGTGGGAGATGTACAAAGCTTTGCCAATTTGTGCATTCCCTATTTGTCCATAGAAAAAATCAGTGATAAGCTGACAGGACAGTTCTGGTTTCAGGAAGCCGGCTCTGAGGAGAACACGGAGTATACGGCAGCTCTCCGGGACAGGATCCAGTCTTCCAAAGTGAACCTCAGTATCTTTTTGGGAAGCACGGATATTACGGTGAGGGATTTTTTGAATTTATCCGAGGGGGATGTTCTTCCGCTTAATAAGCCAACCGATGCACCTCTTTGCATGTATGTGGAGGACAAAATGCATTTTCGTGTTCAGCCTGGGATCTATGACGGCAAGCTGGCCGTACAGGTAACAGATGTTGTAGGAAAGGATGTGGACCGTGATGAATGAAAATGAAGGAGACCTGTCCCGACAGGAAACGGAAGCTTCGAAAAGCGCCTGGGAAAATGGAAAAGGCACTTTCCTGACAGAGGCGGAGAAGGATATGTTGGGTGAGATTGGAAATATATCCATGTCAACAGCGGCGACAGCCCTGTCCAAAATACTGTCCGAAAAGGTTTCGATCACAACGCCGCAGGTTTCGGTCACAACGCTGTCCGAAGTGAAAGACTCCATGACCATACCCAATGTGGTCTTTCAGGTAAAATTCCTGCAGGGATTAACAGGATTCAATATACTGCTGATGAACATAGAAGATGCTTCCGTTATCGCCAGTCTGATGATGGGCGGCAATGGGAAAGGTCATGCGGAGTCCCTTTCGGATCTGGAGATCAGTGCCGTATCCGAAGCCATGAACCAGATGATCGGCTCTGCCTCCACTTCCATGGCGACCATGCTGCATCGGGATATCGACATTACTCCGCCGAGCACGCAGATTTGGGAAACCAATGCGAATATTGACATGGAAGGGGTCGGACAGAATCAGCCCATCGTAAGAATCGCATTTCGTATGACGGTGGAGAATCTGCTGGACAGCCAGATTATGCAGATTTTTAATCTGGAGACGGTGAAGGATATTGCCGGCAGCTTGCTGGGCGGGACGGAATCCAAAATGGAAGAGCAATCCAAAATGGAAGAGCAATCCAAAACGGAAGAGCAGTCCAAAATGCGGGAGCAGCGCAAAACGAAATCCAAAAAGGAATCGGAAGCAAAAATAAAAGCGGAATCCGGATGGGCCGGATCCGATCCGGCGCCGGGGGAGTCCCGGCAGCAGCCGGTCACGATACGGAAACCAAAATTTGGAGAACTGGAAAACAAACCTGTTTCGGACAAGCCGCGCAATCTGAGCCTGATCATGGATGTTCCCCTGGAGCTCAGTGTTCTTCTTGGAAGGACAAAAAAGACGATACGGGATGTGCTGTCCCTGAGCCCGGGTTCTGTCGTGGAACTGGACAGGCTGGCAGAAGAGCCGCTGGAGATCTATGTGAACGGCAAACGCATTGCCGAGGGGGAAGTGGTGGTGATCAACGAGAGCTTTGGGATTCGGATTACCAATATCATCAATGCGAAAGAGCGGGTAAAAAATCTGAAATAATTTTTCCTTTCCTTTCTCCTAAACTATTTGAAAGGGAAACCGATTACATAAGTAGAGAGATTAGAGAGCGTAGTTTGGAGCGGAGAGTTTAAAGCGGAGTTTAGAGAGCGGAGTTTGGAGAGCGCCAGAGAAGTGCAGGGAGGGTGGATATGAGGATCAACAGGGCAGACTATGCGGATCATGTGAGATATGTGAACCAGGCTTATCAAAAGGAAAAGGAAAGCCGTTTGGGCCGGGAAGCAGACACTTCTGCGCAGAGGGATCAGATTACCCTGTCGAGAGCCAGCAGGGATGTCCGGAGATTTGTTGAGACGGCAGACCAGGCAGAGGCAGAAGGCAGCGGGAAGGTCGACCGCATCCGTCGTGCATTGGAAAATGGAGACTATAAAGTGCATCCGGAAGAGCTGGCAGACGCGATCCTTTATAATATTTCGGAGCAGAACGGCGGCGGGGAGAAATAAATGGAGCTGATTACATTTCTCACGCAGCAGAATCAAATATTGCAGAGTCTTCTGGACAGCCTGGAGAAGGAAAAGCAGGCATTGATACAGGATGACATCCAGGTGATTACGGAGGTCCTGGAAGACAAAAAGCAGGATATGAACCGATTGGAGCAGTTGGAGAAAAGCCGGAGAGAAGCTTATCCCGATGTTTCGTTGTCGAAGCTGAGGGAATCCGAAAAGCTGACAGACGACCTCGAAGCTGCGGTCAGGGAAAGAAAGCGTCTGGCAGAATCCATTTTGGAACTGCAGGAAACCAACCAGATGCTGACAAAGCAGTCCCTGTTTCATACCAACAGGCTCCTGGACATTTTGCTGGGAGACCGGAAGCCGACCTATAATGCCAGCGGCAAGGTGGGAGAGCAGGCTGACCGGACTTCCATACTGGATCAGTCCATATAGATAAGGCAGGAACGGAAGTAAAAGAGCAGGACCTGGCTATAAGGGTTCATTATCCAAAGGAAGTGAAATCATTGTCCGGACTTTTTCTAACCATAGACACGGCCAAAAGAGGAATGTTTGCCGTACAGCAGGGGGTTCAGACGGCAGGTCACAATATTGCCAATGCAGATACCGATGGATTTTCCAGGCAAAGGGTGGAGCTGGTGACCACGCCCGGTTATCGGATCCCGGGAGTGGGACTGGTTGGGACGGGAGTGGATATTTCCACCATTGCCCGTGTACGGGATGCCTATCTGGATACCCAGATCCGTTATGAAAGCAGTATTGCCGGCCGATACAAGGCAAGGCAGGATGTCCTGGAGCAGGTTGAGATGACCTTTATGGAACCCGGGGAAAACGGGCTCAATACCTATATCGGAAAGATGTGGGATGCATGGCAGGACCTTGGCAATCACACGGAGAACCCCAATACCCGTATTCTGGTCCGGGAAAATGCCCGGACCCTGACAGACAATATGAATCATCTGTATCGTCGGCTGGATACCCTGAAGTCCGACAGCATTCATCTGGAAGAGAAAAACGTACAGGATGTCCATTCGATACTTACGCAGGTCGGGAATCTGAACCGGCAGATCTCCAGAATCCGGATTTCCGGGGAGCAGCCCAATGATTTGGAGGACCAGCGGGATCTGCTGCTGGATCAACTTTCCGGGATAATCGATTTTTCTTCTTCGGAGGATGAATACGGACAAGTCGCCATTACCCATTCTTTTGGGCCGGATTCCGCGGGTTCCATTGAGCTTCTGGGGACTCAAAAGGGATCGGAGATCAAATATGAAATGGCCGTTGTCCGGAGTGTGGAGAGGGACAGCGACGGCAAGTATCATGTATCCGTGGTCCGGGGCGGCAGTTCGCCCGGCGGAGCGGAAACCCTGACCCTGACGGAGGAGGAATATAAGGCTTCCGGCATGACGGAGGGCGCCGTTTTATATGATGAAAAGCCAGGGGAGACCCTCAGCAGCAAGGATCTGTTGCTGCTTCCCGTTTCCGGCGGCTCATTGAAGGGTTATCCCTCCGTCAGTCAGGAGATCTCCGGCTATCAGGACCAGTTGGATGGCCTGGCCAGGGCAATTGCCNNTTACGGTAAATCCGGAGATCATGGAGGACCCGGGACGGATCAATGCCGGAAAGAATGCTGGACGGCGGTCTCCGCAGGGAAATGGAGACCGCGCTTTGGCGATTGCACAGCTTCGGAATATCAGGCTGCCAATACAGGAATTTATAGACGATCCCCTTGGCTGCGGCCGGGCAACTGGATAAAAATTATCAGGCAGGGGATATGCAGTTCGACCCTGTCGCCAGCGGCAGTACCACAGAAGGATATTTCAGGGATATCATCGCGGAACTGGGAGTATCCTCCCAGGAGGCTGTTAAAATGGGGAAAAACCAGGACTGCCCTGACCAATCAGCTGATTCAGAGACGCTATTCGGTTTCAGGGGTATCCATTGATGAGGAAATCACCAATCTCATACAGCTCCAGCATGTTTACCAGGCCAATGCCAATGTCCTGTCCACACTGACCACCATGCTGGATACTTTGATCAATCGGATGGGGGTATAATGGAATGAGAGTCACCAATCAGGGGATCCTTCAGAACTATCTGACCAACCTGAACCGCAACCTTGAGAGTATGTCCGTTTATCAGAATCAGCTTTCCTCCGGAAAGGAAATCAGCAGGCCTTCTGATGATCCGTTTGCTGTAACACGCACCATGTCCCTTACTACCTCCATTCGTCAGAATGAGCAGTATCTGCGGAATATTGAGGATGCCAGGGACTGGGTGGGTATGTCGGATTCCGCCATGGATGGCATCGGCAATGCCATGAATCGTTTAAGGGAGCTGGTCCTGGATGGCGCCAACGGTACGAATGACGGATCTGCGGAAAATGCCATATCCGATGAAGTGAAACAGATTGTAAGCCAGCTGGCACAGCTGGGAAATACCAATTATGACGGCAGATATATCTTTGGCGGTCAGGA
Source organism: Firmicutes bacterium UBA4874 (assembly GCA_002399435.1). Lineage (GTDB taxonomy): Bacteria > Bacillota > Clostridia > Caldicoprobacterales > DTU083 > UBA4874. The sequence continues at coordinate 51,365 of DHDO01000040.1, forward strand.
AACGACAAAGCCTCCCTTTCATGTGGATGAGAAAGGGATGCTGCGTTATGACGGCGCAGCAGGATGCGGGAGAGACGATGCTGTCCAGGGAGATCTCCCAGGATGTAATGATCGAAATCAATGTACCCGGCAGCCGGATCATGAACGGGAAAAGCGCTGAGCTTCCGGAAACTCCGGACCCCGCGGATTCTTCCAATACTTTGGCCGGAACGCTGAATGATATTTTAAAAGCTCTGGAGGCAGGGAACAAGGAAGCCCTGGGCGGGAAACTGCTGGGGCAGATCGACGGTCATATTGACAATATGCTGTCCATCCGGTCCGAATTGGGCGCAAAATCCAATCGGTTGGATGCTGCAAAGAAGAAGAATGAAGAGGAAAGCTTCAATATGACAAAGATGAAGTCCAA
>DHDO01000040.1:52000-52300 GCA_002399435.1 Firmicutes bacterium UBA4874
ACAAGGTTCCGATAGATAATAATGAAAAGGGAAATCAGGCGGCCGCCGGTTTCCATTCCATGCAGACCGGGCAGGAATGCCAACGAAGATTGAAGGAGGAAAGATTATGAGAATTAACAATAACCTGATGGCCATGAATACTTATCGCCAGTTGGGATTGGGCGAAGCTGCAGCCTCCAGATCCATGGAAAAGCTGTCTTCCGGTTATCGAATCAACCGTGCGGGAGATGACGCAGCAGGGCTGGCTATTTCAGAAAAGATGAGAGGACAGATCCGGGGCCTGACACAGGCTTCCAGGAA
>DHDO01000040.1:52597-52878 GCA_002399435.1 Firmicutes bacterium UBA4874
ACGCAGAAGCTTTTGGACGGCAGTTTCAGCGGGACATTCCATATTGGCGCAAACGAAAGCCAGAACCTGCGGCTGTCGATCAGCAATATGTCATCTTCCGCGCTGGGCACCACTGCAGTGAATGTTACCGCTGATGAAGCCGGAACCGTTGTGAACACAGGGAATTCTTTCAGTGATGGAGTTTATAACGTAACGGCAGAAGACGAGAAATATTATCTGGCGGACAGCAACGGCAAGAACGTCGCCAGCAGTGATGATGGATTGACTTTCACATCCCTGAC
>DHDO01000040.1:53099-65208 GCA_002399435.1 Firmicutes bacterium UBA4874
GGTTTGGAAGCTGGGACATACAAATATGATCTTACTAACCAGCAGCTGAAGGATAAGAATGGCAATGTGGTTGCTACAGATTCGGTTGAGGCAGGCACATTTGTCGCATTGGATGGAACAACAACTCTGTTTACCGTATCTGATGCGCTGAGGGATGGCGCTTCGGTAAAGGTCGGCGGGGTTGATGTGTCCAGCCAGAAAGCCGCGGATCATTCCATTACCGTCATCAATGATGCCATTACCAATGTTTCCAACGAAAGGGCAAAGCTTGGTGCGACGCAGAACAGACTGGACCACACCATCAAGAACCTGGATACCTCCGCGGAGAACCTGCAGTCCGCAGAATCCCGTATCCGCGACGTGGATATGGCCAAGGAAATGATGGAGTTTACAAAGGACAGTATCCTGCAGCAGGCGGCACAGGCCATGCTTGCGCAGGCAAACCAGGCTCCCCAGGGAGTGCTGCAGCTGCTCAGGTAAGGATCGAATAACCGAACAGGATGGAATGCGAAAACCGATCAGGTAATACTGATCGGTTTTTTTTGCAAATAACTGTACGAAGCCGGCTTTCTGTTGTATAATAAATTTCGACACCATTTGGCCATTCGGACAGGAAATTCTATAAATTCTATAAAATCTATAAAAATATATATTATCCCCTAAAGTTATCTAAAATTCATCCGATAGTATTATCAAAGGATCCTGCCATTGAGCCGGATGGTTTTCATACAGGAAGCCGGGAAACATATGGCGGAAAACAGCAGAGAATACAGGGAGGAATGAGCAATGCCTGTCAGAATAGGCGGATTGGCATCCGGCATGGATATTGACGGAATTGTCAGTGACCTCATGAAAGCAGAGCGTACGCGGACAGATAAAGTGACGCAGGAGAAGACTCTTCTGGAATGGACCCGGAAGGCTTACACCGATGTCAACAAGCTGTTTGCGGAGTTTATTTTAAAAACACGGGAGTCCTTTGGGCTGACGGATTCTTCGTCCGGTTTCCTTGTCAATCAATCTGTCCGCGGCCTGAAGTGGATTCGCAGGGCCACGGTTGGCGATGCCGGCGTCGCGGATGTTTCTGCCAGGGCGGGGGCCGCAAACGGAGCCTATGGACTGACGGTCACACAGCTGGCGGCCAACTGGTCTGCCGCAAGCAGCGACGGGATATCTGCGGCGGGACAGAGCCGCGCCAGCCTGGCATCCCAGTTTGGGCTGACAGACGAGGATGTCGTTCATCTTGCCATCTCCACCGGAGCCGGCACAAAGGAGCAAAAGGTTCAGATAACGATTGAAAATGGCATGGCATCCGTCACGAAGACATCCTATGGGACAGGGGAGGGTGGGGAAGATTCCGTAATATCCCTTCTGAGCGGAAAGGATATCTCTGAACTATCCCTGAAAGAGCTGGCCAGTCAAATCAACAGGGCGGATATTGGAGTGACCGCCTCCTATGAGGAATCCATTGACCGGCTTTTCCTGCAGACAAATCAGACAGGGGCGGAGAATACCGTTTCCTTTTCCGATGAAAGCGTCCTGCATGATGAAACGGGACAGCCCATTCTGGATGAGAACGGGAATGCAGTTTCCTTTCTGAGCAAATTGAAGCTGAAGTATGACACAATGGGAACCGATGCGCAGGGTCGGCCGATACAAACGCCGGTCGATGTTTTGCCGGGCACCTATGCAGGCCGGGACGCGGTGTTTGATTTTGGCGCCGCCCGTGGCATTACCCGGCCTTCCAATCAGTTTACCGTCAATGACATTGATTTCGATTTGAAAGCAGTGGGCCGGACAACGGTCCAGGTGGATACGGATGAAGATGCTGTTATGGAAAAAATAACGGAGTTTCAGAGTTCGTACAACGAGCTGATCGATAAAATCGATTCATTGCTCGGGGAAGAAAAATATCGGGATTATCCACCCCTGACCACAGAGCAGAAGAGTGGAATGGCGGAAAAGGAAATCGAACTTTGGGAGGATAAGGCCAAAAGCGGATTGCTGCGAAACGACTCCCTTGTCGGCCAGGTCATGCAGAAAGCCCGCCTGGGCCTTTATGAGAAAGTCAAGGGCCTGGACGGAAGCTTTGATCAGCTGACAGAGATCGGGATTACGACGGAACGGTATGCCGCAGGCACCATGGGCGGCCGGCTGGAAATCGATGAAAGCAAACTGCGGGAAGCCATACGCAAGGATCCGGACAGTATTGTGGATCTTCTTTTTCATCAGCCGGATCCCGGTGTTGCAGATGAAACGGAGAAGAGACAGGATACGGGACTGGTTGGCAGAATGTACGGGGACATGATATCCGGCATGAAGGACATCATCGTCAAGGCGGGCCCGGGAGAAGATGCAAAACTGTATCGCAATGTGAACTCCACCATGCTTCTGGATTTTGTGACAAAGCACAGCAGCATCAGCATGTTGGATGAATCCATCAGCGATTATGAGGAAAAGGTTTATCGCATGGGGCTTCGCCTGGCAGACAAGGAAGAAAGCTACTGGAAAAAGTTTACTGCCATGGAGACGGCGCTCGATAAAATGAATTCCCAGAGCAATTGGCTGATGCAGCAGCTGGGGATGAAGTCCGGCAACTGACCGTTCGTGAGGCTGCCGGGAAGGCAGCAGAGGATGGACTGGAGGAATGGAGGATACAATGAATCAAAAGGAATCCCCGCATGAAAGGTTGCAGCTGTATGAGGAAATCCTGCAGAGTGCAGAAGGGATCCTGACCATTACGGGAGAGATGACGAGGGCTCTGGAGCAAAAGGACACGGATGCCCTGATCCGGGCATTGGTCCGAAAGCAGAAAAAGATTGACCGGATCCGTGAAAGGACTGTTTTCCCGAAAGGGTCAGACCAATCCGGCGGCCCGGAGGCAGAGAGGATATCTGTCCTGGAAAGCAGGTTGGAGGAAGTGTATCAAAAGATCCATGATCTGGATAACGTCAATCTCCGGATGGCGCAGGATTTGATGGAGGAATTCCGGGATGTGATTCAGGGGATTCAAAAGAATCAGAAGGTCATGCGTGCTTATGCAGGAGGAAGGCCAAAGGGGCAGTCCATTCTGCTCAGCAGGGTAAAATAAAAGTATGACAATGTAAAATAAAAGTATGACGATCGGCTTTTCCGGTTGTCAGCGGTATTTCGAAAAAGGGGAAGGACGAAAAGGGGGAATTCTATGGATCGGTATTCCAATGGCTATGAAGTCTATCAGGAGAATCAGATCAGCACTTCATCCCGGGGCAAGCTGCTGTTGATGCTGTATGACGGGGCACTGAAATATTTAAGATTTGCCCTTGCGGCCATGAAGGAGAAAAAGGTGGAAGAGGCCCATCGCAATCTGGTCAGGGTACAGGACATCCTGAATGAGCTGATGTCCACCCTGAACTTTGATGCCGGCGAGATTTCGGGGAAGTTATACAGCCTGTATGAGTATATGAACCGGGAATTAATCGATGCAAATATTCAAAAAGACGGCAAAAAAGTGGAAAAGGTATATGGCATGCTGGAAGAACTGCGTAATGTGTGGATGAAAGCGATTGACCCGGCCTGAAGATTTCCGGCAGGAAACAGCCTGAATTCGTCAAAATAGTCGGAGGTTCCATTGTCCGATTTTTTTGTTTCTGTCTGAAAAAGAGGAAATACAACAGCATGAGTCGAATATACAATCTAAGAATTAAGAAAGAGTGGCAATAAGTCCAATATATTCTGCCATTCTACAGGATCCTTTGCATGCATTTCATAAAAGGGGGCGGGGAATTGATCCGGATTCTGGACGATCCGACATACAAATTGCTGAAAAAGGCATTGGACGCATCCTGGCTGCGGCAGCAAGCCATTTCCGACAATATCGCGAACATTAACACACCTGGTTATCAGGCAGAGCGGGTGGTTTTTGAAGAAGAGCTGAAGAAGTCCATGTCAGACGGGCCGGCATCCCCGAATGCGGTACAGAACAGTTCCGGCAGCCTGAGGGGAGCAGACCGGGAAGTTGAGCCGCGGTTGGTAAGGGACAAATCTCCTGCCATGAGAAACGACAAAAACAATGTGGATATTGATCTTGAGATGTCGAATATGGCTGCGAATCAGCTTTTGTACAGCGCTTTGGTTGAGCAGGCCAATCAAAAATTAAATACCCTGCGATATGTGATCCGGGGAGGAGGTTGATCATGAAGGTATTTGACACAATGCAGATCAGTGCCAGCGGGTTGACAGCGGAACGTCTGCGGATGGATACCATTGCTTCCAATATAGCAAATATAAATACGACACGTACCGAACAGGGCGGTCCCTATCGGCGGAAAATCGCAGTTTTTCAGGAGAATCTGGAGACGGAACGGTCCAGGGAATCCGGCAAAATCGGGAGCGTCAGCAGGGGAATCAAGGCAGTGGGTGTTGTGGAGGATGAGAGTCCCCTGCAAAGTGTGTACGATCCAACCCATCCGGATGCGGATGCCAACGGGTATGTCAGTATGCCGAATGTAAATATATTGAATGAGATGGTGGATTTGATCGCATCCACCAGAGCCTACGAAGCCAATGTCACCGCAGTGAATGCCACAAAGGGCATGATGGCCAGGGCCCTGGAGATTGGCAGAGGATAAAGGCGGATACCGTACAGATAAAGCGACCCGGCTTTTTGCCGGATACGGTATTTTCAAAATGGAGAGGGATAGATATGGGAATCAATCCGATAGCAGGAGCTCCTTCGGTTGCCGCCCCCGGGACAGCGAAACCAGCCAGGACGGAAAAGGCGGATTTTGGCTCGGTCCTGAAGGAGGAGCTGAATAAAGTGAACGATATGCAGATAAAGGCGGATGAAGCAAGCCGGCAGCTGGCGACGGGGGAAGCGCAGGATATTCATTCCGTTTTGCTGGCTGCGGAGGAAGCAAGGCTTGCACTGGAAGTGACGGTACAGATACGAAACAAACTGATAGAATCCTATCAGGAGATAAATCGGATGCAGCTATAGCAGAGATGCACGAATTTCTGCAGAGGGTGGACATCATGGAATGCCAGACAGGCAGTCCGGTTTTTCCGTTCCTTTTGATAAAAGGTAGAATAAGGAAAGTGTTAGGAGTCTAAGCAGAGTGGGTAAAATCGTCGGAATATGGAATAAGCTATCAGGCGCCTGGATCAAATGGAGCAAGGCGAAGAAGACCAGTTTCATAATCGTGCTGTGTTCCCTTATCGCCGCAGTTTCCGTTTACAACCTGAGCAGAAATAAAAAAGCAGAATATGTTCCCCTGTTTACAAACCTGGATATCAAGGATGCTTCTCAAATGGTGGAGAAGCTGGATCAAAGGAAGTACTCAGACTACAAAATTGCGAAGAACGGCACGGCTCTGCTGGTGCCGGAGACCGATGTGGATCGGCTTCGCCTGGATCTGGCGATTGATGGAGCCCTGCCGGACAGTGGGGAAGGTTTTGAACTGTTTGATAAATCAAATTATGCCATGACAGACGCAGACAGGGAGATCCTGTATCAAAGGGCGCTGGAGGGGGAGCTGCAGCGCTCCATTCAATCCCTGCAGGAAGTGGACAAAGCGCGGATTCATCTGGCTTTATCCGAAGAATCCATTTTCATGAAAGAGCAGAAACCGGCCAATGCATCCATTATACTGACTTTAAAGCCGGGCAAGGATCTGGCCCCGGAACAAATCAAGGGAATCATATCGCTGGTATCCGGTGCAGTAAAAAATCTTCCGGAGGAAAATGTCCGGGTGGTGGACTCCAGTGCACATTTGCTCAGTGACGAAGTGCTAAATGAAGAGGATTCCTATCCATCTGCAGGGAGCGGCACGCGGATGATGGCTCTGGAAAAGCAATTCGAAAACAAGCTGAATAAGGATTTAAAGAATTTGCTGGAGCAGGTCTTTGGAACCGGCAAGGTTGCGGTATCCGTGAAAACCGATCTGGATTTTGATTCCCAGGACAGCACCGTGATTTCCTATGATCCTCAGCAAGTGATCCGCAGTCAGGAGGTTCGGATCAATCAGAACGGAACGTCGGCGGAAGGACAGGGCAGCAGCCCAATCGACAACAATACCCAAAACTACATTGATGAAAACGTAACAAAGGTCCTGGATCAGAATGGTGTAACCTCCTACGAATCCACAACGAATAATGAAGTCGGGGAAACCAAAACCCATACCACAAAAGCTCCCGGCGAAGTCAGGCGGATCACCGCGTCTGTTGTCTACGACGGCAAGCTGAATGATCAAACCCAACAGGCCATGCGCAATATCGTGTCGGCTGCCATCGGATACGATGAACGCCGCGGAGATACGATTCAGGTGGAAGGAGTATCGTTTGATACTTCCCTGCAGGATGAACTGGATCAGCAGACGCAGAAAGAAGAAGCCCGGCGGCGGAAGGAAGCCGACATAAAATCTCAAAGGCAGGCGGCTTCCCAAAGAAAGATTCTACTTGTGGCCCTGGGAGCCCTGTCGGTTTGTATTATCGCTGTCCTGACGGGATGGATCCTGGCTGCGAGGAAAAGGAAAAAGAGGCAGGAACCGGAGACCGAACCACCGCCAGCAGTTGATGAAGTGGCAGGCGAGCCGATTCCCGTGGAGGACATTCTGCGGGAAGAGCCACTGATCAACATTGAGCCAAAGGAGAGCAAGGAAGAGCGCAGCTTGAAGGAATATGCCCGAAAGAATCCGGACGATATGGCGGATTTGGTCCGGGCATGGATACTGGAGGATGAAGACGGTTAGATGGCAAAGGTAAAAAAGTTGATAGGGGTTCAGAAAGCTGCGATCCTGATGATAGCTCTTGGGCCGGATATTTCATCCAGCATCATAAAGAGGCTGCCTGACCAAATGATTGAAAAAGTAACCTACGAGATTGCCAACATGACGAAGATCACATCACAGCAAAGAAATGAGGTACTGAAGGAATTTCTGGATATGACATTCGCTCAGGATTATATCAGCGAAGGCGGATTGGATTATGCCAGGAATATTCTTACCAAGGCCCTGGGAACCCAGAAAGCGAAGGAAATGATTGATATGGTGTCTGAAATTACGCAGCAGCGCCGTCCCTTTGCCATGGCAAGAAAGGCGGATGCCCAGCAGCTGTTTCATACGATCTCCAGGGAGCATCCGCAGACCATAGCACTGATTCTTTGCTACCTTCAGGCGGATAAGGCGGCCACCATACTGTCCGGCCTGCCCCAGGAGCTGCAGGCTGATGTTGCAAGCCGGATCGCCACCATGAACCGGACGTCTCCGGTGGTAATCCGGCAGGTGGAATCCGTATTGGAGAAAAAGTTGTCCTCCCTTATTGGCAACGATTACGAGACGATAGGCGGCGTGGGAACTCTGGTCGACATTCTGAATTCCTCGGATCGGGGCACGGAAAAGAATATCATCAATGAGCTGGAGAAAGAAAAGCCGGATTTGGCAGAAAAGGTCCGGTCCAATATGTTTGTGTTCGAAGATATCATTACCCTGGATTCCGCTTCCATTCAGAGAATCCTTCGGGAGGTGGACAGCAGGGATCTTGCCCTTGCCCTGAAGATTTCCTCTGAAGATGTGGCTGATGCCATTTATCAGAACCTGTCAAAGAGAGCGGCCCAGACATTGCGGGAAGATATTGAGTTTATGGGCCCGGTCCGGTTGGTGGAGGCGGAAGAGGCACAGCAGAAGATTGTTTCGATCATACGGATGCTGGATGAATCCAACGAGATTATTATTGCGCGAGGTGGCGAAAATGTCATTGTCCCGTAGGCTGATCAAAAGCGATCAGGTGAATATGGAGGCGGGCAGCCGTGAGATTCCCCTGTCCCCGGTCAGGGAAACGCGCACTGCGGACCGGGAAACATGTGATGGGACTATGGCGTATGACGACAAATGGGAAGAGAAGCTCAGGCAGGCCCGGGACAAAATGGAAGAAAAGCTCCGTGATGCGGAGCATGAGGCAGGGGAACGGATTCGCCGGGCGGAAGAGCAGGCGGAGTCCATCCGGAAACAAGCCGGGGAAACCGGGTATCAGGCCGGATTTCAGAAGGGCCGTAAGGAAGGTTACAAGTCCGGTTGGGATGAGGCTGCCCGGAATGCCAGGGAAACGCAGGAACAGGCAAGAGCCCTGCTGACCGATGCCCATCGTGAAACCAGGCAGTATATCGCCAGGACGAGGGAAGAGATTATTCAACTGGCTGCCTCCATGGCGAAAGGCATGATCCGTTACAGTGTGGATGTCCGGGAGGAGAGCATTGTGGAAATGGTAAAAAACGCATTGCATCAGGCAGAAGAAAGGAAGCAGGTGCTGATCCGGTGTCCTGCGCAATATGTCTCCGTGTTGGAGGAGAACGTCAGGCAATTTCAAAAGGTATGCCCCAATGCCAATTTTGCCATTTTGGAGGATGCCTCCGTGAAGAGTCCGGGATGTATCATTGAAACGGAAGATCAGGTCATGGATCTTGAAATAGACAGGCAGCTGGACAACATTGTAAATGCCCTGCGGGATTGGAAAGAAGGAAAGGGGTAATGGACTTTTCTTTTGACTTTGACCGCTGCAGGCAATTTGTTGAGAATGGAAACTTCTATTCCACAGCCGGAAAGGTGACCCAGGTGATCGGTCTGACCATCATGGTGCAGGGAATAAAGGGCTTTGTGGGGGAGGTTTGCCGGATTCTGCTGGAGGGGAAAGGCCCGGATGTAATGGCAGAGGTGGTTGGGTTCCGGGACCGGCAGGTGCTGCTGATGCCGCTGGGGGATCTGAAAGGCGTCGGGTCGGGATGCAAGGTCATACCAACCGGTAAAGCACTTACCATTCCGGTAGGAGCGGATCTGCCGGGGAACGTGCTGGACGGCCTGGGCAAGCCCATGTCAGGGGATGGGGAGATAGCGCTGTCCCGGGAGAGCTGCCCTGTGGACCGGACTCCCCCCAATCCCCTGAAAAGAAAGCGGATTACCAATATTATGCCTACGGGGATCCGGGCAATCGATGGACTTTTGACATGCGGGGAAGGCCAGAGAATCGGTATTTTTTCGGGCAGCGGCGTGGGCAAAAGCACTTTGCTTGGTATGATCAGCCGGTACTGCAAGGCAGATGTCAACGTCATTGCATTGATTGGGGAAAGAGGGCGTGAGGTACGCGATTTCATCGAAAAGGATCTGGGAGAAGATGGGCTGAAGAAATCCGTTGTCGTGTGCGCCACATCCGATCAGTCCGCTTTGGTGCGAATCAAGGGAGCCTATGTGGCCACTACGATTGCGGAATATTTTCGTGACCGGGGGAAGAAGGTCATGCTGATGATGGACTCGGTGACCCGGTTTGCCATGGCCAAGCGGGAGGTGGGTCTGGCGATAGGGGAGCCTCCTGCCACCAAAGGGTATACCCCCTCCGTTTTTGCGGAGCTTCCCAGGCTTCTGGAGCGTTCCGGCACCTCCGAACGAGGCTCCATTACCGCTTTTTACACGGTGCTGGTGGATGGAGACGATATGAACGAGCCGATATCGGATGCCGTACGCGGGATTTTGGATGGACATATTGTTTTGTCCAGGAAGCTGGCCGCTCAGAATCATTTTCCGGCGATTGATGTACGGCAAAGCATCAGCCGCCTGGCCAGGGAGATTACTTCCGCGGATCAGGATCAAATGGCCGGGGAGATTCGCAATTCACTGGCTGTTTACGAAAAATCCGAGGATCTGATCAACATCGGTGCGTATGCAAAAGGATCCAATCCGCAGATCGACCGTGCCATTGCATTAAACGGACCGATCAATGATTTTTTGATGCAGAATGTCACAGAAAGTGTGGAATACGCCGATACTCTGCAGCGGATGCAGGAAATCCTGAAGAAAGATACGGGTGAAGTGAAATGAAGGCATTTCGGTATTCCATGGAAAGTGTGCTGCATTATCGCAGAAGTGTGGAAGAACAGGAAAAGCAGAAATACTCACAGATAGGGAGAGAACTGATCCTGCGCAAAAGAATACTGAAGGATTATGAAGAAAAGCTGGATGCTGCAGTTTCTTCCCAGTGCTCCTGCACAAAGCACAAGGTTTATGAATGGAAAAGCCTTCGGCAATATATCCTTTTTCTGAAGAAAAAGGTGGATATGCAAAGGCAACTGGTGGCGGAGACGGAAAAGGCAGCGGAAGAGAAACGCCGGCAGCTGATTCATGCCCAGAGAGATCGAAAGACGATCGAAAAGCATAAGGAACGGGCCCTGGAGAAATACGATTTTGATCTGCAGCAGGCGGAACAAAAAAGTATGGATGAGCTGGCCCTATATTCCTATATTCGGAAGGATCCGGGAGAGGAATCCATGAAAGGAGGGGAGTGAAAATGAAAATCAGCTCCGAAAAGGCAATGCAGACGGGATGCGTCCTGAAGAATGTCGGGAGGCGGAAGGCAGAAAATGGGAAAAGAGAAGATCCGGCTTTTTCAGATATGATTGTTCGGATTCTATCCATGTTTTTTAGGCCGCAGGGAGAATCCCTTTCTTCGGATCAGGCTTCCGCTGGTGAGACGAGGGGGGACGGGGACCCGCTGTTGGGAAGCGCCGGCCTTTCTGAAATGGCCCGGAGGACGGATCCGCAGGTATTTCAGACTGGCCTGTACAGTGCAGCAGTACAGGTGAGAGGCCCATTGACGGATGCTGACCTGCAAAGTATGGGAGGGCAGGAGGCTGTTTCTGCCGGTATACAGCAGACGGATGCAGAACAAGATGGGGCCGGTCCATTGGATGCCGGGACACAAAGTGCCGGGACGCAAAGTACCGGGACATCAGAAAGTTTGTTGAAAGATATCCGTTTACAAGGCGGCGGGATACCGGGCAACCTGGTGCTGGATGCCGGCTTACAGAGTACGGAGGTACAGGGAGCTATCCCCGCCGGCATACAGCAGATGGAGGTGGGGCAGGAAGATACCGGTACAAATAATGGAAAGCAAGGTACCGGGATATCGGGAACGCCTGCGTCAAACGTCCGTATGCAGGGTGCGGAGGTACGGGAGGTGGGATCTGGCCCGTCGCCAAATGCCGGCTTACAGAGTGCGGAGGTACAGGAGACTGACGGGAATCTATCGCCCAACGCCGTCTTGCACAGTGCGTGGGTGCGGGAGACTGGCTCATCGCCGGATACCGGCATTACCGCTGCAGGCGCACAGAAGACGGTTCCTGCGGATGCACGGCAGGCAGGGCAGGGAGGTACCGGCTCAGCGGGTATCCGAATACAAGGTGCCAGTGTATCGGACGGCAGGGATGTGGGATCTGTCCCACTGTCTGATGTGTCGGCGGCATCGGGTCCGGATGTACAGAAAGACGACAGCGGCGGGATTTCTCCGGGAGACACCGAAAACGTGGGACTACCGGATCCATCGGTCCCGGGAATGGAGCTGGCAAAGAAAACTGCCCGGCAGGTTCCGTCCCTTCCAATGGGAAACCCGGTTTGGAAGGAGGATCTCTCCGCTTCGGCGCCGGCGGCATCGAAAAACGCCCTGGAAAAAGATATCAGCAAGAAGATGGATGGAAAAGCGGGACAGACCGGAAACTTTTTAAAAGGCCCGGAAGTCAGCCGGACTTCTTTCCACCCGGCCATCCGGAATCTGGAGGATATCGCATCACGGATGACGGAGAGGGTTGCCATGAACCGCCAGGAGAACCTGTCCGGCCTGAAGGTGCGGCTAAGCCCCAGGGAGCTTGGAGAGATTGAGATACAGGTACACATGAAGGACGGGCATTTGGCCGGTACCATCCTGGTGGAAAATACGGCTGCCGCGGAAGCGCTGGAAAAGCAGCTTCCGGATCTGACAAGCCGGTTAAAGGAACAAAACGTCCGGCTCCATGACGTAAACATCAGCCTGCAGCAAAACGATGCAGACCGCGGCCAGGGAGGGGGAAACCCTTTTTACCGGGAAAACCGTCCCGTCCGCAGGTGTTTTCGGGAAGGCATATGGAAAGAAGAACCGATCCGTCCGGAAACGGTATCCGTTTCGTCCCGAAATGCGTATCCGGGCTGGAACACGGGTTTATCCCTGGATCGGCTGATCTGAAGGGCTGGCCTTGTTGCGGAGATGTCCATGGGCGGGTAGGCCGGATAGATTGGGGAATCATGGGCCATAAGGCGCGGCATGCCTGGGACATTGGTGA
>DHDO01000040.1:65526-65652 GCA_002399435.1 Firmicutes bacterium UBA4874
GGTACTCTGGAGCAGATCCAGAACCTGAACAGCACCATGACGGATATGCTTGCCTTTCAGTATCTTCAGTTTGGAAGTCAGATGGTGGGAAAAAATGTAACCCTGAATGACGGCGGGCAGACGGTT
>DHDO01000100.1:0-1065 GCA_002399435.1 Firmicutes bacterium UBA4874
ATGAAACCGGATTTTCCCATTCTGATTCAGAATCTGCTGGATTGGATGATCCCTTCCAATATGGATCTTCCGGAAACGATATTCGTCGGGGAAACGCTGCAGCTGTCTCCCTTTCCCAATACCACCGGAATTACAGTCCTTTCTCCCTCTGAAAAGAAATATCATCTGGATGCGGAACCGGATCCGGTATTTTATGGCACCTATGATCCGGGAGTCTACAAAGTGACGCAGAAAACAGACCGGCAGACCGAGCAGGAGCGTTTTGTCGTCTCCGTTCCGACGGAGGAGGTTTCAGACCTCCGGGAGGAGACCCGTGCGGCAGTACCCTCATCGGAGAATGGAATAAGGAAAAAGGGAACAACGGCAGCCCGCGGCGTTTCTTTTCACAGGGAAATATGGACCGTCTCCGGCTGGGTCCTTCTTGTCCTATTATTGACGGAATGGTGGGTGTATCACCGTGAAATTTGAATTTCAGTCTCCACTGGCTCTGCTGGCCCTGCTGCCGGCAGCCGGGATCCTTCTTTGGGTGTTCTTTCATTATAACCGGCGGAATAATCGGCAGGACGAATCCCATCCGGGTCATCCGGGTACGGGCGCTTCCGGCAGACGGGTAACCCGCCGCCGCAGCGCTGCGCCTTCGCCCGCAGGATTGGCCCTGAGGCTGCTGACAGTGGCTCTTCTGGTACTTTCTCTTGCCGGCCTGGAGATCCGGACCCCGGTCAGGAATACGGAAGTGATCTTTGTATCCGATCTTTCCGACAGCACCCGGTCCAGGCAGAAGGAAGCCCTGGAATTTATCGCTTCCTCCATGAAGCTGCTGCCGGAGCGGTACCGTGCAGGTGTCGTCACTTTCGGGAAAGACGCCCTTGTGGAGCAGGCCGTGGGGCGCCCTTCCGCTTTCCATGAATTTCACTCCCAGCCGGATACCCATTACAGCAACGTCGACGAAGCGCTGCAAAGGGCTGAAAGCTTATTTTCCGCCGATGGGAGGAAACGGATCGTTGTTCTGACGGACGGGGCATGGAATGCAGGGGACGGATCCACACGGGCCAACGCCCTGGGGCA
>DHDO01000100.1:1323-6852 GCA_002399435.1 Firmicutes bacterium UBA4874
TTCAGGTGGAGATCGACAGCACGGTGGAGACGAAAGGGACGCTGCGCCTGTTTGCGGATCGTGCTTCCGCCGGCACCCGGGAGCTGCAGATTCAAAAGGGCAAAAATGTTTTTGCATTTCACGGGACAGCGCAAAAGACCGGTACTGTTGTATATGAAGCAGAGCTGGAAGTCCCTGCCTCCGATGACACGTTCCGGCAGAACAACCGGACCGCTTCCTTTGTCCGAGTGAATGGTCCTCCTGTTGTTGCGCTGGTGGAAGGGCAGCCGGGAGAAGGGCGGGAACTGGCCAAAATCATGGAGGCCGGCAGACTGGAATATAAGCTGTTTACTCCCTATTCTTTTCCGGACCAATTGGAGGAATTGGTCAAATATGATGCCGTCCTTCTGGCCAATGTGGGATATGACGACCTGGGAGAGAAAAAAGCCGCAATGCTGGATCATTATGTGAAGTCCATGGGGAAAGGTCTGCTGGTTACCGGCGGGGACAACAGCTATGTATTGGGGGGATATCTGGATACCGGGCTGGAAAAAATGCTCCCGGTGGATATGGACCTGTCGAAGAAAAAGGATATCCCGTCTCTGGCCGAGATTCTGGTCATCGACAAATCCGGCAGTATGTCGGAAGGTTCCAATGGGATCCGCAAAATGGATCTGGCAAAGGAAGCAGCGATCCGGTCCCTGGAGGCACTTCGGAAAACGGACTTCATTGGAGTGGCGGGCTTTGATCAGGCAGCCTCCTGGGTCGTGGAAACCCAAAAGGCGGAGAACCGGGAGAAAATCCAGGATGCCATCGGTACCCTGCAGCCCGGGGGAGGGACCAATCTGTATCCCGGATTGAATGCTGCACTGCAGTCCCTGAAAAAGACGGATGCGGTTTTGAAGCATGTGATTGTCCTGACGGACGGATATACCGCAGACGGGGACTTAAGTGGCCTGGTGCAGGAGATGACCGATGCCGGGATCACGGTATCCGGGGTTGCCGTCGGGGAGGATTCGGATCAGGCGCTGATGGAACGCATTGCAAAGGCGGGGAATGGGCGGTATTATTTCACCGATGAGTTTTCCAGCATTCCAAAGATTTTCACAAGGGAAACCTACCTGGCCACCCGGAGCTATATCAACAATGAGACTTTTTTTCCGGAAGCAGTGGGGGATTCCCCGATTCTTTCCGGTATGGATGCCCTTCCATCCCTGGATGGGTATCTGTCCACCACCCTGAAGGACGCTGCCACTCCTGTGCTGATCAACGGAAAGGAGGAGGATCCGGTGCTGGCCTGCTGGGACTATGGCCTCGGGAAAGTGGCTGCATGGACCAGCGATGCAAGGGGCATCTGGACGGAAGACTGGATGAAATGGGACCAGTCGTCCACTTTCTGGCTGAATGTCCTTTCCTCCGTACTGCCCGGCAGAGATGGAAAGAACGGCAAAGTGGATGTCCGTCAGGACGGGGATCAGGGACGGATTTCACTGACCACGGATCTGCCGGAAGAAAATATGAAAAAGGAATCTTCCGCAGGAACAAAGGATGGTTCCGGCGGAAGGAAAGCAACGGCAACGACAGGCCGGGATGCAACTGCAGTGGTGGTAAGCCCGAAAGGAAAAGAGACAAGGGTCAGACTGAAGCCTTCCCGTCCAGGCTCCTTCCAGGGGAATTTTGACCTGGAGGAAACCGGTGTATATCTGGTGAGGGTGGAGCAGACAGGAGATTCCTCCGCTGCATGGGAAACCGGATTGGTTTATCCCTATTCCCCGGAATATGATCTCCGTGCTTCTTCTTCCAGAAACCTGCTGGAGCATGTGGTAAGCCGGACAGGCGGCAAAATTTTGCACAAGCCGGAAGATTTGCTGCAGAGTGAACTTCCTCCGGCATGGAAGTATCATGAAGTGTGGCCGGGGATGCTGTGTCTGGCCATGCTGCTGTTCTTGCTGGATATTACGCTTCGCAGGCTGAGCGGAAGCTTCCTGGCGGAAAAACTGCTTCTGCCGGCGGCCAGGTGGATAGGAAAGCGGATGGTCTCTATCCGGGTATGGTGCCTTCGGATTTGGAACCGACCGGGAAGAAACAAGGCGGACAGGATGAAAAAAGAAGCAGCAGGGAATGAGACAGCAGGGAACAAAGCGTCGGGAAAAGAGGAAATGGATTTCACCGGAACTCTTCTGGAGGCTTCCAGGAAAAACAAACGGCATCGGGTGGAATAATATAGTTTCGTTTTGTGATTGACAAAATCAAGTATTAGATGAAAATTTTGATTGACAAAATGAAGTATCAGGCATATTCTAACCATAGAAGAATTCATTTCGCAGCCGATGTTAAGACCAGATGACATTTTAAACAATATTTCGGGAGAAGAAGCTGGAGGTGCCTGCTACCACAGGGGTTGACGGGAAAGCTTGTCAATAAGATGCTCTTCAATAAGAGAGTGCTCCCGATCATAAAAGGTGGTGACACTTATTTATTCGGTGAAAAAATAGTGTTACTTATGGTTTATTGTTTTAGGTTGATTTGGAGGTGGGCTTATGAATCATAATTGGCGTAAAAAGGCCGGACTCATCCTGTTGACAGCAGCAACGATTCTGGCTTTTTCACTTGCAGGCTGCGGAAAGACATCCAGAGACTCAAAGGATGCTATCAATAAAAGCAAGAAAGGTTCTTTGCAGCAAGATGCCTTGACGGAGGAGTTTTTTAAAAAGTATGGCGATTACTTTGAGAATGGCTGGAAACCGGACAGGATATTGAATTACAGCGAAACAGGAGAATTTGTAAACGAAGATGGGAAATTTACAGACGAGGATTTGCAGAACTGCAAGTTGGGATACATACAGAAAATAACGGATCATTCGGTTGAAATAAAAGAAGTGGATTGGATATTGGATGAAAAGGAGCCCAATGGGTTTCGCGTAGAAGATAAGGGCGGAAATGCAGTCTCCTATTCCGTGGACAAAGGCTGCAAAATATGGTTTCTGGCTGGCTCAGATATTTTCTATGAGGTTCCATATAAGGATCTGGAGCGGTATTACAAGGATCATGATGTGGAAAGTAAATTGTGGTATTTTTCCATGGAGGATGACAAAATAACGTTTCTGGCGGAGCAGTACATACCATGATTCGATTTCGATGGTAAGGACTGTATTATGCCAGGGACAGTTGAGGAAGCAGGCATGTTTATGCCTGCTTTTTCTTTTGTAGTTTATAAGCTTGTTACCTTTCGCGTTGAATACCGGGAAGCAGCGGGTATTGACAGTCTACATACATAGTATTATTATAATAATAACAAGTTAATAGTAACATACTCATATTAACATAATGGTATTAAGAGAAGCGAGGTGTATTTTATGGAAAAGGATGAGCTGAGAAATGCCGATGGGCTGACGGAACAGGAATTTCTGGGTCAATACGATGTCCGTCTTTACAAAAGGCCATCGGTTTCCGTTGATATTCTGCTGTTTACCGTGGTGGACGGCCCGCAGCTGAACTACCGGAAGCTTCCGCAGAAGGAGCTGAAAGTTCTGATGGTCCGGCGCGGGAACCATCCGTATATTGGCAAATGGGCGCTGCCGGGAGGATTCATGTCCGTGGAGGAGAGTCTGGATCAGGCTGCCTACCGCGAGCTGAAAGAAGAAGTGAATGTCAGTGACATTTACATGGAGCAGCTCTATACCTGGGGGGATGTTGGGCGGGACCCGCGTACCCGGGTCATCAGCTGTTCCTATATGTCCCTGGCAGACAGCTCCCGGATGGAAATAAAAGCCGGCGGAGGTGCCTGGGACGCGCAGTGGTTCACGTTAAGCCATGAAACGGAAGAGGAGAGGAAAACAACGATTCCCGGCGGATATCTTTTTGAAAACCGGGTAAGGGTAACGCTTTCCGGCAAGGAAGATACCCTTTATGGAGTAATCGGTACGAAGAAGCGGGTGGTGGGAAGATCCAAAACCGTGAAGCGCCGTATTCTTAAGAATGAAGGAATCGCCTTTGACCATGCCTTTGTCGTTCAATACGGCATTGAACGATTGCGTAATAAAATTGAGTATACGGACATTGCATTCAATCTCATGCCCACGTATTTTACCCTGACGGAGCTGCAGCAGGTCTATGAAGTGATTCTGGGAAAGGAGCTCCTGAAGGCAAATTTCCGGCGCAAAATTGCGGACCGGGTTATTGAAACCGATCGGGAGACAAAGAATGAAGGGCACAGGCCGTCAAAATTATATACATTCAACACGAACTGGGGGTGCTTTGAAGTATGATGGAAAATGAAAATGATCTTTCATTTGTGGACGGAATTGAAACGCTCAAAAGCCAGCGGGATGCTGTTGTGCTGGCTCATAACTATCAGCCGCCTGAAATACAGGAAATTGCGGATTTGGTGGGGGATTCCTTTGCTCTCAGCAAGGAGGCTGCGAACCTGCGGCAAAACGTTATTGTCTTTTGCGGGGTTTCCTTTATGGCAGAGAGCGCCAAAATTCTCTCCCCACAGAAAACCGTTCTTCTTCCGGCAAAAGATGCAGGCTGTCCGCTGGCGGAGTCCATTACGGCAGAGCAGCTGCGCAGGGCCAGGGCAGAGCATCCGGACGCAGCAGCGGTGAGCTATATCAACACCAGTGCGGCGGTGAAGGCGGAAAGCGACATCTGCTGTACCTCGTCCAATGCGGTTCGGGTGGTGCAGTCGGTTCCGGAAAAGGAAGTCCTGTTTGTACCGGATCGGAATCTGGCATCCTATGTGGCCGAACAGGTTCCGGAGAAAAGAATTCTTGCCTGGGGCGGGGAATGTATCGTTCATTCGCGTACCACAGCGGAGCAGGTCCGGCAGATGCGGCCGGCGCATCCGGATGCCCTGCTGCTGGTTCATCCTGAAGTTCCGGCGGAGGTCCGGCGGTTGGCGGATTTTACAGGAAGTACTGCACAGCTGCTGGATTATGTGGAGGAATCCGATCGGAAGGATTTTATTATCGGTACGGAAATGGGAGTTCTGGAAGAAATGCGTTTTCGGAGACCGGACGCACATTTTACCATGCTGGCAGGGAACCTTTTGTGCGTGAACATGAAGAAGACCTCACTGAAAAAAGTACGCGATGTTCTGCTGCATATGGATAATGAGGTAATGGTACCGGAGCCTGTCCGGAAAAAGGCCTTTCTCAGCCTGAACCGGATGCTGCATGTTTGAGAAAGTTTTTGGAGAAAGGGAGGACCGATTTTGTCGGAATATCTGATCGATTTTGACACGGCCGATATGCAACGGCTGCATTTTGATACGGTGATTGTGGGAGGCGGGATTGCGGGACTCACCTGTGCCCTGCATCTTCCGCGTTCCATGAAAACCGTTGTGCTCTGCAAGGGGAAATGGGCAGACTGTGATTCCTTTCTTGCCCAGGGAGGAATCGCAGCCAGTATCGGCAGGGACGACCGGGAGCTGCATATCCGGGACACGATACGTGCCGGGTGCGGGATCAATGATATGCAGGCGGTTCGCATTCTGGTGAAGGAATCCGAATTGGCGATACGAAGCCTGGCAGATCTGGGCGTACCGTT
>DHDO01000023.1 GCA_002399435.1 Firmicutes bacterium UBA4874
ATGGGCAGCCTCCTACTCGATTTACCGAAAACGAATAAAAGAGCACTTATATTTCTATTATCGCTGAGGCCATTATGGATTCCGCCCTATATTAAGGATGGGCGGGATTGTTTACCATAACGGAATTTTGACTGCTTTTGGACCGATCTGTTTCGGTTTATGTAGGATCTCACTTCAAAAAGTTGCATATACCAATACATTGCAGAAGCATCTTGTGAATAGCAAAAGTACCTTCCAGAGTCAAAAGCCCCAAAAAGGATGAAAGGGTAGATTCCGGGAAAAGGTCGAAACACACTTGAAAATGCAATATTAAAAATGTAGTATTAAAGATGTAATATTGAAGATGTAGTATTGAGGATGTAGATAGGGCTTACTCATGGAGTTATGATATGGCTATTGCGATGCTGTGGAATGTCTATGAAAAGTTAAATAAATTGTTAAAAAATCCGATGGCTATTATATAAGAGGATTACCTGAATGTGTATGGAATCAAACCACATAGCAGGCATAGAAACAAGTACTTGAGAAGCATGACGGAATATCTGCAGAAGAATTGGATCAGGATACCCGGGATGATAAGCCGATAGATGAAAACGGAGAGAAAACAGGAGCGGAGGCGAATAAAGTGGATATGAAAGATAAGATTATCATTGGTATCACAGCAGTTTTAGCCGTATCTACTGTGGTGATCGTATCCGTCGCTGGTAACAGCAGAGGTAACCACAGGTATAGAAACACTAATGATAAACCTGCCGGGATAGAGGATGAGGTACAGGGTGATGGAATGGGAGAGGATGGGGACAAGGTCAATAATGAAGGAATGACTGATGAAACAAATAAAAGTGATTTCAATGAGGAAAAAGAGCATGCTGAGGCAGAAGCGGAGGATACTCAGGGTGCGGAATCTGAGGTGAATGGCAATAATGAGCAGGAGCAAAAGAAGATAGCAGCTAAGGCCGCAGAAGCCGGGAAGCCACTATCCAGGACTGCCGCTCCCAATAATCAGCAGGATAATAAGTCACCTGCCGCTGCCAATAAGCCAGGTACATCGCACCATCCGTCTACAGGGAGACCGAAGCCGACTAATCCACCCAGGACGTCGAAGATGCCTAACCCTTCAAGGACGTCCACTCCGACGCCAAAGCCGACTCCTAAACCAACTCCGAGGACGCCAATGCCGACACCAAGGTCGACTCCCACGCCGCCTCCGAGGACGCCAAGGCCGACACCAATGCCGACTCCCACACCGCCTCCGAGGACGCCAATACCGACGCCAAGGCCGACTCCCACACTGCCTCCGAGGACGCCAATGCCGACACCAAGGCCAACTCCAAAACCAACTCCCACGCCGAGTCAGCCTCCAGAGACGTCAAAACCGACTCCACCACCCAGGACGCCAATAACGAGTCAGCCTCCAGAGACATCAGAACTGCCTGGGCCCTACAGGAGACCGGATTTCTCTCAGCCTCCAAAAACAGAGCAACCGCCTGAGAATAAATGATGGATTGCCATATGATGAAATGGCAGTATAACTGGAGGCTTTGTTTTTCGATTACTTGCACAGCGGGGTTCTGCCCCTACCAAGCTGGGCCCTGTTGTGAAACCTGTCTTCATATCTTTCTTTTCGCATCTTTTCATTATACTATATACTACGTAATCTGTACGATAATCTGTATGCCTATAAAAAATGGCATATGTCAACTCATTGTGGCAGGATTCGCCATAAATTTTCCAATTTTATTGTATTAGTATAGTAAATGTGTTATGATTTCTATGTTGAATAATTTTAAACCATCATGAAGAAAGCCTTAGCTGTTCCGGCGCAAGGCAGCTTTGGAGTGAGGACATAGCATCATCCTTTTTGCTGCTGAAAAGCTGCAAGGGCGAAGCTATATCCTGCAGTCTGTTTCGGGATCGGGGGACTGTGGTGATTCACTCACATCCGTAGGATACATGTAGGAGAGTCCATCCAATGGTTGCTCCCTTTTGAGGGAGCGTGGATTGGAAGAAAGATGAAGAAATAAGGGAAGCATAGACAAACAAGCGTCAATGATGCTACAATCTGATTAGTTACTTCTATGCCTGTAAACGGCGTATGGGGTTAAGAGGGAGGGAATCAACATGGGGGAAGACAAAAAAGGCAAGAGAAAAAAATGGCCGATTGTTGTCATTGTTATTTTGGCAGTCCTGATCGGCGGCGTTTCAGCAGCATGGTCTTTTGCGCAGTCCAAGCTGAACAAGATTTCGCGTAATGAGACAAAGGAAACGGTCAAGCCGGAGGACGAATATTTTGAAACAAATGAGGAGGAAGAGGACGATTCTCATGAAACAATGAATCCGGATGATCTGAAGTGGCCCGAAGGCGGGGACATCATGGAGAACAAGGATATTATGAACATCATGCTGATCGGGCAGGACAAGAGGCCCGGGGAGAACAGAGCCCGTTCGGATTCCATGATGATTCTCACGGTCAACAAACGGGATCAGAAAGTGAAGATCACGTCCCTTATGAGGGATATGTATCTGCAGATACCGGGTTACAGCGACAACCGGATCAATGCATCCTATGCCTTCGGAGGGATGAAACTTCTGGATGCCACGGTGGAAAAGAATTTTCTTGTGAAAATAGACGGCAATGTTGAAGTGGATTTTGATGGATTTCAGAAAGTCTTTGACAAGATCGGCGGAGTGGATATTGACATCAATGCGAAGGAAGCGTCTCACCTGAAGGAGCAGGGATTTACCGGCCTGTCAGAGGGAAAGGTACATATGAACGGGGAGCTGGCATTGGCTTATTCACGGATCCGCAAAGTCGGAAACAATGATTTTGAACGGACACAGCGGCAGCGGAACGTTATGCTTTCTGCATTCCAAAAGGTAAAGTCTCTGGGACTGCCTGAGCTCACGAAAATGGTGGATACTCTGTTCCCCTATATTACAACGGACCTTACCAACAATGAAATAATCAGTCTGGTATATAATGTTTTCCGGTTCCATCCTGATAAGATTGAAGATAATCGGATTCCTCTGGACAACGCCTATGAATCTGCCTGGATTCGTAAGATGCTGGTAATGGTTCCGGATCTTCCAAAGAACAGGGAGGCGCTTCAGACCATTATCTTTGGAGACAGCAGCAAGGCCGAATAGATGCCTGTAAAATCATAAAACAGGGAGAGACATGCATGGAACGTTTTAAATACTGCAAAATTGAAATCTTTATTCCGGGGACCCACCTGGCACAGCTGCAGAAGACGCTTCGGAGCGTGGATGCCGGGCATATAGGGAACTATGACAGCTGTTTGTCGTACAGCAGGGTCATTGGCTGCTGGCGGCCGCTCCAGGGCAGCAGCCCTTACATCGGGGAAGAGCAGTCCTTAAGCACCGAGCCCGAGTTGAAAGTGGAAGTTACCTGCCGGTATGAAGATATTGACCGTACCGTGGATGCCATAAAGCAAGTACATCCCTATGAAGAACCGGTGATCAATGTGATCCCATTGTATCGGACGAGTTTTTGAAGGCGGATCTGCAGGAGCGGCCGG
>DHDO01000038.1 GCA_002399435.1 Firmicutes bacterium UBA4874
AATTTGTATATTCATACAAGATAGTAAGATATAAGCCATGAACGGATTATTGATCTATCTATACCAGCCCACTGCACCACAAGGATCAACTGTTTATTTATCTGTATTAGCCCACTAAGGATCCCTTGAGTTTCAGAACGACCGCGTACAAAAAAATATATACATGCTATGATGGCTACTATACAAGCACAAACCATTCACCAGGAATCAGCGTTTCAGAAGAGGCAGCGGGACATAGTATTTTGTGTAACGGTTCCCGCGCCGGTCGATGAAATCCCCCTCCGGATCCTGCACCAGAACGGTCGCTCTTTTGTTGATGTTGTAAATTACCCCTGACAGCTCCTTTTTCCCGTCA
Source organism: Firmicutes bacterium UBA4874 (assembly GCA_002399435.1). Taxonomy (GTDB): domain Bacteria; phylum Bacillota; class Clostridia; order Caldicoprobacterales; family DTU083; genus UBA4874. The sequence continues at coordinate 356 of DHDO01000038.1, forward strand.
ACGAAAGATACGGCGCCCCCTATCTGCAGTCCGAATCTCCGATCTGCAATCTGCCTTTGGGTAGGCAGTTTGTGATAGCTTTCCGTATGGCCAAATAAATGACTGGCCAATGTCCGGAATCTTTGCCTGCTGCAGCTGGACTCCCCAAACAGGACAAACTCCATAACATGGCATAATTCATGTTCAAAAACAAGCTGCAATGCTTCCAGAGCGGAATCGGTCGGGATCCCGCAGACCATCTTGCTGCCTTCAATCGCATTATATTGTAAGAAAAAATCAACGCCTATGCGGATTTCGATCTTCATGTTCTCCGGCCGGACCGGATCTGCACTCCGCCGGCAAATTGTTTTACCGGCACTTTTTGTCATCCGGCGGGAAAGGGAAAATGCAATCTCTCCCCTGTAGTTCCCCGCAAACCAATTGTTCAGAAAAATCCGATCGTACAGATCAAATAAAAGACGCAGATCCGTACTGGAAATGGCGCAAATGGATGGACCCTTTATCTGCCCGGATCCGGCCAAAAGATCGGAAGATACCTTTTTCCTTCTGATTTTGATTTCTCTGGACGAATACGATTTGCTCAATATGTTCTGCAAATCCTGCCGTGACTCCATTGCATGGAACCTCCATCCTTTTCCTTTTGTACGGTATACACCATTATATATTACTCTATTCCTTTCACCAAAAAAAGCAAGCCTGCCGCTCAAAATTCGTGCAGCCTCTTTGAAATCATCAAGGCAGAAGACATTACAATGAATTCCATTTTTAAACTGGTTGATTTTACTCATCAGGGATGTTATAATTTGATTTGTAAAAAAGTGAATATTGTCGAAGAGTTGATACCCATATAAGTCCACTAATATGGTGTGGAAGTATCTACGTGGCAACCGTAAATTGCCTACGCTATGGTGTTCTTTTTCGTATTGCATGAGGTACTCATGGAGAATCCTGCGATTTTTGTGTCGATGGATACAGATATATCTTTCTGCTTTTTGGGACTATATGATCTGTATGGCATATCGATCTATTTTGCGCATCAAGGCATCGGACAGATTGCCTTGGGGCAGAGAATCGTTTTGCGGAATCCATGGACCCATAATGTTGGGAATGAAAAGACAAGGAACACGATACCTTGTCTTTTTTATTTTGTTTTTTTATTTTCATAATTGGAGGAGATACCATTTGAGAATTGCGAAAGCAAAAAGCAGAAGCCGTCTGGTGGCAGCCGCCATGGGAAAAATCCCGGGCGATCTGACCATCGAAAATGTCCAACTGGTGAATGTGGTAACCGGCGAGATCTATCCTGCGTCCGTGGATGTGTTGGACGGGATAATTGTCCGGGTCCGGGAAAAGGGAGAAGCCAATGCCCGGAAAAGCAAAACCGTTTATGAAGGAAACGGCGCGTACCTGATCCCCGGTTTCATCGACACGCACATGCATGTAGAAAGTACGATGATGATCCCGGAGCAATTTGCCAGGGCAGTCCTTCCCTGGGGAACAACCACTGTCGTGACCGACCCTCACGAGATTGGCAACGTCATGGGCATTGAAGGCGTGAAGTTCATGCTGGAAAACGCCAAGAATACGCCGTTGCGCCAATATGTTCTGGCCCCGTCCTGTGTCCCCTCCGTTCCGGCACTGGAAGGTGGCGGAGCTGCTTTCCACGCGGAAGAGATCGCAGACCTGCTGGATACCCCAGGTGTCATCGGCATCGCAGAGGTCATGGATTATGTCAATGTAATAAAAGATGAGAAGCGGATGCATGATATTCTGGCAGAAGGTCGGAAGCGCGATGTATTCATACAGGGACATGCCCCCGGCGTGATGGGAAAGGAAATGCAGGCCTACACCACCGCCGGCCCCATCAGCGACCACGAATGCCGTTTCCCTGAGGAATGCAAACAGAAGCTGCGTGCCGGAATGCATGTCAATATGAAGTCCAGCTCCCTGTCCGACTTTCTCGAAGAGTCCCTGCAGGGAATCAAAGGGATGCGTTATACCGATTTCGTCTCCTTCTGCACTGATGATGTTCATGCCAAAGACATTCTGGAGACCGGTCACATGAACCGTGTGGTCCGAAAAGCCATCAAGCTTGGCACCGATCCCATCGATGCCATCCGGTTTGCCACGCTGAACGCGGCGCGGGAATATGGCTTTTCCGATCTCGGAGCGATTTGCCCCGGTTACATTGCCGATATGCAGTTGGTAAAAGACCTGGACGGTGAAAAACCCCTTGCCGTATTCACCCAGGGACAGCTGACGGCGGAGCACGGGAAATACATTCCCCGGGAATGCAAAGAAAAGAAACCCCATTCTTTCCCCAATACCATGAAGATGGACAACATCACCTCCCCTGAGGATTTTGTACTCCGCGTTCCGGATGAAAAAACGGGAAGCATACGGACAAACGTAATTGTAAGCAAATACAAAGGCGGAGCCTTTAACAAAGCCATTTGGGAGACGCTGCCCATTCGGGACGGGAAAGTGGACATCAGCAGGGATCCGAATCTGGCGTTTGCGGCTGTCTGCAACCGTCATGGAAGCGGAGACCGGACCATTGCGGTCATACGGGATTTTGGCCTGGTGCATGGAGCCATCGCCTCGACGATTTCCCACGATTCGCATAATTTCTGTGTGATTTACAAAAAACCGGAGGATGCCTATGCGGCAGCCAGGGAACTGCGCAGGACAGGCGGCGGAATTACGGTGGTTTCCGACGGCTCTGTCCTGGCTACGGCAGCCCTTCCGGTGGCCGGACTGATGTCTCTCCTGCCGGTGGAAGAGCTGGCCGCTCAAGTGGACCAGGCAATCCAGGCCATCTGCAAAGTCAGCGGCGGGCAAAACGTATTTCCCAAAATCACCTCACTGGCTCTGGTCGTCCTTCCGGGGACCCTTCTTTCCGATAAGGGACTGGTGGATGGGCCATCCCAGACTTTCCTGCCTATATTCGGTGAAACGCAGGAAGACGAAAACGAAAAGCACTGAAAGTAAAAATAAATTTCCGGGTCCGATCATTCGATAACTAGATACAGGGGTGCATCATATGCTGAAGAACTATTTTGAACTGAAAAAGCACGGAACCGATGTAAAAACAGAAATTGTGGCAGGAATCACCACATTTGCCACAATGGCATATATGTTTTCTGTCCAGTCCTCCATGATGGCGGATGTGGGAATGAATTCAAAGGGCGTCGTGATCGCAACCGCACTGATGTCCGGTATCTTCACTCTCATGTCTGCCTTCTACTCCAAAGTGCCTTTTGCGCTGGGACCCGCCATGGGCTCCAACGCCATTATGGCATATTCCCTGGTTGCTCCCGGTCAGTCCACCTGGCAGGTGGGAGTCGGCATGTTTGTGGTTACCGGCGCCATACTGGTTCTGCTGACGCTGTTTAAGGTCCGGGAAGACATGGTCCGTGTAATGCCGAAGAATATCAAGGTGGGCGTTGGTGCTGCCGTCGGGATCTTTCTCGCCAGACTGGCCGTCGCCAACGCAGGAATTGTAAAAAAGGACTTTTCCGGCCTGGGCGATCTCTCCCAGCCTTCTGTCCGGCTTGCCTTTATCGGGCTTGCCATTACCCTGGTCCTGAACTACCTTCGAATTGAAATCAAGGGGAAAAAATATCAGGTTCGCGGGGCTTATCTGATTTCCATTCTTCTGACCACGGTAATCGGAGTATTCATGGGAGTCGTCAAGGTCCCGCATTCCATCGTCAGCTTTGATTTAAGCGCATTGGGGGACGTTGCCTTCAAGGCGGATGTAAAAGGCGTTTTCAAGGTTGCCAACATCCCCATTTTAATGTTCTTTCTGCTCAGCGACTTTTTTTCCACAATGGGCACCTCACTGGGTCTGGCTGGAAAAGCCAGAATGCTGGATGAGGATGGAAACTTCCCGGGCATCAGCCGCGTATTTCTGACAGACGCTGTCGGCACTTCCATTGGCGGAATGTTTGGCATCACCAACGTTCAGACCTATGTGGAATCCGCTGCCGGAATTGAGGCAGGCGGGCGGACCGGTATGACCGCCGTGGTGGCCGGAGTCATGTTCCTGCTCTCCATGTTCCTCTGCCCCTTGTTCCTTATGATTCCGAGTGCAGCCACTTCCCCCGTTCTGATCCTGATTGGTGCTTCCATGATGGAGGTCCTGGAGAATGTGGAGTTTACTCCCCTGGAATGGACTCCGCTGGCTCTTATGCTCCTGGCCACCGCATTTACCGGGGATTTTGTCCTGGGAGTCGCTTTGGGCGTTGTCGTGCACGTGGTGATTGCCCTGACGCAGTATGTCTTCACCAAAGACCGGAGCAAAGTACCCACCGCCGGAACATTTATCATGGCTGCCATCATGTCCATCAAATTTTTCGTTTAGTCGCGTTTTAAGGATATTAGGGATATTTATGTAAGGGAATTCCTTTTCATCCGTTTTCCCATAAGGAAGCCAAAATGGAGGAATGAATTCTAAAAAAGTCTCTGCAGTTTTTCTGCAGGGGCTTTTTTCAATGTTGAAGTTCGAATACTCAAATATAGTACAAATCCGAGCCCTTCGCCAACAGACACAACCTGTTGTGAGTGGTTCGGATTATTTGTGGTTGGTGCGGGAAACAGGACTTGAACCTGCATGAGTGTGACCTCACTAGAACCTGAATCTAGCGCGTCTGCCAATTCCGCCATTCCCGCAAAACCGGACAACATGCTTATTATAACGGAAATGGCGGACGCTTGTCAATACCTTTTTCAAAATTTATGTTTCAC
>DHDO01000001.1 GCA_002399435.1 Firmicutes bacterium UBA4874
CACCGGTCAGTGATCGATTATATCGACAATCTGTCCGGGATTCTCCGGGTAAGCGAGGATACGGTGTTCGGCAATCAGACCCCGCTTTATGTGGATGCCTGTCTGAAGGAACTGTACCCCACCCTGAAGTTCGGTGCCACGGCGTATTTGATCCCAAAGGGCCTTTTCCTTTTCCCGCTGAAACTGGTGAAGTTCTTAAACGACCACCGGATCAATACCATATGCTGGGTAGTGTCCGCCCTGACCATGATTTCGGCTTTTGGAGCGCTGGAAAAGGAAGTTCCCCGGACTCTCCATACCATTGCCTTTGGAAGCGAGGTATTTCCCATCCGTCAGTTTCAGATTTGGAGGAAATATCTGCCAAAGGCGCGCTTCCTGAATCTGTACGGCCCCACCGAAGCCACAGGAATGTCCTGTTACTATGAAGTGGACCGGGATTTTTCTCCGGAGGAGACGATCCCCATCGGGCGGCCGTTTCCGAACACGGAGATCCTGCTGCTGGATGAGCACAATCAAATACCGGAATGCGGCAGGGAAGGGGAAATCTGTATCCGTGGCACCGGCCTGGCGCTGGGGTATTACGGAAACTTTGAGAAAACAGAACAATCGTTTGTGCAGAATCCCCTGAACCGGGTATACCCGGAGCGGATCTATCGCACCGGGGATATCGGGAAATACAATGAGCGGGGAGAGCTGGTGTTCGTTTCCCGGCAGGATAATCAGATCAAGCATATGGGGCATCGCATTGAGCTGGGGGAGATTGAGCTTGCTGCCGCCAATATGGAGGAGATCCAGAGTGCCTGTGTCGTTTTTGATCAGGAAAGAAAGAAAATTGTCCTCTGCTATGTGGGAGAGGCGACGACGGCACAGGTGGCACAGTACCTGAAGGGAAAGCTGCCGCGGTATATGATTCCAAGCCGGATCCGGCCCCTGGAAAGCATGCCTCTGACGCCCAACGGGAAAATCGACCGGGTTCTGCTGAAGGAGAAATATGCATCCTCCCGGAAATAAGGAAGGAATTCTTCTTTACAGAAAGGTCTGTGTTTTGTATACTGTATCTCAGTATATTCGTTTTTTTCATTGTTCCATTTACTTTCATCTACTATATTACTTTCGGGGAAAGGCTGGGTAAGAACTATGGATACCATTATGGAGATTTTGAAGGATTTGCATCCGGATGTGGACTTTGAAGCATGTAATACCCTGGTGGACGATCATATCCTGGATTCTTTTGATATTGTGTCCATCGTGGCGGATATCAATGAGGAATTTGATGTGTCCATTCCGGTGGAGGAGATCGTTCCGGAGAATTTTAATTCGGCGAAGGCGTTAAGCGCATTGGTGGAGCGTCTGATGGAGGAAGAATAACAGAAAAGGGCAAGGTGTGATTATGCTTTTTACATCGTACCGTTTTATTGCGTTTCTTCTGGTGCTGTTCTTCGTGTATTATCTGATACCGAAGCGTTTTCAGTGGAAGCTGCTGCTTGTGGCCAGCTATCTGTTCTATGCCTTTGCAGGCCCGAAGTACCTTATTTACATCCTGGCGACTACGCTGTCCACTTATTATGCCAGTCTGCGGATCGACCGCATTCAGTCGGTGCAGGCAGGATATCTGAAGGAAAACAAGGGCGCATTGGACCGAAAGGAACGCAAGACCTATAAGGCACAAATGAAAAAAAAGCAGAGGCAATGGATGATTCCCTGCATGGTATTCAATTTTGGCGTTCTTGCCGTGTTGAAATATACGGACTTTGCCATTGGCAATCTCAATGGGCTGCTGCGCGCATTCCATATTGCGGAGCTGCCCCCTTTGGGTTTCCTGCTGCCGCTGGGGATTTCCTTTTATACATTTCAGACCATGGGCTATCTGATTGATGTATACCGGGGGAAATATCCCTGTGAGAGGAATATCGGGAAGCTTGCCCTGTTTATCTCTTTTTTCCCGCAGCTGATCCAGGGCCCCATCAGCCGTTTTGACGATCTGAAGGAGACGATGTTCTCGGAGCATCCCCTGGATCTGCGAAATGTCAGCTTCGGCCTGGAGCGGATTCTGTGGGGATACTTCAAAAAGCTGGTGGTGGCGGACAAACTGCTGGTGGCGGTGAATGCCATCGTAAAGAATCCGGGCCAGTATCAGGGGGCCTATGTACTGGCAGGGATGTTTTTCTATGCCATTACCCTGTATGCCGATTTCACAGGCGGCATTGATGTGGCCATCGGCGTGGGGCAGGTGCTGGGCATCCGGATCCAGGAAAATTTCATCCGGCCGTATTTTTCCAAGTCCATCGCCGAATACTGGCGCAGATGGCATATCTCCCTGGGCGCCTGGTTCCGGGAATATCTGTTCTATCCCATATCGGTCAGCAAACCTTTGCTGGATACGTCCCGCAGGTGCAAAAAACGCGGGCAGGACTGGCTGAGCCGGAGGCTGTCGATTTATGTCTCTTCCGTTATCGTATGGTTCGTCACAGGGATCTGGCACGGGGCTGCCTGGAATTTTATCGTATGGGGCCTGCTGAATTGTCTGGTGATCCTGATCTCGGAGGAATGCAAACCGCTGTATGAGAAATTCCATAAACGTTTTTCGGTAAAGGGTACGTTCTGGTACCGGCTGTTTGAAGTGGCGCGCACCTTCTGGCTGATGAGCTTTCTGCGGGCCCTGGACTGTTATCGGGATGTTGGTACAACGTTTCGGATGGTGGGAACGATTTTCACGAAATGGAACATCGGGGAGCTGTTTCGCGGCGGTCTGATGCAGCTGGGTCTGTCCGCGGCGGATTATGGAGCTTTGGCCATTGCTGTCCTGCTGCTTCTGGCGGTGAGCCTGACGGCCCGCACCGGGAGTGTCCGGGAGAAGCTGGCGGCAAGGCCTGTGGCATTTCGCTACGCAGCCTGTTTTGCCATGTTTACGGCAATATTGATCTTTGGTGCTTATGGGGCCGGTTATGATGCAAGCCAGTTTATCTACAGCCAGTTCTAGGTCAAATGGGATCCGGAGAAAATGGCATTGCTGGGGCTGAGAACAGTAATGGCAGCCGCAGCCAGAGTCAAAATGGGATCCGGAGAATATGGCATTTGGGAAGGTTTGAGT
>DHDO01000087.1:0-4477 GCA_002399435.1 Firmicutes bacterium UBA4874
AAACTGCGAAAGACTCCAAAAGCCGATATTGACCGCCGCGTAAAGGAAGCGGCACGGATTCTTGACATAGAGCACCTGCTCAACAGAAAACCAAAGGCACTGTCCGGTGGACAAAGACAGAGAGTTGCGTTGGGTCGTGCCATTGTTCGTGAGCCCAAGGTATTCCTGATGGATGAGCCTCTTTCCAACCTGGATGCAAAGCTGAGGGTTCAGATGAGAACGGAGATTACCAAACTCCACAACAGGTTACAGACAACCTTTATTTATGTTACCCATGACCAGACAGAAGCTATGACAATGGGTACCCGCATTGTTGTTATGAAAGACGGATTTATTCAACAAGTAGACACACCTCAGAATTTATATGACTATCCCGTGAATCTGTTTGTCGGCGGTTTCATTGGAAGCCCCCAGATGAACTTCATTCCTGCCACTCTCGTCAAGGAAGGCAATGATGTTTATGCGACATTTGAAGACAACAAGATAAGAGTGCCGGAAGGCAAAGTAAAGAAATTCAAGGATCCTTCCTATATTGGCAAGGAAGTCGTCATGGGCATTCGTCCGGAGGATCTTCACGATGAGGAAATCTTCCTGCAGAGCTCGACGGAAAGCACCGTAAAGGCTTATGTGGATGTTGTGGAGCTTATGGGTTCGGAAACCTATCTCTATCTGAACATTGCCGGTATCAACATGACCGCAAGGGTAGATCCCAGATCCACTGCCAGACAGGGGGATACCATCCGAATTGCCATGGATTCCAATCACTTGCATTTTTTTGATAAGGAAACAGAGGAAAGCATCCTGGTTCGATAGAATAAGATAAAATTTCAGGGTAAAAGAAGGATTTTTGTCAAACAGGCAGAAATATTATCCGTAAAGGATAGTATTTCTGCCTTTTATATTAGAAAGCATAGGATTGGAGAAGATAACGGATGGATAAAATTACTTCTGTTCATTCGTGATTAAATTATGTATACTTTAAATGAGTAGGTGATTGGAATGTTAGTTGAAAAAAGAATGCAGAAAATTATGGATAAACTGGTGAGGAGTATTCAGGTTGAAACGGATATATTGGATATCAACGGGGTGATTGTTGCCAGCAGCGACAAATCACGGATCGGAGAGACCAATTTTATCGTCAAGGGGTTTGTAGAGGAAGAGGATAAGGCCATCTTTATCGACGACAACCGGACTTTTATGAAATTCACGGTGGACAAGACATTGGTGTATTTTATTTCCATGGAAGGAACCAACCGGGTGGTAAGGAATTATTGCCTGCTGATGGTGTCCCTTATGGAATCCTATCTTAAAAATATGCTTCAGAAGCTGGACAAGGAAGAAGTCATGCGAAGGATCCTTTTGAATCAACTGGGAGAGCTGGAGCTTCAGGAAGTGGTCCGGGACTATAAGCTGGATCTGGGGCTGCCAAGGTGTGTATACATTATACGGACTGTGGGAATGGAAGCCGATAATGTATATCATATGTTATTGAAGGCTTTTCCGAGGAATCACGGGGATATCCTTGTCCTTGTGGACAGCATGACAGTCAGTCTGGTAAAGGCCGTGCCAAAGGAATTGGATGAGGATGATCTGACGCAGCTGGCGTCCGCCATGGACGAAAGCATCCAAAATGAGACATCCAACAAGCCTTATATCGGGATCGGCAAGGTCAAGGAGAATCTTTTCCAGCTGCAGGAGTCCTATGATGAAGCAACAAAGGCCATTGAGGTCGGCAAAATATACAACACCAGCAATCGGGTCTATATGTACAGTACGTTGCTGCTTGAAAGATTTCTCTATGAGGTCCCTGTAAACCTGTGTGAGACTTACAGTAAATTACTGTTTACCAAGGAATACAAAAAGTTACTGAGCGATGAAATGATTCGAACGATTAATAATTTTTTTGAAAACAGTCTGAACCTGAGTGAAACTGCAAGGCAGCTGTTTATTCACCGGAATACTCTGGTCTACCGGCTGGACAAGGTTCAGAGAATCATGGGTCTGGATTTGCGGAACTTTCATGATGCCGTGACGTTCAAAATCATGATGATGTTGATGGACAGGTATGCATGGGAGGCATAGGGTTGATACAGTTTAAAAATGTAACAAAAGCATACGACAATGGGATTCATGCACTGCAGAATGTAAACCTGACGGTGGAAAAGGGAGAATTCCTGTTTATCGTCGGTGCAAGCGGTGCCGGAAAATCAACCCTGATCAAGCTTTTGCTGAAGGAGATTGAACCAACCCAGGGGCAGGTTATCGTAGATGGTGTAGATTTATCCCATTTGAGACGGAAGGAAGTACCTCATTACCGAAGAAAACTGGGAGTCGTCTTTCAGGACTTCCGTCTGTTGGAGGATAAGACTATTTACGAAAATGTAGCTTTTGCCATGGAAATCACAGAGGTCCCCCGGGCGGGAATTCAAAGGCGGGTCCCTGAGGTTCTCAACATGGTGGGGCTCGGCAGAAAAGCGGGCGATTATCCCGGACAGCTGTCCGGAGGAGAGCAGCAGAGAGCAGCGTTGGCCAGGGCTCTGGTCAATCGCCCTGCCATGCTGATAGCGGATGAGCCTACGGGGAATCTGGACCCGGAAACAGCAGATGAGATTATGAGAATACTTGTTACGGTAAATCAGAGAGGAACTACAGTCCTTATGGCGACTCATGCCAAAGACATTGTGAATTCCATGGAAAAGCGGGTTGTTACCTTTCAAAGTGGCAGAATTGTATCGGACAAATGGAAAGGGGAATACTTCGATGAAATTAAGAACATGGAATAATATGCTGAAGCAGGGTTTCCGGAATGTATTCCGAAACCGGGTCATGTCCCTGGCGTCTGTCAGTGCCACTACAGCAGCCCTGTTTGTATTGGGACTGATATTGGCAGTCATCATGAATCTCAACAATATGGTTGCAGGGCTGGAGTCCAAGGTAGAGGTAACGGTATTTCTGAAGAAGGGTATTCAGGAAAAAGATGTTCAGGCTATGGAAAAGCAGATAGGGAAATGGGACGAAATTAAGAAATGGAAATTCGTTTCCAAGGCAGCTGCCCTGGAAACATGGCGGGACGAATGGGGAAACAAGAAATATCTTTTGGATGGTTATAATGCGGAAAACAATCCGCTGCCGGATTCCTTTGTAATTCAGGTGAAGGAGCCGCAATATGTGGAACGGGTGGTGAAATCCGTTGATGCGTTTCATACAGCGGAAAAGATACAGTACAGTAAGGATGTGGTGGATTCCATTACCAGTATCGCCAATACGACCCGTATGATCGGAATGATTCTTGTTGCTCTTCTCTGCGTCATGGCAATGGTCATTATTCATAATACCATTCGGATATCAGTTTTTTCGAGACACCGGGAAATCAATATAATGAAATATATCGGTGCGACAGACTGGTATATCCGCTGGCCTTTCCTGATAGAAGGGATGACGCTGGGACTGCTGGGTGCCCTGGCCTCCGGCGGCCTGACAGCAGGAGTTTACAATGTACTTATGAGCCGTATGGGGGGCCGTGGAATGAAGAATGGCATTTTCTCCATGTTCCGGATGCTTCCGCTGCGCAGCATTCTGCCCTGGATTCTTGGCCTTTTTGTTCTGGTGGGCAGTATTGTTGGAATTGCGGCCAGCATGTTGTCCCTCCGAAAGCATCTGCGGGTGTGATAGTTTCATGGCTTTCGGGAAAGGATAGCCAGGTGAGAGGGGAGGAAAACAAATGCCTGAGTTGGTATTGGTAAGACACGGAGAGAGTGAGTGGAATCGGGAAAACCGGTTTACGGGTTGGACCGATGTGGATCTTTCGGAGAAGGGGATCCGGGAAGCCACCCATGCCGGGGCTTTGCTGAAGGAGAATGGTTTTACCTTTGACATTGCCTATACCTCGGTTTTGAAGAGAGCCGTCAAAACATTATGGTATATCCTGGATACCATGGATCTGCATTGGATCCCGGTTTATAAGTCCTGGCGACTGAATGAGAGACATTATGGAGCACTTCAGGGGCTGAACAAATCGGAAACAGCCAGGAAATACGGAGAAGAGCAGGTCCATATCTGGAGAAGAAGCTATGATGTCCTGCCGCCTTCCCTTACAACGGAGGATGAAAGGTATCCTGGAAAGGATATCCGGTATTCCGGTATCGGAAGGGATCATCTTCCCTTGTCTGAATCCCTGAAATCGACAGTGGAGCGATTCCTTCCCTATTGGGAGAATACCATTGCGCCGCAGATCCGTCAGGGGAAAAGAGTACTCATTGCCGCACACGGCAACAGCTTGCGGGCTTTGGTCAAACATTTGGAGCAGATATCTGACCGGGATATCGTGGGGCTGAACATTCCAACCGGTGTTCCGCTTGTTTATGAATTAGATGACAATCTTCAGCCTGTCCGAAAGTTTTACCTGGGGGATGAGGAAGAAATCCGAAATTCCATGGCGAAGGTTGCCAACCAGGGAAAGGCAAAGGAATAAGGAATA
>DHDO01000087.1:4720-5313 GCA_002399435.1 Firmicutes bacterium UBA4874
TCGCATGTCTGTTCATTGTCCTTTTCTGAAAATATTCTTTTTGTTTTTCTGGATTGTATTGACAATTTATTTAAACTTCTATATTATACTATAGGGTACAATTTATACGTATCAATAAAAGTGACTCCATTGGATGAGCATTCTACGACTCAAAACAATCTTACAGGAGGACTGAAAATGAATTGGCAGCAAAAGCTGAATGAAGCAAATCTGGATCAGGCCCAGGCTTTTCCAAGTCAGCTGGCCGCATACCTGGAGGAAACAATCCGGAGCGAGACTCCGAAGCTGGCCGTTTCAACGGATTTGAACCTGGGCGGGAGATTTGAGGAGCAATGGATCGTGGTAACCGATAAAAGCATCCATGTTCTTCAGCAACCGACTCCGGAGGATAAAGTGAGAATGAAATCCTGGTCCCTGGCAATTGTCCGGAAAGTGGATGTCAAAAACTATTATGGGGTCGGCTCCGTGCAGTTGATTACAGCAGATGGTGCCATTGAGCTGCTCCGGTTTACCCTGCGCTTCCGGAAGAGATTCTATCGGGTTGCCGATTATCTTCAGAAGATATTAAGGGAAGAACAATTCAAAGTGGATGA
>DHDO01000018.1:0-390 GCA_002399435.1 Firmicutes bacterium UBA4874
TATCCCTTGGTATTGTAAATCTTTTCATCTATGCTTCCCTCCTGGTATAATTGGTTCGTTTATCCTTTGATGTTGCTTCTTCTAATGTCGCTTCTTTTGATGTCACTTCTTCTGTTGCCGCTCGACATTATATATATTCTACATGTTATAATTTTAACAATAAAAGCCCATTTTGTCAAATCCAAAAAGGAACATATATTTTCCAGCTATTACATTATCTTATGCGGATTTTTCCCCCTTCACCTTTTTTTCCGAAACCGGAATCACATATCTTTCCAGGGCCGCAGCAACTCCTGCTTCCTCTGCGGATGCTGTCACATCATCGCACAACTCCTTGATCCGATCCGGAGAATTGCCCATGGCGATACTGATACCGGCATATTTCATCAT
>DHDO01000018.1:665-904 GCA_002399435.1 Firmicutes bacterium UBA4874
TGAAAACTTGGAAATTCTGCTGTTCGGGTAAAGAACGGAAAAATCATCGCTGCTCCGGATAATGGTCTTTCCCTTAGGATCGCGGGGATGGATATAAAACATCTTCGTTTCCCCTTCCACGTGGCATTGGTTTTCGGTGGCCAGATAATGTCCAGCCAGCATCTTCAGCTGCTTTTCCGTAAAGGCGACGCTGCGTAGAATTTCGTCCCCATATTGCACATACGAACCAATTCCCGCAA
>DHDO01000018.1:1182-5758 GCA_002399435.1 Firmicutes bacterium UBA4874
TCTCCTGTTCCCTTGATTCGTTCGCAATTTGGCTTCCTTCCCCTGGATTCGTTATTTGAATTCCGTTATCTGAATTCGTTATCTGAATCTGTTGGAAGAAAAACCATCGAAAAAGCAGATCCTTACGGATCCGTTTCCCTACATATGATACTTGCATTCCGACAATACGTCAAGTAAACTGGTATTATGTAGCATAATTTTTCCCATCCGAATGCCCTGACGACCGACGATACCTACGAAACTGTCCGAGATTATTATCTGAACCGGATCCGCAATATCGGACCTGGGATTACGGAAATGTTTCTGCATCCGGCAATGGAAACAGAGGAACTGAAAGCCATCTGCAGCAGCTGGCAAAAACGGGTATGGGAATACCGGCTCATGCTGGACGATACGGTCTTCAAGACCATTGAATCCGAAGGGATCCGTCTGGTCGGCTGGACCGATGCCCCTTTCCGGAACAAACAATCAAGCAACAAGCCGTCTGGTAAAACAACATAAGTTTATCCCCGCAGAACCTTCGTCAAGGCACGGCCATCACAGTCCGGAAACTCTGTTCCGAGAACTTTTGCATAAGTCGGTGCCTCATCAATCAGCCAGCCTTTTTTCAGCAGCATTCGGATGAAAATCACAAAAAGTACGATAACTGCGCTTTGCTAAAAAACAAGTCCGGTTACCTTAAAAACACCTGGCAGGCATTTAAAGGTAACCGGACATCTCAAGTATAACCGGACATTGATATATGCGATGATTCCGAACTCAACCTTTCACGGCTCCTATCATTACCCCTTTCACAAAATACTTTTGAAGGAAAGGATAAATGCAAAGAACCGGTACTGTAGTGATTACAATGGCCGCATATTTTATCGTCTCCGCAAACTGATCAATTTTATCGTCCTCCGTAGCAGCCGAATTCAGAATGTTGGAGTTCGCAATCAGAACAGCCCGCAAAACATTCTGTATGGGCAGTTTTGGATTATCCTGGATATACAGGGACGCGGGAAACCAACTGTTCCAGTGGCCAACACCGTAGTACAGGAGCAGAACGGCAATAGTCGGCATAATCAGCGGAAAGATAATGCGGAAAAGGATGGACAGATCATTCGCCCCATCAATATAGGCCGATTCCGCCAGGCTGTCCGGCAGCGCTTCAATCGCTGTTTTGCAGATGATTGCATTGTAAATACTCATCGCACCCGGGAGAATCAATGCCCAGAGGGAGTTGTAAAGGCCGAGGGACTTCACGTTCAGGTATCCGGGAATCATACCGCCGCTGAAAAACATGGTAAACATAATGATCCCCAGAATGGGCTTTTTGAAGTAAACATTTTTGGAAGACAAAAAGTATCCGCAGAATAATGTCATTATGATATTAAGCGGCAGCGACACGACCAGGATAAACAGGATGTTTTTGTAACCGCTTACCATGAGTGGATGACTGAAAGCCAGTTTGTACGCTCCTGTGGTAAATCCCCTGGGCCACCACAGCACGCCGGGACTTGCCAGAAGCTTGACGTTATCACTGATGGAAGCACATACTACATAGTACATGGGGTATAGGGTTACAAAGGCCAGTAGAATCATTACAATGTTGTTTACGGCATCAAATATAACATCCCCCGTACTTCTTTGATTCAACTTGTTTTTTGCCATTCCTTCTTCCCCCTAAAATAGACTCAGTTCGGTCGTTTTCCTGCTGATATAATTGGACAGGAGCAGGAATGTCACATTGACCAGTGAATTGAACAGCCCCACCGCCGTACTGTAGCTGTAAGCTGCATTCAAAATACCCTTGCGATAGGTGTAAGTCGATAGAACATCCGCCACATTGTATATCCCCTCATTATAAAGAAGCAGAATTTTTTCATGGCCTACGCTTAAGATACTGCCCATGCGGAGGATAAACAACATGACAATGGTCGCCAGGATCCCTGGAAGGGTAATGTGGATCATCTGTTGAAATCGTCCTGCGCCATCTATTCTTGCAGCTTCATATTGCTGCTGATCGATGCTTGATAAAGCAGCTAAATAAATAATGGAATTCCATCCAATACCCTTCCAGATATCCGAAATAATATAAATGGGATAAAAATATTTGCTTGACACCAGAAAATTCTGTGCCTTACCGCCAAATGCCACTACCATCTGGGAAATCAATCCATCATACTGCACATAGGTTCTTATCAGTGAGCAGACAACCACTATTGATATAAAGTAAGGCATATAGGTAATGGTCTGGATACTGCGCTTGAACCAGTTTATCCGGATTTCATTCAAAAAGAGAGCAAGAAGAATCGGAGCAGGGAATCCAAACAGGATGCTCAGTCCGCTGATGGAAAAAGTATTCCTTATCAACCTCCAGAAATATACATCATTAAAAAAATTCCTAAAGTGTTTCCAGCCCACCCATTTGCTTGCCTGTATTCCCAAAGCAGGACGATAATCCTTGAATGCAATGATTATGCCGTACATGGGCTTATAGGCAAATAAAATCAGATAAACAAGAACCGGCAGTATGATCAGATATTTATACTTATTGAGCTTAAAATCCCGCTGTAGTGTATGACTCAGGGTTCTCTGCCCGGTCGTCCGGCTGGATGTCGCCAAATCTCCATTTGCCACTCGAATCGTCTCCTTTCCAGGTCAACATTTCCTCCATAATATTCAAGAGCATTAACGGGCCAGGAACCGATCATAAGCCGCCTGATTTGTTTTCAGAACTGTAGGCAGGCCCATATCATCCAGCTTTTTCACAAATTTATCATAGGTATCCAGAGATTCTTCACCGGTCATGTATTTTACGGCTGTCTCCGACACATAGGTTTGTATGGAGCTGACCAATTCATCCAGAGTATTGCTCTCTTCGGTCGTCCGGGTTACTCCGTTGGGTAAGGTCCACTTCGCTGTAACTTTCTCATTGGGGTAGAACCATGTATCGTTTGCATCAATTGCTACCTGTTCATTCTTCAGGTACAGTAACTTGGTTGCCTGAATACAGGAACCGCTCCAAGTTGAACCGCCATATTTGGATATTGCATTGTTCAGCCCGTCAGGATCCTTGGTCACCAGATCCAGATAGGCCGGTTCCCCTTTATCATCATAATCCCAGGATTCCCCCTGCTTCCCGAAATTCCAGAATAGACTGCCGTCATCGGTATAGGCATAATCCAGCACCCGCATGGCGGTCTCCAGTTTCTCATCGGGGCAGCTGGTCGTTATGACTGCGACAGGGCTCCCAATTCCATATCCACCGTATACCATGGACAGTGTTCCATCATCTCCTGTGGGATACTGCAGGCCGACCCACTTCGCACCGTTGCCCGCTTTTTCAGCATCTGTGGCCCAGTTGGACAACTGCCCCATGGAAGAATAGGAAAGACCTGTCAAGCCGTTCAATGCCTTGGTGCGGGCTGCCTCATCATCATTGGTGGTGATGTCCTGATCGATCAGGCCGGCTTTCCACCATTCATGAAGCTTTTCCATATAATCTTTCCATTCCGGCTGGGCCTGAGCAAGCTGAACCTTTGCATTGTCATCAACATACAACTTATAATCTGCCAGGGTATATGCCCCGAATGCGCCACTGATCGCAGAAGCTTTTATGCGGAACCATGGACCGCTGAATACGGCATTGTATTTCTTCTTAAACGTCTTCAGAACATTGTCCCAATCGGAAATTGTCTTTGGAGCCTCCAGATTCTGCGCATTCAACCAGTCCTGCCGAATCAGGGGACCCTGATAGGTATCGTTCCAGCCGCCGTCTTCCCGGAAGAAACCATAGCCGTAATACTTGCCGCTGTCTGTCTTCATATGCTTATCATACATCTCATTGGATTTGATAAAGGAATAATAGGCGGGAGAGTTCTTTTCCAGATCATCCGACAGATCACGGACGATGCCTTCTTCCATGTAACGTTCAATATCTGACATGATCGTATGGAAAATAATGTCCGGCAAAGTATCACTGTTCAGCATCAGGTTAAAAGCCTGATTGGCATCGGTCCCGGCCGTCGGGAACTGCCAGTTGATCTTTACACCCACCATATCCTGCAGATTTTTATGGAATGGCGATTCTTCCGCTGTGGCATATGCCTCATTCAGAGTATACCCTGTACCTACCCACCAGGTAAGCTCAGTATCCTTTTTGTCCATAGGATATCCGGTGAACTTCTCCGAGCTTTTGCTCTCATCTTTCGCAGGCTTTTTATCCCCAGTAGGATCCGCAGTTCCGCCGGTACTCTTGCCACAACCAGTGAAAACCGAAAAAACCATCACAGCGATAAGAAGAAAAAGCAACACCTTTTTTGACATTTTCATACCTCCTTGTGTTTTTCAGTAGAATTCGGGATTGTATCAGAGGATTGCTGCCCGACCTCTCCCGGTTGGCAAACATAGACTGATCAGAATATTAACAGACTAGCATACATTCAAGTTCCTTGTATATGAACAATTTCCGGAATGATTGATAGTTCAATGCGCAGTCCCTCATTTTTGAAATTGATAAATGATTATATGATTGACGATTCATTGCAAAATATACTCATTTTCCTATATATGTCTAATAACGTGTTTCTAT
>DHDO01000079.1:0-8439 GCA_002399435.1 Firmicutes bacterium UBA4874
TTCAGCCATACCCGGAAGGCTTCCTGGCACAAGTCGCAATGGCATGCACCTCCGTATTCGTTGGAAACATGCCATAACAAAAGCGCCGGGTGGTCCTTGTACCGCTCTGCCAGTTTTCGATTGATGATCCGGACCTTTTCCCGATAGATTGGAGAAGTATAGCAATGATTGTGCCGCTCGCCGTGCAGAATGCGCTGCCGGTCTTGCCGGACCCTCAGAACCTGCGGATAACGATAGGACATCCAGGCCGGCCGTGCGCCGCTGGGAGTGGCAAGTATGGCGCGGATGCCGTTTTCTGCCAGCTTGTCCAGGATGGTGTCCAGCCAGTCAAAGGTAAATCGGCCTTCCTCCGGCTCCAGGCTGGACCATGCAAAAATCCCCACCGATACAACATTGCAGTGAGCCAGCTTCATCATCCGCATGTCTTCATCCCATATCTCCGGGGTGTCCTTCCACTGTTCGGGGTTGTAGTCAGCGCCGTGCAGCATGTGAGGAAATTTCCCATTTACAGGAGGATACTTTGTGATCATAACGAGACCGCCTTTCCGATTATTTCATCGCATGCAGTGAAACCCATTGATTGCTTTTTACATGTTTCCTTACTGCTTGTTTCCCTTTTGCTTGTTTCCCTTTTGCTCGCTTTTCTTTTCGTTTGCTTAATTTTACTTTTCACTTGTTTCACTTCATGCCACTTTATATGCGGAATTCGCCTCCGGCAAGCCTTTTTCCTGCCGAAATCCACCTTTTAAGGAAATCAGGGAATCTTCCCTGCCTCATTCCTCAGGACTTTCGCCGGATGAGTTCGCCTGCCAGATCCCAAAGCACCTCTCTGGAGGAAACATCCGGCAAAGCGGTCAAAATGTCCCGGCTGCGACTCAGAAAACGTTGTGCCATCCTCCGGGACCTATCCATGCCGCCGCTCTCCTCCACCAGCTGCCCGACCATGGAAATGTCCTGATCATCCGGGTCTCTTTTCCCGATATAAGGGGCTATTTTATGACTAGTGTCAGAGCCCGCAAGAGTATAGATCACCGGCAGGGTATAGATGCCTTCCCGGTAATCGCTGCAAAGCGGCTTTCCCATCTCTGTTCCATTCCCGGAAAAATCCAGAAGATCGTCGGTGATTTGAAATGCCATGCCGAAATTCAGGCCAAACTTTCTCAAGTGCCGGATGGTTTCGTGCCGGCAGCCGGATTCCGATGCACCCAGCCGGCAGCAAAAGGCAAAGAACATGGCCGTTTTCCTGCAGGTACGCTCCAGATACTTCCTTACGGATATCTCCCCCCGATATCTTGATTCAAACTGTCCCACTTCTCCCTCACAGATTGCCTGGACGGTCTGAAACAGATAACGGGCGTTCTTTCGGGATATGGTCCGGTCCATCAGATCAAATGCCCTGGTAAATAAAAAATCGCCGGTGAAAACCGCCGTTTCCACGCCCCATCGGCTGTGAACCGTAAGCTTTCCCCTGCGCATCTCTGATCTGTCAATAATATCATCATGAACCAGAGTCGCCATATGCAGGATCTCAACCGAAGCGGCAAGAGGAATCAGCTTATTTGCGTCATACCTGCCGAATCTGCCGGACAATAACACCATAGCCGGCCGCAGACGTTTGCCCCCTGCGGACAGCAGATCGCTTACCGCATCCTTCAGGGTCCGCTGACTGGACTGCAGGGTTTCCCGTATCAGATTGTCAACCCTGCCCAAATCCTCCTCCATCCCCCGATGTTTTTCCCAGATTCCCATATTTCGAAAAGCAATCCTCCTGTACCTTCAGCCGGCCTGCTCATAAAGCCCTCTTTTGTCCAGAAACCGAATGATGTATTTTGCTGCCAGTCCGATAAAATTCCCGGTGACAACAGAAGACAGCATCAGAACCGGAAGATATGTAAACAGAATGCCGATGGAACCGTAAACTACGGAAGCGGTCAGGATCTGTCCGATATTGTGAAAAACCGCTCCTGCCACACTGATCCCCGGCAAGCTGAAGTATTTGTTGAAGCGGCCATACAGCACCGCCATCACGATGCAGCTGAGCGTCCCTCCTGCCAGACTGTAGAGGATCCCCATGGGGCTTCCTCCCAGAATCGGCCCCAATACGGAACGAATCACCACGATGGTCATCGCCTCCCGAAGTCCAAACAAATGCAGGGCAATCAGGGATATGATATTGGCCAGCCCCAGTCTGGTTCCCGGAGCCAGAGGCGGAAGAAGGCCTTCCAGATAATGCAGGACCAGCGCCTGCGATGTCAGTAAAGACATATAAACCATTTTCCTGCTTTGCTTCATGCCACACCATCCGATTATTCCTGCCAATCGCTGTTCCACTGCTCCATTCTAGGAAGCAATGTCGTCCAGGGGTTCTCCCTCCCGATTGCCGACAATACTGACGACCACCTTGTGCGGGAGACAAACAATGGATTGTCCCGGCTTGCTTATCCTGCCCCATTTTACGCAAAGCTGATCCGGGCAATTGGCTTCCCCGACAGAAACGCCGGAGCTGGTCAATATCAACAGATTATAACGACCCTTCCCGGCGTCGACCCGAACTTCATTTTCCTTGTTCCCTTTCGGAAGATCATATGTGGCGATGAGCTTTCCTCCCACCTCAACCGTTACGCGGCGGACATCCTTGCCAAACCCCATACGATACAGACCTGCGAAGCTGCCCGCCGTCAGCAGCAGGATAAACGCATAAACCAGCAGGTCGCCGATTTTGAACGGAACCTTCATTCTCCATGCCCCTTTCGGCTTCGGATCCCCTCCTGATTCCGGTTTTGTGATACCATCTGTCCGATATCATTATCCCCTTTAAAAGGAAGAAAAATCCGAGAGCCTGCATTTTCTTTTCAAAGCCCGGCATGGCAGGCTCTATCGGCCTTTATTTCGAAAAGCAGTCACCAACAGCACAACCCCGATCAGGATCAATATAATGGGCCATCCGTATTTTCCCATCTGATTCCAGAATATCCGGAAAGGATACAGCCGTCTCAGCAAGGCCAGTCCGCCCAGAACAATCAAAATAATTCCAATAAAAAGCATGGAATCGGGCCTGGTGTTGCCGTCATCTTCGTCCGACACATAGGTTTCCTTTCCGTCCTCATCCAGGATGACCGTGCCTTTGCCGCTTTCCCCCATAGGAATAATGAATATAGCTGCAATATACAATATCAGACCGGCACCTCTCAGGAAAACAGACAGTGCCCAGAGTATCCGCACTATGGTAACATCAATGTCAAAATATTCGGCCAGTCCCCCGCAGACACCGGCCAAAACACGCTGTCTGGCAGAGCGGTATAATTTTTTGCTGCCCACATGAAAACCTCCTTCAAAGTATGATTCAAAAGTCCCTGCTTTTGGACCTGCCAGCAGTCTCTTTCCCTGAAAAACCGGCTGCAGACAACACTTTCCCTTAGAAGTATCATAACATATTTTTTTGATAAAATCATTGTATTGGCAAAAAATATAGGATAAAATGAGCCTATCAAACAGAAAGGAAGGTACTTCCTATGAGTAAGGAAAGAGATCTTTTGGTTTTTACGGACGACAGCGGACAGGAAATTGAGATGGAGGTTGTTGATTACTTCACATATGGAGACGAGGAATTTGCCTTGCTGACAGACGCCAATGATCCGGAACCGGAAAACATCGACGAGGAAAGGGACGTCTATATCATGAAAGTCGTCGGAGACGGTGAAAACGAGGAATTTCTCCCGGTGGATGAAGATAGGATGGATGAACTCATCGATGCTCTTCAGGAGATGTACGACGAGGATGAAGACGATGAAGACGATGAAGATGAGGATGAAGACGATGAAGATGAAGATGAGGATGAGGACTGGGAAGAATACGACGATGTAAAATACGACAATGCAGAATATGATGGTGCCGATGATTTTGACATCGAAGAAAACGACAATAGGAAAAAATGCGGCTTGAAAGACGAAGAGGATTACGATTAAAATCCATTGACTGCTGTTATGGATTCCATCCGATTTTCCGGATCATTTCCCCGGACATGGTCAGCTCAGTAAAACGGCCCACAGGAAGGACTAAAAAAGAGCGGGAAGAGATCTTTCTCTTTTCCACTCTTTTTCTTTGTGCTTTTTTGTTTCTGTAATCCAATGAACGACTTCCACCCCCAATGGCCTGAAGCGGAAGCCTGGAAAGACTCTAATGCCATGCTTAAAATTCAAAGGGGCCGCCCTGAAGATAAAGCTGCTTGGTTCCGTCGGGCAAATACAGCTCCAGCGGAACACCATCCGGTACATGACCGGATATGGAAAAGCGCTCGTCCTTCCTCTCCCAGGAAACCTGAACCACTCCCTTCGGAGTCGTCACACTTCCACTGAAATCAGGCAGGGACAACACATGCGGTTCAATGCCGATCTTTGCCCATCCCGGCTCCAGGGGCTTTACCCCAAGAATACAACGCGGGAATTCATATAGAGCCAGGGCACTCCAGCCATGGCAGTCGCTTCTCATGAGCATATTATCTTCCGGACATGTCGTCAGATGCTGCTCCAGCATCTTCTGCCAGTCCTCCCATATGCTTTCGCTCCGGTCGTACAAATCCGTCTTTTCCAAAGCCCGAAGCAGATAAAACCTCATGGAATAGGAGCAGACATAGATATCATCCAATGCAAGACACTTCATCATCATGCTCTTTGCCCGTTTTCCCCGGACCAGTCCTGAAAGAACTGCCCAAACCTGCGTATGCTGGCTGAACTCTGAAACCTTCGGCCCTTCCTTGAACAGACCATGACTGTTGCTCCAGCACTGGCTTTCCACCTGCTGAAGGATCTCGCGGGAGCGGCTCTCATACTCTGCCGCCATATGTGCTCTGCCGGTCAGCTCATTTTGCCGGGCTGCCGACTGCAATCCGGCCGCATACAGGAGGCTGTGAACCGTAGCCGGTCCCTTTTCAACCGCCGCCGGAACGCCATGATCCCATCCGTCGACCCAGTCCACAAAGGGCCAGTATCCCAGATCCTCAATCAGACCGGAATCCCCGATCTTTCCCTCAAACCATTCCAGAATCCCGTCGATGACCGAACGGTATTTCCGGATCAAATCCACTTTTCCGGTCTGCCAATAATAATCCTCCATCATGAAAATAAAGTAGATGTTGAATATCGGGATCACCTGCGGCTGCCTGGACGGATAACGGGACTGAAGCAGTCCGTTTGGCATCAGGGAGCAGCGGAAATCCTCCATGGCCTTTTCGGCAAGCCGCGTGTCTCCGCTTACCATATAGGAAAACAGGATCTGGGAACGGGTATCCATCGCATACTGAAGCTGCTCATAATATGGGCAGTCCTCGTAGGTCTCATGCATGCAGCGCTTCAGCGTCCGCAGGCTGATATCCCACACTCCGTTTACCCAGGAAGCGGAGGATTCCACATTGGTTATGACATCCAGAGGATATCCGGTTTCCAGAAACGTCGGTGGGTAAAGGCTCATGGGGTCTGCGCCTGTATTCACTTCCAGCCGGACAAACCGGAAGGTACGAAACCAGAAAGGCTCATATGTCTCCTGTTCCTCCATACCGGCCGGCAGATAAACATCCTCATGCCCCGGCAGGATGCCGTGTTCCGAATCATCCCGTATTTCCTTTTTTACCCCGCCGTCTTCCGTTGTCCGATAAAAGCTTTCCGCATAGCGGATATGGATGGAGCTGTCTGCACCGCCCTGCAGCCGCAGAGTCAGGAAACCGGTGGTCAGCTCTCCTGCATCCAGAACAGCCACATACCGATGCATGGGCTTCAGGGAAACTGCGGTATCGTCATGATCCAGGGCAGGAAAAGACAAAGACTCCTCCGGCTTGCCGGAAGCCTCTTCGTCTGCATGGCCCAGGGGCATTTCCCGCTGGAAAAAGCGCTTCGTCTCCAAAAGCATGGGGATTGGCCTTTCCTTCAGGGGCATAGGCGGCAGAATCCCATGAATAAGATCATTGGGATCCCCTGCAGCCATCCATTCACATTTTGCCCGGAACCAGTGCCCTTCCGGATCGGGAAGCGTCTTCCACCCATGGGGGAGGCGGCTGCCGTTTACCTTCTCGGACGCTCCCATCCAGAAGTTTTCCGGAAAAGCGACCCATTCGGTTGCATTGTCCAGGGAAACAAGCCATTTCCCATATCCTGTCGCGATATCGGCAAGGATCCTGCCCTTTCCCTTTCGGCAGGTTCCCTCCACCATCAGCGCAGGCCCAGCTCCGTTTGTCATGACGGAAAGCGGTGCCGGATTCACCTCTTCGTCCTTTGCCGCATAGGCAGGATAGGCAAGCACCTTGACTGCAATACAGTTCAGACCGGATTGAAGATATCCGGATGCATCTATGGTATCGTAATACTGCCGCCAGGAATCCCCTTTGCAGGGGCCGGAGGCGACAGGATACCCATTGATCCACAGCCGGTACCTGCTGTTTGCACTGATTTTGAAATTCAGCCCGGTGGGCCGGGTCACATGAAACGCATAGCGAAAATAAGCCGTAATATTTGTATTCCGACCAGCCGGTATACCGGCAGCCTCATAGGCTTCCGCCGGCGCTCCGATCCAATAGGCATTCCTCGTTTTTTTTCTTGGAGCCATTCAATCACACCTTTATATTTCTACATTTGTTTTCAGCGCCTGTTCCCTTTTAAAGCGCTCCAGGGCAAGTCCGATCAGCCGGTCAATCAATTCGTTGCAGGACAGGCCGCTTACTTCCCAGAGTTTGGGATACATGCTGATCCTGGTAAAGCCCGGAATGGTATTGATTTCATTTACCACAATTTCCCCATTTTCCTTTTGGAACAGATCCACCCTGGCCATTCCCTCACAGCACAGGGACCGGTAAGCCCTGAGGGCACAGTCCCGGATCCGTTCCGTTTCCGGCCCGGAAAGCCTGGCCGGAATCTCCAGGACGGCCCCGTTTTCATCCATATACTTTGCCTCATAGGTATAAAACTCCGTTTGGGGCAAAATCTCACCGGGCAGCGAGGCAATGGGATTATCATTGCCCAATACAGAGCATTCCAACTCCCGCCCCCTGATATTCTCCTCAATGATGATTTTTGTATCATACTGGAAAGCTTTGTGAACGGCCGCTTCCAGTCCCTCACGGTCATACGCCTTGCTGACACCGACGGAAGATCCCATATTGGCAGGCTTGACGAAGACAGGCATCCCCAATTTTTCGGATATCTCTTCAAAATCAATGGTATTCTGCTCCCCGTAGCCAAAGGTCCTGAAATCTGCAACGGGGATCCCATCCGACT
Source organism: Firmicutes bacterium UBA4874 (assembly GCA_002399435.1). GTDB lineage: Bacteria > Bacillota > Clostridia > Caldicoprobacterales > DTU083 > UBA4874. The sequence continues at coordinate 7,263 of DHDO01000079.1, forward strand.
TCAGCAGTCTTTTTGTAACATCCTTATCCATACCCACTGCGGAACCCAATACAGATGCACCGACAAATGGGATATTGGCGAGCTTTAGCATGCCCTGAACCGTGCCGTCCTCCCCGTATGTGCCATGCAGAACCGGAAACGCCACGTCGATCTGTTCCGGATTGCTTCGGTCGGCGAGATGAATCAGCTGACTGCTGTCCAATCCGGGAATCAAGGCCAGTTCCTCACCTGATGGATTCAAAGGCATCTTTTTCAGGTCGCCGCCCAAAAGGGCTTCAGAACTGTGAATCCGATACCATCGCCCGGTCTTATCTATCCCAATCAAAATGGGTTCGTATTTTTCCTGATCCAACGCAGAAAGTATATTTTTTGCAGACTGCAGGGAAATCTCATGCTCCGGGGATTTCCCCCCAAAAATGATACCTAGTCTGATTTTTTTCAAACCTTACACCCCCAAAACAATTATAAATATTATAGCACCAACCGCGAAGAATATCTATAATTTATGAAACAGGCAAAAGAAAGGGCAGAAAGAGACTTTTATTTCTTCAAAATTCCTTTCTTCACGCATTCATCGATTTTCCGGTCGACGATCTCCCACAGCTCCGGAGCACCGCTGCGTATTTCCGCCATACGATCCCGTACCATATCACTGGTCACCCCGTTTTTCCATGTGTGCCCATCCGTGTACAGATTATGAAGGAAGGGCTGGAGACGATCCAGGGAAGCGGCAAACTCCGCTTCCGGAGTGGTGCAGTCTTCAAATTCCTCCCACAGGCCGCGAACTTCCTTTTCCTGATCCTCCGGCAGGATGGCAAAAAGCCGATCCGCAGCACATAGCTCACGGTCCCGCTTATCCAGGTTGGCCCTGGCATCATAGCAGTAAGTATCTCCCGCATCGATTTCAACAAGGTCGTGTACCAATACCATCTTCAAAACCTTTTCCAGATCCACATCCTCCGCTGCATACTCTTTCAGCAGAATAGCCATAACCGCAAGATGCCAGGAATGCTCTGCATCGTTTTCTCTTCTTGATTTATCCATTAAAACAGTCCGCCGCAGAATATGCTTCGCCTTGTCGATTTCCACGATAAAATCAATTTGCTTTTTCAGTCTTTCCTGATCCATGGTACCATCCTTTCCCCTTGCTTTTTCTCTCAGATGTTTTTCTTCTTTC
>DHDO01000079.1:8570-9574 GCA_002399435.1 Firmicutes bacterium UBA4874
TCTTTCTCTCAGAGGTTTTTCTTCTTTCTTTATCCGCTATTATATCATATCATTCCAGACTGCGATATGGGACTGCAGAAGGATCCAAAAATAAAAAAAGATACAAAAATGGCAGGGACCAGAAAGCACCCCCTGCCATTTTCAATATTTCCCTTATTGGTCTGCCAGTTTCTTTGCCAGCTGTGCCACATGCTTTCCCTGAAAACGGGCACCATCCAATTCATTTTTACTGGGATAGCGGCTGCCGTCTCCGCCTGCAATGGTGGATGCACCATAGGGGGAACACCCGGTAATCTCGTCCATCCGGCTCTGGCCGTCAAAGGAATAGGGAAGGCCGGCAATCAGCATTCCATGATTCAGCAGCACCGTATGCATGCTCAATATGGTGGCTTCCTGTCCGCCATGCTGGGTAGCGGTACTGGTAAACACGCTGCCGATCTTATTCACCAGGGCCCTTTTGGCCCAAAGGGCTCCCGTTCCATCCATAAAAGCTTTCATCTGGGAAGCAATCATACCGTACCGGGTCGGCGCTCCGAAAAGAATGGCATCATAATCCGCCAATTCTTCCGGCCTGGCAACCGGGATGTGGGCAAACGCCTTGTGAGCCTGCGCGATCCCGGTATTTTCCAGCACTTCCTGCGGAAGAGTCTCCGGAACCTGCTTAATGGTTACTTCCGCACCTGCCACCTGCCGGGCGCCTTCTGCAACGGCTTCCGCCATCTGATACACATGTCCGTAAGCTGAATAAAACAATACCAATATCTTCACTGAAAAAACCTCCTCAACTTTTTATCTCCTGTGGCACTCCAGCCATAAGAAACTCTCAACATGAATATAATAAACGGAAAAAAACGGCACGAAACTTTATCTTAATCTTACTTGTACCCGTATTCCTGAAACAGCTGATACAACCGATCCGGATAATCCGTAATGATGCCGTCCACCTTCCAGTCCAGAAGCTTTTTCATTGTGTAGCTGTCATTGATGGTCCATACATGCAGCTT
>DHDO01000079.1:9834-10032 GCA_002399435.1 Firmicutes bacterium UBA4874
CAGATAAACCTTTACACCCTCCACGGCATCCGCCGCCGTCGCAATGCCCCTTCTGTTGATCCTCCGAAACCGCTTCATCACGGAAGGGTGCCCGGAAACGACAATCACCCGGTCTGTCATATGGAAACCGGTAATCAGGTTGTACAATTTGATCTCAATATTCCGGTAATGCTTCTTGATCTCAATATTAATGCCGAC
>DHDO01000079.1:10324-10651 GCA_002399435.1 Firmicutes bacterium UBA4874
TCCGCAGACATATGAACATCCAATTCCACCATATCCGCGTGAAACCGCTCCACAGACTGCTGATAGGCAAATATAGTATTTTCCGGGAAAAGCCCGGCTCCTCCCCGGTGTGAAAAAAGCAGCGGGCTTTTCCGGTCAACCAATTTCTCCAAAGTTTTTCATCCTCCGGACTCCTTACTCAAACTCAAAATGATATTGAGTCAAATTCAAATCCTTTTTCAGCGCAATGAGGTCCTTCTGCAGGGATGCATTCACCGGAACTCCTTTATCCTTCCGGAACTGCCAGGCCAGATATTCCTTCTCCCCGGCTGTGTAAATCCGTTCCGC
>DHDO01000079.1:10962-13461 GCA_002399435.1 Firmicutes bacterium UBA4874
TCCACCACCGTGGCATAGCCGTATCCCTTATAGCCTGCCAGATCTTCTCCTATGCCGCCAAGGGGCGCCAGCGCCGCTCCGCCTGTCACCAGATCCTTCAATACCTGCTCCGTATCCGTCCGGGGCTTGCCGTCCTCCCCAATGACCCATCCCTCCGGCAGCTGCTTTCCCTGCCTGGCATAGACTTCGATTTTTCCTCTCTGGGCAATGGAAGTGGCGCAGTCCAGTACAAACGGAAACGCTTCATCGGTAGGCATTCCAAAGGTAAGCGGATTGGTGCCCAGCATGTTTTCCGTGCCGAAAGTCGGTGCAATGGATGGCCTGGCATTGGTACCGGTCATTCCAATCATGCCCTTTTCTGCAGCCATCAATGCATAATAACCGGCAATCCCGTAATGATTGGAATTCCGTACTGCCACCATGCCCATTCCATATTTCTTTGCCTTATCGATGGCCATTCCCATGGCTTTCGTGCCTATGACCTGACCCATTCCGTTGTTGCCGTCCAGTACTGCCGTGGTGGGGCCTTCCTTCACCACATCCACCCTGGTCACCGGATTGATGATCCCTCCGTTGATCCGGTCCACATAAATGGGTTTCAGCCGTCCGGTGCCGTGGGAATCAATACCTCTCTTGTCCGAAGTGATCAGTACCTCCGCACAGGTTTTTGCATCCTGCTCCGGAACGCCTACCCCGCGAAATACATCCACCATGAAATGTTCCATTGTGTCAAAATCAACCCAACATACCCCGTCCATCCTTTATCAGTCCCCCTTCTTTTTGATGTGAAATGATTTCCCTTTTATTGATAAACTTTTCACTGAAAAGCAATCATTTATTTTCAGAATCTCCGAAATACGGCCGCCGGCTGCTGAGCAGTCCTTTGTTTCAGGGCCGGCAGGTTTTGCAACTATTTTTAAGGTGTTAAGCCTTTACGATTCTCACCCGGCTCCCCTCTCCCTGAGAAGAGGGCGGATCCACAATCAGGCGTCTGGAAATGCGGTCCTGCAGCTCCGATACATGGCTGATGAGCCCGATCACCCTTTCCTTTGTGCTGAGCCGTTCCAAAGAGTCCATTACCATATCCAGAAGCTGTTTGTCCAAAGCTCCGAAGCCTTCATCCAAAAAGAAAAATTCCAGGGGGCTCTGCCCTTTCAGCTGGATCTGCTCAGACAAAGCCAGAGCAAGGGACAGGGAGGTCAAAAAAATCTCTCCGCCGGACAGGGAAGTCACCATTCTGGAGATTCCGCCATTGCCATTGTCCCGAATTCGGAATCCTTCATTGACATCCAGCTCCAGAGCATATTTATATCGGGTAATATGGCCGAGAGTCTCAGAGGCCTCCGCTGCCACATAGCGCAGCCGTTCCTCCGCAACATAATCCACAAAGCTGTTGTCTTTTCCCTTATCGCCTTTCAGCAGTTTCTGAATCTGTTCCAACAGTCCCAGTTTTTTCAAAAGCTTCTCCTGAACCCCATTCCAGGCGACCCATCGACGGTGCTTCTGCACCAGATCCTGCTTTCTGAGTTTTTCCACTTCATAACGGGCGGAATCGGACTGATCCTGTTTTACCGCCTGCTGATACCGTCCGGCAATCCCGTTCCATTGCTCTTCCGTGAGACTCCGGCCTTTTCTACGGCTCTCCAGTATCCGGCGCTGTGCCTGCAGGTTCTCCGTTTCCTTCCGGTACTCCCTGCATTCTCCCTCCAGCTGCTCCCGGCTCTCTTCGGAAAGAGCTGCCTTTTCGGCCTCCCTGTCGTCGGAGAAACCCTTCTCCGCTCTTGCGCCCATTAATTCCGCTTCTTCCTTGTCATAATCATGGGCGTGGATTTCCTTCCGGTTCCTCAGAGTGCTGTCTCTGGCCACCTGCTCCTGATAAAGGCTCTGAAGGGACTCCTGTTTTTCCCGGCATTGCTTTTCCTCCCGGGAATAGGCGTCCAGCTGTTTGTTGATCCGCCGGATTCCTTCCCGGATCTGCCCATCGGGGGAAACCTGCCGGATCTTATCCTTCCTCCCGGAGACAGACTGCTCCCTGTTTTTCCGTTCCAGCTCCAGTGCTTCCGCCTGCCTTTCCAGCCCGCTGCGCTCCTCCGTCCATTGATCCAGGACTTCCCGGCTCTCCTGCACGGTCTGTTGCAGTTGATCCGCTTCCCGGGACCGGCTGCGGAACGTCCGGTCCTGGCCGGCGATTCTCTTCAGCTCCTCCGAAGGACTGCTACCCGGCCGGGTCTTGCGGAATTCCTCAAAAGCCGCTTTTTTCTCCTCCCATTTCCGGGATGCTTCCCTGCACTCTTCCTCCGCCTGGAAAAGGTTTTCCCCATTCACCTTTCGCTGCGCGGCAATGTACTGGACAGCGGAATCCCGCTTTGACAAAGCTTCCTTCCCTTCCTGGACAGCATTCTGAAGCTCCCGGCAGGATATCTCCCAGGCATCGATGGACTGCAGCGTCTGCTCCACCCGTTTCCATTCCTTCCGGATATTCTCCTGCAGGGAATCCGG
>DHDO01000079.1:13571-17950 GCA_002399435.1 Firmicutes bacterium UBA4874
CTGCCACACCGGAGCCATTCCGGCAAATCCGCCGCCTTACTGCGATAGCGGTCCCTTGCGGCGGATTCTTCTTCCTGAATCTGCTTCCGCGTATTCTCCAGACTGCGGATCTGCTCCTCCGCAACCAGCAGATCCCTTTCCCTGGCATGCACCCTTTCTTCCGCCGCACGGACCCGATCCCCGGCAGCCACTGCTTCCTGCTCCGCAGCTGCGATATCCTCCCCGCCGGCTGTCCCGGCAGCGTGCGGATGATGAAGGGACCCGCAGACCGGACAGGGTTCCCCTTCCTTCAGATCCCTGGAAAGCAGCCAGGCAGAATGCTGTTTCAAAGCCTTTTCCTTTTCTTCCGCCCGGGCTCTGCACCTTTCTGCCTCTTCTGCAGCCTCTTTCCGCTGCACCTCCGTTTTTTCCCTCTTCCGGACGGCCTTTTCCCTGTCCTCCAGCAGTACCTTTTGTTTCTTCTGGAGGGAAGCCATATCCTCCGCTTCCCGTTTCAGCTCAACGCACAGGGACTGCAGGCGGTTCAGCTCCCGGGTTCGCTCCATGCAGGCATCCCGGTCCCCCGGCTTTGCCTTTTTCTGCTTTTCCTCTTTTTCCATCAGGCGCCGGATTTCCTGCTTTTCGCTTTCCAGCTGTTCCAGACGCTTTGCTTCCTGCTGTTTCAGCTGCTCAATCCGGTCCGCCAGCTGTTCCCTTTTTTCCGTACTCCTGCGAAATTCCCGTTCTGCCGCCTGAAGCTCGGTCTGAAGGGAGGCACCGGCCTGCATGGCCTGCCGGTAATCCGGATCCACGGTCAGGGAATTCATTTCCGTGCGGATGTTGGCCCACCTTTGGTCTGCCCGCTGCCATTCCAGCTTTTTCTGCCGGATTTGCCGATCCATTTCCTGAATCCTGCTGTCCAGGCCTTTTTTCTTTTCGAGGATCCCTTCCAGCTTTCTGGTGTCCTCTTCTATGGAGTCCAGCAGGGAAAGAGCATCCGTCAGCCGGGTGCGGGCTTCCATCAGCTGCGGTCGCCGCTCTTCCGCTTCGGCCCGGACCTTCTCCTGCCGTCTGCGGATTCTTTCCATCTCCGCAGCCGTGGTGGGGAGCAAGGCTTCCGCCTGGTCCAGTTCCCCTTGGGCTTCTTTCAAAAGTGCGGCGGTCCTGCGATGCTTTTGGATCATCCCCATCAGACCTTCTGCCTGAATGGCTTTCTGAAGGGCTGCCTCTTTTGCTTCCATTTCTTCCTTCTGGGCTGCATGAACCTGCTCCTGCCTGCCAAGATGCTCCGCGTCCTGCATCAGCTGCCAGAGTTCCTTTGCGCCCTGATATTCCGTTTCCGCAGCCTTCCGGATCCGGCCCGCGTTTTCCTGATCGGCCTGTGCGGCATTCACCCGCCGGGTGGCTTCCTCCACGGCGTTATCGGAAGCATCCCCCAGTTCGGACAGGCCCCCCCGGACATGATCCAGTTTTTTGCCCAGACGATCCGCCTTTTTTCTCACCCGCTCGGTCAGCTGCTGCCCGTACTCCTCCAGATAAAAGATCCGTTCCAGCATTTCCCGCCGTTTTGAAGTGTCCAGCATCAGGAATTCCTGAAACCGGTTCTGAGGCAAAACCACCGCCCGGACAAAGTCGTCATGATTCAGACCGATCAGCTCCTCCACCCTGGAGGTCACGTCCGTCGCCTTATCCGAAAGAGGAATCTCCCCTGCCTCGTTTACTTCAATCAGCCGGGCAATCCGGGGCTCGCAGGATGCCGTATCCTTCTTCCGGCGATACACCCGCTCCGCGCGATACATTTTCTCCCTGCTGCCTTTTTTCAGTCCAAAAGTAAAGGAGACGCGGACATGATTCATATTGGCATGAATAATTCCCTGCGTTCCCCGCCAGGCCCGTTCCACCCTGCCATAAAGAGCGAAAGTAATGGCATCCAGTATGGTGGATTTTCCGCTGCCCGTCGGGCCGAAAATGCCGAATAAACCGGTCTCGCTCAATGTTGTGAAATCAATGGTCTGCTTCTCCCGAAAGCTCTGCAAGCCTTCAATCTCCAGCCGGATTGGTCTCATGTCCGTTCCCCCCTTTCTTCTTTTTCCACCGTGGGGTCCACCGTTTCCTCCGCTCCGGCGGCAGCCTCCTGGAGTCCGGGTTCCTCTTCGGATAGAATTTCCTGAATCTCCTTTTCCATATCGTCGTCGGTTTCCATGTTGTCCGGATCCTCTTCCCTTTCGTTCAGAACATTCAGAAAAGCCGTCATCAGGTCCTCCCGGATCTCCGTGCCGATCCGATCCCGGTAATAATCCCGGAACAATTCATCAATCTTTTTGCTTTCCCGGTTTTCCGGCTCCACGGATTGCCCGGCAGATGACAGGAACACGGGACGGATGTTAATGATCCCCGGATGCAGCTTTCTCATCCGCTTTTGTTCCTCCTCCGTCAGGATCCGATCCGTCACAATCTCCAGATCGACCCAGGCGTTGGGATCGCGGCCTTCCTCACACCAGCGCATTGCCTGTCCCACGCCTTCCTTTGCCTTCCACCTGCGCAGAGGTTTGCCACAGTCCGGGTAAACTGTGCGGATATCAGCAGGTTTCCCGGGCTCCGCATCCACGATATAGAGGGCCTTGGCATAATCCGATTCGGAAAAGCTGTACGCCAGCGGAGAACCGGAATAATAGGCCGGGCAGGGAGCAGCCTTGATCTGCTGCGGACGATGCAGATGCCCCAGCGCGGCAAAATGGGCATGAGCCGGCAAGGCCGACGGATGGACCGTCATGGCTCCGCCAACCTGAATGGTGCGCTCCGATTCCGATTCCTTTCCGCCTGCCATAAAAAGATGTGCCATGACCAGGTTCACCGTATCAGCCCGAAAATGACTGCTGAGCGTTTGAAAAACGCCGGCGATTTTGTCTGAGTAAGCCTTGCCCAGGGTTTCTTCCTTAGCTTCATCGGACAATACCTGCTCCAGCCGCGACTCGGATGGATAAGGCATGGTAAGGATTACCGCAGAACAGGAACAGCCCGGCACTCTCAGCTCCAGCCATCCGGGACCGGACCGGAGAATCCGGATCTGTCCGTTTCCGGAAGAATACACGCCTGCATCACTGGCCGGATATCCCAGAAGGAAAATGCCGTTTCGGTAGGTCAGGGGGCTGGCGGCGCAAAGACGCTCCGGATTGTCATGATTGCCGGCAATGGCGACCACCGCCCGCTTTCCACCGTCGTTCAGCCGCTCCATTGCGTCGTAAAACAGCTCTTCCGCCGCTGCGGACGGGTTATAGGTATCAAAGATATCCCCCGCAATCAGTACCAGATCGATCTTTTCCTCCTTCACCAGGCGGCAAAGGGTATCCACGAACTCCTGCTGCTCGGGAAGCCGCGGGATATTTTCCAATGTCCTGCCCAGATGCCAGTCCGAGGTATGTAAAATGCGCATGAGCTCAGTCTCCCGCGCCTTTCAGGGGCAGCCAGGCCAGCACCTTCTGGATCATTTTGTCCCAATATCCCCATTCATGGATCCCGGGGCCTTCCTCGTAGGTTAAATCCAGGCCAAGTCGCTCCAAATATTCCTTAAACTCAACGTTTTCCTGATACAGGAAATCCTCCGTGCCAACACACTGGAACAGTTTAGGCTTTGGACCGTCGGATTTTGAAACCTGCTCCGCCAAATGGAACAAATCATTCCTGCTGCCCTTGATCTGATCCAGATCGCCAAAAATATTTTCAAACTCCGGATTACGCTTTGAGTCCCCCAGAACTCCCCTGCCCACTGCTCCGGACAGGCTGGCACCGGCGGCAAACTGATCCGGGCAGGACAAGGCCAGTTTGAAAGCACCATAACCACCCATGGAGAGTCCGGCGACGAAGTTGTCCTCCCGCTTGTCGGACAGCGGAAAAAAAGAACGGCAGATGGCCGGCAGCTCTTGACTGATAAAGGTCCAGTACCGATATCCCCTTGCCATATCGGTGTAGAAACTCCGGTGGACGGCAGGCATCACAACAGCAAGTCCCAAAGGAGCTACATATCGTTCGATGGAAGTCCTTCGCATCCAGGTGGTGTGATCATCAGACAGTCCGTGCAGCAAGTACAAAGTGGGATGCTTTTTGCCGGCCGCCCGGCTCTCCATGCCGATCTGATTGTTGGTCTGCTGCGGCAGGATCACGTTCATGGAACAGGAAAGTCCCAGAACCTCGGAAAAAAAGTCACATTGCAAAAACGCCATTTTCTTCATCCTTTCGTTACTGTCCAGTTAGTGATTGCGTGATTGGTTTCACGTTTTGTGGGATTTATGGAGATCATCCGTACTCATGGGAACAGTCCATTTTCCCTGTTTCCCTGTCTGAATAATTCGATATGGGATGGAGAATTCCTGCATGTCCTTGTCATATCATACAACATTGTC
>DHDO01000079.1:18091-18427 GCA_002399435.1 Firmicutes bacterium UBA4874
CATATCATACAACATTGTCATATTATACAACATTGTCATATCATACAACATTCCGGCGTCTTTCGAAATGAAGCAATCTATGCATGCTGTTAGCCGTGTACTTCCCGGAGAGAACCGTTTTACCTGTTCTCTCCTTTGCATTTCCCTTATGGATCCGGTAAAATAAAGATGACCGGCGAGGCAAGTCGGTCCATCATACCAACGGAAAGGAGATGGTCTGATTTGATTATGTTGGGAAGGTGGTCTGCCCTTTAGCAGACCAGAACAGGGAGGGTCAACCTCCCTGTTTTATGTTATTGCTCTGTATTATTGTTCTATGTTGTTGTTCTATATTAT
>DHDO01000079.1:18585-29152 GCA_002399435.1 Firmicutes bacterium UBA4874
TATGTTAATGCTCTATGTTGTTGCTCTATGTTGTTGCTCTATGTTGTTGCTCTATGTTGTTGCTCTATGTTATCTCCCGGGCTTTTTGTATTTTTCATTTTCTTTTCTCATTTTTTTCAGCTGATTTCTTTTTCGGCCCAGTCCTTCAACGGGTGTTGTATACATCACAAACAAAGATCCGTACAGTACGAATGCTACTGGACGGCCCGGTCCTTCAACGGGTGTTGTACACATCATAAACAAAGATCCGTACAGTACGAATGCTACTGGACGGCCCAATCCTTCAACGGGTGTTGTACATCAGCCCGCTGGTATTCTGAATAGATTCCCTGTGGGACAAATGAGTGGAGGAACCCAGCACGGTAATCCGGAAATTGATCCGATTGTCCTGCTGCTCTTCCGCCAGAATCGTAGTGACACTGGAAGGCGGAAGAAAAACACTTCTCCAGAGAAACGGAACCGGAATTCCTAAAAGGTAGGAGATTGCGGTCAATCCGGAACCATAATGGCAGAAAACAGCGATTTCTTCCCGGGAAACATGGCCTGTCCCATAAAAAGCATCCTGTTCCTTTCGGATCCCATAGTTCCGCAGAAACCGGTTCATGCCGTCTTTCAGATTGCGGAGGTAATCCTCTGCATCCGGATGGGAAAACCAGTTGCATAAAACCCAGTCTTCCCCGAGACGTTCCAGCTCATCTATCTTGTACCTGGGCAGATTCCACGCAATCACCGGAACATCCAGCCCCGTAAATTGCGGTTTGGTCATAAATGCGCCTGCCTCGTGAATCCAGGGAAGGATTTCCACTTCCATCCCAAGAGCCCTGGCAGTATATTCCGCAGTTTTTCTGGCCCGGCCCATGGGAGAAGAAAAGAGCCGGGTGACCGGCATCCGGCGCATATAATCCGAAAGCTTTTTCGCTTCTTCCTCCCCCAGTCCGGTAAGTGCGTCATTTTGATAATCCGGATCGCCATGCCGGATAATATGTATCTTCAAGGGTCTCCTCCTTTAAGCGGCCGGCAGGGCGTCAAAGCGCCGTTTCAGTTCGCAGCCCAACTGATACAACAGCTGAAGCGCAGCATCCTGGCAGCTGACCGGCACCTTTCGGATAAACATCTGCGCTTCAAAGGTCAGCTCCCCGGCATACCCGATGTCGCGCAGTCCGGCCAGCAGTTGATCCCAGTCAATGTTTCCGTAAAAAGGGGCGGTATGCTGATCGGTTTTCCCGTCGCTGTCCTGAACATGCAGAACTTTCAGCCGGCTGCCCAGCCTATTCAGCTCTTTGCGCTGATCCGCGCCCTCCAGATTGGCATGGCCGGTATCCCAGCAGATACCAACCCGTTTGCTGCCGAAGCTGTCCACCAAATCAACAAGATCCCCGGTGTGGGAGCAGTATACCCCTCTGTGATTCCGGCTGAATTTATCGGACATATTCTCAATGGCAATGCCTGCGCCAATCTTTTCCGCCAAATCCACCAACGGATCAAAAAAGCGATGGTTTTCTTCCTTCAGATTTCGCACATGCTTCGGAGAAGAAAAATCCCCTTCTGCTGTGCCCGCATGAAATACAACCCATGGAATTCCCAGTTCCGCAGCGGCTTTCAATGTCGGCGCACACATTTCCCTCAGATGATCGCCCCACTCGCCCTCTGCAAAAATATTGAACAGGGGACCATGCGCCTGATTGAGTACAACACCATATTGTGCTGAGAACTTCCGGCTGGACTGCACCCAGTCCTGCCACTGCTCTTCGGAGCAGGGAAAATAACCGTTTCCGGTCTTCTGGTCCACCCAGTCGTTAAAGTTGATATCCATATGCCGAAAGCCCGCATCATACACCCGCTTCATCTGTGAGGCCACCGGGCCCTGTCCGAACATTACATTAATGGATGTGGATACATTCATGGAAAAGCCCTCCCCTTTTCTGAAAATGATGGAATGGAGGGAAAAGCGATCCTTCCCTCCGTGTTCCCGAGTCATACCAATACTTATATTAACTCATTTCATTGAATTTGTCATATGGAATCTGCATCAGCTCCACATAATGATCCACATTTAGCGCTTTGCAGGTATCCAGATGCTTTTGCCAACCTGCATCATCCAGTCCTTTCATCACGCTGTCGGCGACAAAAGTGGTGATATATGCATCAATTTCAGTTTTCAGTAGATTCTTCTCAGATTTTACGCTGGCTTCATCAGCCACGGCATGGTAGGGTTCGGCAGGATAATATTGCTCCAACAGTTTCACGGCGTCCAGGCGATCCTGCACAAAGCGATCGGGAATCTATGCCGCTTGTTCGGGCGTATAGAAAGAGAAGCAGCTTGGACCAAAGCCATTAATATAACGCATCCGATCCCAAACCTCACCCTCTTTAAGGTTTTCATCCAGCTGATTCCAACTGCTGTCTTCGTTTAAATCCCACAAATAGCCTTTTTTACCATAACACCAAGCCAACTTATTTTCCATGGAACTGTTTACATAATTCACAGCAATGATGGGCTTGGAAAGAGGAAGGACTATTTTGAAAAACAGCAATTGGTTGTTGCAACCATCAATAAACCCGCCTCCTGTAGTTCCAGCGGGATGGAAGTGGTAAAGAAAGCACGGGCAATAATCATGTTGTAAACGGAGAAGGCTCCAAGAATAATGATAACCGCAGGGTTATCCACAAGATGCAGCTTTTTGAGAATGCCTTACTCAATACATGAAACAAAGTGAACTCTGATCTTTAACACTATTATTTCACTTATTTGTGTTAATGTCAAGAATAATTCATATGTTTAACACAAAAAGTGAGATGAATGAATTGAAAATTTATAATTATCAGGGGAAGAAAAACGTATGCGGGGAACGGGTCAGAGAAGCACGACAGATTTGCCATATGTCTCAGTCAGACTTAGCTGCAAAGCTTCAAATAAAAGGGATAACAATAGTGAGAGACAGCATCAGCCGAATTGAGATTGGCACAAGATTTGTCGCAGATTATGAGCTCATGGTATTATCAGAAATATTGAATATAAGCGTAAATTGGCTGTTGGGATTGGAATAAGGGCTTCTCCCTCATCGATCATGAGCGGTGGGGGAGATATTGGTTTTTTGCATTTCCTCACTGGAAAGAAAGCGATTATAAAGGCGGGTTTCAAAGATACGATTTGCTATTGTAACGTTCCCACTTATGTTTTTGATAAGCCCAAACATTTCTGCAAGCCGAATAGCTTCATTATCCGGATTGTATACAATGCTTTTTCCTGCAAACAAAAGTTGATATACCATATCGTTCAGCTCGGGATAAGCATCCAGTTTTCCTGTCAGGGATTCAAACAAAGTATTCTGCTCTGTTATCAGAAGACGGATCGCTTTCAAAAAACCGGACTTCGTTCATGCAGCAGCCTTATTGGGATATCCTTCGCTTCCTGTAACTCTTTCATCCAATAATTTACATATTTTAGAAACCAAATAAGGATACCCTGATGTATATTCAAAAATTAAAGATGCCATGTACGGGATATCCATACCGGTAAGGTAATCTTCCTCATATTCTCTTAACATCCCGCGAATTCCGTCTTCTGACAGACTCATATCCACGGTGAAATCCGCTGCTATATTCCAGGGGCTATTTGTCGTGTGTTCTTTGTCTGAACGGATTTTTGCTTTCAGGTTATTAATATCATAAACTCCGGCAAGAATTACGGACTGAAACGTAGGCCGCTTTCCCCTTTTTAAGTACATATCCCGCAAGCATCCCAAAAAGGTATCAAATACCCGATAATTGCTTGCCTGATCTATCTCGTCAATGATAAGGGCAAGAGGCTTATTCATCTTTTTACACATGTAGGAAATCATAAGAGTCATGGTACGAAAATCGGATTTTGATGAATTCCCAAGGCTCAATTCATGGAGCTTCTCTTTTATTTCAGCCGGAACACCTGTTACCTCATCAAATGCAATCGTGTCGTACAAAAGGCCAAATAAGCGAATACAGAAGGAATCCGCATTCGCGAACACTTCCTCCTCAATTCCCTCGAAGCTTATGGAAAAGACATAGTATTCCCTGTCCAATTTATGTTTCAGCGCATGCAGCGTAGTTGTTTTGCCATATTGCCTTGCCCGGTTGATGGTAAAATATTTTCCCTTGTCCACCAGAGCTTTTATCTCCTCCAATTGCTTTCCAATACTCACCATATAGTGTTGTTCCGGCAAGCACAAGCCCTCAACGTTAAATTCCTTACTCAAAAATTCACACTCCCCTCTGTATCTTTCCTCCGTTCAAAAGTATTCCATTTAAACAAGCCAGCTGATCCGTACTGGTCATACTGGTATTATAACAGAAAACCAATTGTAAATCCTTATTGGCGGGTGGGATATTTTACTATATAACTTTATTCCGAATTCGAGGTGTGGCGGGCAGCATGGGCCGATGCCTGTAACCGTGTGCTGGAACAGATCCGCAGACCGGAACGCATCGATCACCACAGCTATGCTCGGCAGGGTATCCAACAGGTTCCCACTGTTCACATGGACGTTTCCGCCACGCAGACAAACAAAAACGTTGCGCATTGCCACCTCCGCAAATTCCTGTTCGTTTTCGCATTTTATAAATAATGAGCAACTACCTTATAATCGCTATTGTACAATGTTTTCCTCGACTTCACAATCTCAACTCACTTCGGGCCAACTTGATCTGAAGTGAGTTGTGCCCTGAAACCCGGTTAACAATAGAGAGAGAAAGCATCAGCCGAATTGAGATTGGCACAAGATTTGTAGCAGATTATAAGCTCATGGTATTTGAAAAATCCATTGACAACTATTACGCTTAGTGATATATTTATATTACGGTAAACGTAATAAATTAAGTAGGAGTGGTATATATCAGAGATAATATAAAGGGTGGGGCATTGACGGAAACAACCTTCTTTGTTCTCTTGGCTGTATATAAGCCCAATCATGGTTATGGAATCATGCAGTTTATTAAAAAGGAAACTAACGGACGAGTTGTCTTAGGTGCCGGTACTTTGTATGGAGCTATCAATACCCTTGTAAAGAAAAAATGGATTGCCCCTTTCGACGATGAATCGAATAGCAAGAAAAAAGAATACCTTATAACCCATATTGGGAAGCAGAAAGCGGAAGAAGAATTACAACGTATAGAGGAGGTTTTGCAACTGGCCTCAACAATTATTAAGGGGGATAGAAATAGATGAGCATAACAGTATTTCGATATTTTTTTGATTTTCTGGATGGTCAGGAAAAGTGGTTAAACCGTATGGCCAAGGATGGTTATCGGCTAAAAAGATGTGGAAAGCTAACCTATGCTTTTGATGAGTGCGCACCAAATGAATATGAATATGCGGTAGAGTTTGTTGGAAATCAGGCTTATTCCAAAGCAAAAGACTATCGTAAGTATCTTGAAAGTATGGGATTTCGTACTTTTACAAAAAATATCAACCTTAATTTTTCCTATGGAAAAGTGCGGTGGAGGCCATATGCAAAAGGTATGGGGCAGATCGCCACTTCACCCGGCGGGTTCAATAAGGAAATTTTGATTTTAGAGAAAAGACGAGATGGGAAACCATTTGAATTGCATACAGATATACATAATAAACTAAGCATCTATAAGACAGTCAGACGAGCATATGCCTGGGCTGTTCTTATGATAGTCTTGTTGGGTGCTATGACATTCATTCCAAATGTATTGTCGGTTTCTTCACCTATGGCATGGTGCCTTAGAATTGCTTTGTTAATCTTTTTCAGTCTATTTGTTATCCCAACGGTGAAATATTCGTCATTGGTGAAATACCTAAAGGAGGAAAGTAAAATTTTTGAATGAGTGAGGTATCTGTTCCACTCATACATTGCTGAATAACGGCATAAAAAAAGCCGTCATTTGGCAGACAATATTTTATGGCCTAAAAAGCTAAACGGCGGTTCAAATGAGCCGCCGTTTTCGATTGTGCGGGGGCGTGATTATTGCGCCCATTTTCAAGAACACAACGGCATTAAGGTGAAATGCTGTCGTGTTTTGCTATGTCAATAATTTACGCCAATATAACAGGCCGCTACATAAGGATAGCGGCTGGAAGCCATGAAAGCCGCTGACCGTCAAGAATCCGCATACAAGCGAAAATTGCTGCCAATTTACTTTGCTCTTGTTAGTTTGACAACAGAAAATATTATCGAACCAAACATTAAAACTAAAAAAATGGGAAGAAACCAAATGGGTAATGATTTGGCAAGTGCAGAGTTTATATCCAAGATCACAAAAACACCCACCACTAACAGCTTCGTAGTACCGATTATATTTTTGAGTATTGGATATATTCGCGCTTTGTTTTCTTCTGTAACAGTAACACCCGTGTTCCAAACCTGTGGAAAATGTTCCAAAACCGTTATTCCTATGTACATTATCCATCCGATTATAGGAAGAAACAATAATTCTCCCTTATTTCCCCATCTGTCAACCTCTCCCATAGCATTATAATGACCGGGTATTTTATCAGGAATATCGCTCCAATTAATTAATAAATATACCACTAGTCCAGATAACAGTAATAGGCAAATCAGATTTATTGTAACATCATATTTACTTCTCTTTATTGGCATAAATTTTCCTCCATAACGATGTGCCCCTGTCACCCGTGATAAAAACATCCACATCCTCCGTGATTGCCGAGTACAGGACGGGATAGTCCTTTTCATCGCGGATTTCAAAAAGTCCCGGCTTCGGCTGCTTGGGCGTATAAACGAGCTCATAGGGAAGCCGGCTCAACAACAGGTCTACCGCTTCCTCTTTGCCCTTGAATTTCCGGTGCGTCACGTTCATCAGTTCATCAACGACATAGGACGAGAGGACAAGCTGATGTTCAGCCGTGATTTTATCCATCAGTGCGTTCATCCTCTCGCCGGGAAACAACAGGGCGGACAAGAGAACATTGGTGTCAATCATGATGCGCATGATTTTCCTCCCATGTTTCACGGCGCACATCCTTCACCAGATTTACATATCCTGTTCCGTTTTCAGGCCCAGCCGTTCCGCTTCTCCCGCAAAGGCGTCCTGCGCGTTTTTAAGGGAGATCATGGCGGCGTTCTCCATGATGATGCGCCCGTTTTCCTCAAGGAAAATTACCTTGTCGCCATCCTTTACACCCAGCCTTTTGCGTATTTCAGCGGGAATCGTGATTTGCCCACGCTTCGTGATTTTCGCCAGTTCCATAAGGACGCTCCTTTCTGTATTGCATTGGAATCAATGTATCTATTGAATTTATTATATGCTGTTCCACTTAAAAATACAACCACTTCGGGCCAACTTGGCCCGAAGAACTCGAAGTCCTATAAGGACAACCGCCCTCACGTATGGGATTAGAATAAAGGCTTCAAATTGTAAATCCCTATTGACAGAGTGGGATATTTTACTATATACTCTTATCAGAGGTTGAGACGAAAAGAAAATTCAGCAGAAAGGAGTGCAGGATAAAATGATCAACTCAAAAAATAGGCTGGAGGGCCCGTGCTTCTGAACTGAATATTGGACTTCAGGGTCGGTTTTTGATGCCTTTGAAGTCGTATCTTTGCAACCATCATCAATTGATCACGGATAATGTCTTTGTCTGCACAAACACGAATGGTTGAAGTCGTGTTTTTTTATTCTCCGCCCCGTGGATGGTTCCGCGGGGTTTTTTGCACCCTTTTTTAAGGGATTTTGAATAACAGGAAAAAGAAAGGAGGGGACCCGGATGGCACAAACTTCATTTGATTCTTCGAATACAGTGTCCTATTTCAAGGAGGGAATGATCATTGGGTTACAAAAATGGGAGGGATGTCCTTCCCCGTGAATTGCTCCGGGAACTGCAAAAGTATATACAGGGTGAATTGGTCTATGTGCCAAAGGAAGGCAATGCCCGGGCCGGGTGGGGAGAAAACAACGGCACCCGGTCAGAATTGGAAAAAAGAAACCATGAAATATACCACCGGTATACCAACGGAGCAAAAATTGAGGAATTGGTCGGCCGATATCATTTGTCACAAGACAGTATCCGTAAAATCATCGTCAAGACGTCCCGTGAACAGACATATTGAGAGGAGTGTAATTGGGCTACTCTTTTTCAGGGGAAGTGGACGCTTTCAATGGCGGGCAGATCGGGGAAAAGGTCAGCCCTTCATCAGCTCATGATACTGGTCCAGCAGGGCCGCCATAGCCTCGTTGGAACCGCCGTGATCCGGATGGACAATCATTGCCAGTTCCCGGAAGCGTTTCTTCACATCCTCCCGGGTCGCTTCGGCGGGCAGGTCAAAATCAAATAATCCCTGAATATCCAACCCGGCGGGAAGGAGCAGCCCCTTTTCCCTGTATCCCCTTGTATACACCGTACGGAGGTAGTCCGCGAACGCTCTTTTCCGTGCTTCCCCGTTCATGACCAAAAGAATTTCGAACGGATATCTGGGCCGGATTCCCTTTCGGCCGGAGAAAAAGCTGTCCCACAGAAGGGGCTGCTGCCGTGATCCCGCAGCCTGAGCATCCGCACTGCCATACCGTACTATCCGCTCGATCTTTTTCAACTGCCTGAGCTTCCGCTTCAGCTCCCTTTCCTCCATCATTCCCCCATCATTCCTCCATCATCCATCCATCATTCCTCCATCATCCATCCATCGTTCCTCCATCATCCATCCCACTATAAAAAAGATGCGGAAGATCCGTGTCCCAGGTCCGGGACGGTCTTCCGCATTTTTATCATCATTCGTTTATAATACGGGCTTCTTCTTCCTCCATAAACTGATTGGTATACAGCCGATAGTAATAACCTTTTTGGGCAAGCAGCTGCCGATGATTCCCTTCTTCCGTCACCTTCCCGTCTACAATTACCAGAATACGGTCAGCAGTACGGATGGTGGACAGCCTGTGGGCAATGATGAAGCTGGTCCTGCCTTCCAGCACATTCTGGATCGCTTTCTGAATAATCTGTTCCGTCTCCGTATCAATGGAAGAGGTCGCTTCATCCAGCACAAACAGCCTGGGATTGGCTACAACGGCCCGGGCAAAGGATATCAGCTGCTTCTGGCCGGTGGACAGCCGGTTCCCCCCTTCCCCGACTTCCGTTTCATAGCCGTTTTCCAGTTTGCTGATAAATCCGTCCGCGTTGACCAGCCGGGCCGCCTCCCGGACTTCTTCATCCGTCGCCTCCAGTCTTCCGTAACGGATATTTTCCTTCACGGTTCCACTGAACAAATGCGGCGACTGCAGAACATAGCCCAGGTTGGACTGCAGCCAGAGCTGCGACCGTTCCCGGTAATCCACCCCGTCTATCAGGATTTGACCCTTCGTGGGCTCGTAAAACCGACAGATCAGGTTTACAATGGTGCTTTTCCCCGAGCCAGTCTCTCCTACCAGCGCAATGGTCTCCCCTGCCTTTACCTGCAGGTTGAAATCTTCCAGTACGGTTTCGCCTCCCTGATAGGAAAAGCTGACATTCCGAAACGTCACATCCCCTTTGATGGGCTCCCAGTTCTCCCGAATCGGATGAAACGCATCCCCGTAGGTTTGCAGCACATCCGGACGGTCTTCGATTTCCAGCGGGGTATTGATCATGGACAGCACCCGCTCCGCTGATGCCTGGGCGGACTGGAGCTCGGCAAAAATACGGGCGATATTGCCGATGGGCTCAAAAAATTGGATGGTGTACGTAATAAAACTTGCAAGAGTTCCAAAGCTGATGGCAGAAGTCATCACCATTCCGCCGCCGATCCAAAGCGCCAGGGCTGTTCCGATTCCACCCAGCGCCGACACAATGGGATAAAAGACAGAGGAAAAAATCGCGACCCGGATGGAAGCGCTCCGCATTTCCCCGGTCAGGCTTTCAAATTCTTCCAGATTGCGTTCTTCCCGGACCAGGGTCTTGGTCGTCCTGGCACCCAGGATTCCTTCGTTGAACGCTCCGGTGATCCGGGAGTTTACCTTTCGGACCTGCCGGTATCCCTTCAGGATTCTCTTCTGAAAATAGGCGCTGGCCAGCGCCAGAAACGGGACGACGGTCATTACAATCAACGCCAGTTTCCAGTTCAGCGCCAGCAGGACCACGACGATTCCCACCATCATGGTCACGCCCCAGGTCATATCCACAAGGCTCCAGGATATGGTTTCCCCCAGACGTTGGGAGTCCGATGTCATCCTGGCCATAATCCAGCCCACCGGAGTCTTGTCATAATAGGAAAAGGACAATTCCTGCAATCTTTCAAAACCGCTTTTGCGGATATCATAAACCAGACCGTTTTCCACTTTTCCCGCCGTGCGGATCAATATCCAGGTATCGCATGCCTGGAAGACGACCAAAAGGCCGTAGAGGACTGCATATCCTCCTATGCCTTCCAGCTTTCCCGGCGTAATAAAATGATCAATGGCATACCGGGTCATCAGCGGAAATACGACATCAATTCCACCGGTCAGGATCATGATAAAGGCGATGGCGATCAGATGTTTTCGATAAGGTTTTGCATAACGCAGGAGCTGTCTCCACAGCCCCAGGTCAAGTCTTTTGGTGTATTCCTGCTCTTCCGGATAACTCATAAATTGAACCTTC
>DHDO01000079.1:29294-34259 GCA_002399435.1 Firmicutes bacterium UBA4874
TTCCTTATTTTTAATACGAAATCGAAACAAATCGCGCCGTTCTTCCGGTCCCCTGGCTCAAGACCACTTATCAGCCAATACAAATACAGCATGCAGCCGGTGTCCCTGGACCAAGGTGCCGGGTGCGGAGCCCTTGCCTCAGCCAACCAGCTGGCCGTTGTCCTGCAAATCCTTCTCCAGGCTGTTCTGTATGGACCAGATCCGCTGATACAGGCCGGGATGATGAATCAATTCCTCATGGGTGCCGGACTGAATCAGCCTCCCGTCATCCAGGACCAGGATCCGGTCTGCTTCGGACAGGGTTGCAATCCGGTGGGATATGATAAAGGTGGTGACATTCTTGCTTCTCTTTTTCAATTCCTTCCGGATCGCGGCGTCGGTCTCCGTATCCACCGCACTGAGGGAGTCGTCAAAGATCAGGATATCGCTGTCCTGGATCAATGTCCTTGCAATAGCCACCCTTTGTTTCTGCCCTCCGGACAGGGTAACGCCTTTTTCCCCCACGAAGGTTTCGTATCCGTTGTCAAATTCTTCGATTACCTTATGAACGGAGGCAATACGGCTGGCTTCAATAATCTCCATTTCGCTGACATTCCGTTTGGCAATGCCAATGTTCTCTTTAATGGTGCGGGAAAATAGAAACGGCTCCTGCAGAACGATGCCCACCTTCTGACGCAGCCACTTCTTGTCTATCTTGCGCAGCTCCACCCCGCCTATGGTGACAGACCCGTCTTTATAGTCATACAGTCTCTGCAGCAAATGAACCAGGGAGGATTTCCCCGAACCTGTGGGCCCAAGAATGGCAACGGTCTCCCCCTTCTTCACTTCAAAGGAAAGGTCCTTCAGAACCGGATGCCCCTCTTCATATTCAAAACTGACGTTCCGGAATACAATGTCTCCGGCAATGGGCGGCTTCCCGCAATCCGGGTCCTGGCTTTCCGAAGGGACATCCAGAATCTCCTGAATTCGTCCCACGGACACCAGGGTCTTGCCCATATCGGTTAGAATCCGCCCCATCTGACGAATGGGCCAGAGAAGCATACTCACATAGGAGTTGAATACCAGAAAAGTGCCCAATGTGATGAAACCCGACGCAGTATAATAAACGCCCATTACGACGACAATGCCAATCTGCAGCATGGCGATCAGATCCGACAGGGACCAGTATAAGGCCATCAGTTTTGTAACCTGGTAGGATAAGTCCCTGTATTCCGTATTCTTCTGATCAAATTTATCATTCTCATAGCCTTGACGTCCAAAGGCACGGACGACCCTTACCCCGTTCAAATTTTCCTGAATCGTATTGGACAGCCTTCCTTCGGATTCATCCGCCTGCAGAAAGGCTTTCTGAACCATCCGGAAGAAGATGAAGGAAAAGAGAAAGAGAAGCGGAGCAACGGCAAGGGAAACGATTGTCATGCGCACGTTCATGGAAAGCATGATGGAAAGCGCCATAACCAGCATGAACACGGCACGGCCCACGTCCACCAGCTGCACCGCCAAAAAACGGCGGATGGTCTCCATATCGGAGGTACAGCGCTGAATCAGGTCCCCTGTCTCCGCCTTGACATGATAGTCATAGTCCAGGCTCTGCAAATGGCCGTACAGCCGGTCCCGCAGACTTTTCGCAATGGACTCCGAAGCCTTGGCGGACCATTTGCCCCTGAAAAAGATAAACAATCCATTGATCAGATTAATACCAAGCAGCACCAGGCCGCAGATCCATATATTGCGTTTTAAATTGTCCACGCCTCCGGTGGACCGGAGAAGGCCGGCAACCCAGGCAGGCAGGTCTGCAGGCTCATTTCCGATCACAGAGTCCACGGTAAACCGAACAATCAACGGGGATGCCATTGTGATGAAAGTAGATATCCAGACACACAAAATGGATCCGAGATACAGCAGACGGCTTCCCTTCATAAAGCTCATCAGCAGTTTCATGTTTTTCATGTAGTTGTCACTTCCTGTTTTTAGTCTGTGTGGATGGCTCCTATAAATAAAAAAGCCACAGGTTTTGATTTCCCATGGCTTCAGCAAACGTATTTCTCACAGCAACGCATTGTTGCATAGCCGCTCGTGCAATCTTTCTGCAAAAAGCCACAGGTGCTCTCCAATGCAGTCCCATGGCTTTCCTTGTCAAAAAGCAAAACCGGAATCGTAAGAAATTATCCGATCCAGGAACATATGGAGAAACGAAAAGAGTATGCAGGAATTCCGGCATCAGAACCGTCATCCGTATCGGCAGAAACATCAGCAATCCATCCTGTCATTCGAAGCTTCATACGGTACATCCTCATCTCCAGGTTCCTCCTTTTCCTTGAAATCTTCAATAAAATTTACAAACTTTCATAAAGCAATGATAACAAGATTTCCATACACTTTCCAAAGAACAGTATACGATGTCTACTGGGGAAAAGCAAGCAGAACTTTACGAGTCTTTGATTATAATCATTTTTTCCGGAACTGCGCAAATGTCTTACTTTCCCGCATGCTTATCTCATGACTGGTTTTTCTATTCACGACTGGTTTTTCTATTCACGATTGGCTTTTCTATTCACGACTGGTCTTTCAAAAGTACTGGGATGAATTTTCATTGCTTTCCCTTCGGAATTCATGTATACTGGATGAAAATTTATACATCACTTTTCAATGGATGTGGGAGGCTGGAAAATGTCAGTTATCAAAAAATCATCAAAGCTGGACAATGTCCTGTATGACATCCGGGGTCCCGTTATGGATGAAGCCAAACGTATGGAAGATGAAGGCTACCATATTCTCAAGCTGAATATCGGCAACCCGGCCCCCTTTGGATTGAACGCCCCGGACGAAATCATTCAGGATGTGATTTCCAATGTGCGGAATGCCCAGGGATATACCGATTCCAAAGGTATCTTCCCGGCACGCAAAGCTATTATGCAATACTGTCAGCAGAAAAACATCGAAAATGTATCGGTGAATGATATCTTTATCGGCAACGGCGCCAGCGAGCTGATTATTATGTCCATGCAGGCCCTGCTGGACCATGGAGATGAAATCCTGGTGCCTGCGCCGGATTATCCGCTGTGGACCGCGTCGGTCAATCTGGCCGGCGGAACTGCTGTCCATTATCTGTGCGACGAGGAATCCGACTGGTATCCCGATATCGAAGACATGAAAAAGAAAATCACTCCCCAGACCAAGGGCATCGTCATTATCAATCCCAATAATCCCACGGGGGCAAACTATCCTGAGTCCGTCCTGCAGGATATTGTAAAGCTGGCAGTGGAACATCACCTGATCCTGTTTTCGGACGAGATCTATGACCGGATTCTTTACGACGATGAGAAACATGTATCCACTGCGTCCCTGACCGATGAGGTGCTTTGCGTAACCATCAACGGGCTGTCCAAATCCCACCGGATCGCCGGATTCCGGGCCGGATGGATGGTCCTGAGCGGGGACAAATCCAGCGCCTCGGATTACATAGAGGGCATCAATATGCTGGCATCCATGCGTCTTTGCAGCAACGCCCTGGCCCAGTTCACCATCCAGACGGCTCTCGGCGGCTATCAAAGCATCCAGGAATTCATTGTACCGGGAGGACGTCTGAGAGAGCAGCGGGATATCGCTTATCAAATGCTGAACGCCATCCCCGGCCTGTCCTGTGTGAAGCCAAAGGGAGCGTTTTATGCCTTCCCCAAAGTGGACGCCGAAAGGTTTCATATAACGGACGACATGCAGTTTATCAAGGATCTCCTGTTGGAGAAGAAAGTTCTTCTTGTTCAGGGAACCGGCTTCAACTGGCCGGCTCCGGATCATTTCCGGGTGGTTTTCCTGCCGGCAAAGGAGGACCTGAAAATGGCCATCCGGCGGATCGGCTCTTTCCTGGAAGATTACCAGCAGGAAGGCGGAGGAAACCTTTCAGAATAAAAACCTATTTGGAAGGCATTAGAAATACCTTCCAAATAGGATTGGAAAACCTTTCCGAATAGAAACATAGAAACCTTTGGCTACAGGAATCTTTTATTTATAGGAACCTTGGGGTAAACATCCTTCCGGACAGTAAACCCTTCAGGACCTCCCCGGTTCAGAGATATCATTGCCGTCTGACCGGGGAGTTTTCCTGTCTGACCGGGAAGTTTTCATATCCGAACCGGACGGACTCTGGAAAATCCGGAGACCGAACTGCGGCAGGGAAGCAAGGACATGATCAAAAATACCTGCCTGTATCTCCTCACAGGCTGCCCAGTCCGTGGTATCGGCAAAGCACTGGATCTCCACCGGAAGGCCGTATTGGGACGGAGCCAGCTGCCGCACCATCCGGGTCATATCCCCGCGCAGCGAAGGGTGATGTTTCAGATAAGCCTGTACGTATTCCCGGAAGACGACAACATTGGAAACCCGGAAGTTTTCCCCTTCCGTCTCCTGTTTCTGCCTGATACCGCAGATGTACTCCTTTAAATAATCCATTTTTTCAAATCGGTCCAGCATCTCTTCGTCGCAAAATTCGATACTGTCCATATCGATGAAAATGGAGCTCTGTATCTTCCGTCCGCCGGATTCCACCATACCCCTCCAGTTCCGGAAGGAATCGGTTACCATGGCACGGGTCGGTATCATGACAACGGTTTTATCCCCGCCCCTCAATTTCACCGTACTCAGGGTAATGTCCACCACTTCCCCTTCCGCGTTGTATTTTGGCACCTCGATCCAGTCCCCCACATGGACCATATCATTCCCGGAAAGCTGCACCCCTGCAACAAAACCCAGAATGGAGTCCTGAAAAACCAGCATCAGCACAGCGGAAAACACCCCAATCCCGCTGAGCAGAGCCCTGGGAGACCGCTCAATCAATGCCGAAACAATGATAATGGCAGCCAGGATGGACAGAATAATCTTCACGATCTGAAGAAGCCCCTTGATTGGCTTCTCCCTGGAGATGGAAAAGGAACGGTAGATCCTCTCGATCTCGTCCAGCAGCGTAAA
>DHDO01000079.1:34463-35637 GCA_002399435.1 Firmicutes bacterium UBA4874
TGGAAATGCCGGTGCCGACACATGAATGACGACGGCAGCTGCCAGCCTGGAAAGCAGTACAATGAGCTTCCCGTTCCGAAGGGCAGCGCCCCATTTATTCCTGATAAACTTTCCATACGCTTTGACCATCCGGGTGAGAATTCGCTTCACAACGTAATACACAAGGGTACTGCCCAGCAGGATCAGTACGACGACTGCAGTGTTGGCGAGAACCCTTGCCCATATTTCATAGAACCCGTGCTGAAGTAAAAACTGTTGAATTGTCTGTACCATAACGCCCTTTCCCTCTGCCTTTTTCCGCCTTTATTTTCCACTTTGCCTATCTGTCCTTCTTATGCCCTGCCGCCAGGCCCGGTGCCGAAAACCCCGGGTCTCCATATTTCATGGCTCCCGCACGGTAAACGCCGGTCTGCCTGCCTTCGTTCCAGACCAGCCTGCCGTCCAGAAAGGCCATATCCAGTCCGGACGCCGGACACTTCGGATTCTCATAGGTTGCCCTGTCCTTCAGCCTCTGCGGATCAAAAATGTTGATATCCGCATAATTCCCCACCGCCAGGGTCCCCCGTCCGGCAATATGAAAGCGCTGCGCCGTCATCTGCGTCATTTTGTGGATCGCTGTTTCCAGGCGGAGTACCCTCCGGTTCCGGACCAGTTCATGGATCACTCTGGGAAAGGAGCCATACAGCCTGGGATGGGGTGAATCCGCATTGCCATACAGGGAATCGGAAATGATCATGGAGTAGGGCAGCCGCGCGATGGCATCCACATCCCTTTGATCCATGCTCATGAGGAGAATCCCCACTCTGCCCTGTTCCTTCACCAGCAGCCGGCACATAAAATCCGCCGGATCCTCATAGCCTTGTTCTTCCGCGGCTTCCTGGACGCTTTTCCCCACGTACGGTTTGTCTTCCTCCAGATTGGCCGAGCTGATCCGGATCCGGTCCCAGCCGATATCCAGGACCATATTGTCCCAGCCCCTGTGTTCCCGGTAAATCTCCCGCTTCAGCCGCCCGGCGCCGTCGGGAGTATCCAGCATGCGAAGGGTATCCTGAAGGTCCGGTTCCTGTATGCCGGGAGGGAGCAGTGTCATCAGAGTGGTGGATCCTCCGGTGTAGGGATAGAAGTCCACGGTTACATCCTGCCCGGCGGCCCTGGCTTTTTCAATTTGATCCAT
>DHDO01000079.1:35893-62736 GCA_002399435.1 Firmicutes bacterium UBA4874
TGTTCCCCTCCCCGCGGATGTGGCAGGTCAGAATCCGGCCCATTTTTGCCGCTTCCCGAACCAGTTCTGCAAACTCTTCCGTGGTGGAATAGCACTCCGGGACATACATGATCCCCGCAGACACACCAAAGGCACCGGCTTCCAGCGCTTCCCGCAGATATCCCTTCGCCCGGTCCATTTCCGACGGGGTAAAAGGTGTTTTTTCAAATCCCTTTGCCGCAATCTTCACGGCACCGGTTCCGATCATCTGTCCCACATGAAGAACCGGATTCGCATCCTCCAATGCTTTCCTATATTCGGGAAACCCGGAAAACTTCATCCACTCCGGAGCTTTCCCGAGACACGGCTCAATGAAATCCAGCATCTGCTGCCCGGTATCCTTCGTATACGGAAAGGGCGACATGCCGCAGTTCCCGCCGAGAACCGCCGTAATCCCCTGCGCCAGTTCCAGGTTGCCGAAATCCGGATCCGAGACGGCGGCGATGTCGCAATGCCGGTGGGAATCAATAAAACCAGGCGTCACCGCTTTTTTGCCGGCATCCATCACCCAGTCGGGATTCCATTCATTGTATGTATCGGTTGTCTTTTCATTGTACGTATCGGTTGTCTTTTCATTGTACGTATCGATTGCTTTTTTATGAGCTTCCTCTTTATCGGCAGGAATTCCCTGTCGGACACGGATTGCCGCGATCCGGTCGTTTTCGATCAGAATATCCCCGTTATAAGCCTTTCCGCCGCTGCCGTCATAAATCATGCCGTCCTCTATCATGATCCTCACAGAAACCTCTCCCCCCATCTTTTTTCCCCGTCTCTTCCGATTATACCATCCTGTTTCAAATTACGAAACCCAGGATGGTATAACGGCTTAAAAAGTTATTTGCGTAAATTTTCCACAAAACAGGGTGCAAAGCCATAGCGGCCGGAATAGGCGCCGTACAGGGTCATGCCTCCTTCATCACAGCAAAAGCGCAGGGTATGTGTTCCTCTGTCCAGTC
Source organism: Firmicutes bacterium UBA4874 (assembly GCA_002399435.1). Lineage (GTDB taxonomy): Bacteria > Bacillota > Clostridia > Caldicoprobacterales > DTU083 > UBA4874. The sequence continues at coordinate 36,889 of DHDO01000079.1, forward strand.
CATCCGGGACCGGCACTTCAAAGCGCTCCCCGTAGCCAAGCCGGCCGGTCCTGCCATAATGATACGGATCGCCGCCCTGCATGGCATTGGAAAAGAGGCCGCGTTCGTCCGAAGGGTCGTCTGCCGGCGCGATGGTTTGCAGGAGTTTCCCATCCAGATGGATTTCAATATGGCTCCCATGAAGACGTTCATCGGTTACCTTTACGGCATTCTTCCCCTCCCTGGCACCGGCTTCCAGAATGAGTACAACATTCGCCGCGGATCGTTCCAACGTAAATGAATATTCCAGGGATCCGTGCCCATGAACGGCAACGGCCGAAGCCCCGCCGCAGCTTTCTTCAAACAGATAACCGCCCTGTGCGCTCCGATAGTTTTCCACAGAAATCTCAGCCAGTTTCCCTATACTGTCCCGAACATTGTGCACGCAAAGCTGAACATAGTTGCGGCACAGAACGGTTTTCCCGTCCTTTATTTCCGCAAACAAATAAGCGCCCCGGATGGTTTCGGGAACGATCATTTCAAAAGCAGCCTGTTTTTCCACAGCAAACGGCGTGAAATCCACAGCCGTATCCCGGGAAAACAAATCCGGCAGGTATCGCCCCATCGTGTCGATCCCTGTTACCGAAATGTGAAGGATCGGCTTTTTCACGATTTTCCATGAAAAATGGGAAGTATAAAGATCCACAGATACGGTTTCACCGGGCCCGGCATAAAAGATGCGGTTCTGATCCCAGACCACCATGTCCATGTTGTTGACCATATCATAGCCGACGGGATTCCCATCCGAATCCACGTATCCATAATCCCGCTCCCATCGTTCCGCGGTCAGTGGACCGGAATCCTCCGTCTCATGGGATGCCACGTTCATGCGCACATATCCGGCAATCTTCTGAAACATGCGCAGCTGCATGTCAATGCCGTTGATATGAAGAAATTCACTGACCAGAACCGGCCGGCCGGTCTGCACCGCTTCCCCGATGGCATGGGGCGAGTGACTGTGATGAATGCAGTTGTAGGTGGAACCCGGATAGCAGGCCCGGACGAGCTTTTCCCAGCGCTTTTTGGCATCCCAATGCCCCGCGGGATAGATATGAAAGTCATTCAGCTCACACGCGGCGGTTTTCCCATATCCGGAATTGTCACAAACCAGAACGTGGGGCCAGGCCTGCTTTGTTTCACGGGCAACCTCTTCCAGAAAACGGGATTTCAGTTCATTTTCCCATGGCGTCCGGTTGTGGGTACCAGTGATGCCCCAGGATTCGTTGATGCTGGATACCATGAGGATGGAGGGATGATTGTGCAGCCGGGACAGCATGCCGGTCATTTCCCGGCGATATGCCGTCTGCCAGTTCGGATTTTCCGGTTCCGCATAAAAGTTGGACGGATGCTCGGTCCAGACGGGCAGCCCTGCGCGGTCGCATTCGTAATACCAAAGCGGTTCGTTTTCCTTGATGTGAACACGGGACACGTTGTATCCATAGGCAAGGGTCCGGTTGATGTCATAAGCGATGGATCCCCGTACTCCCTGAAGACCTTCCTTTCCAAAACTACGGTATGTGTAAATGCCGAATGGGTTGTAGCACTGATCCAGAACCCCAAGCACATAGAACGGCCGGTTGTTCAGGTATACATACTGATACTGCTCCTCCGGGTCCCGGGTCTCCTCCGGGCTGTGCCCGGGCAGCCATTTCGTTTCCACCTTGCGGAGCCCGACATAGCTTTTTACGGCATCGGCCTGTTTTCCGGAAACAAAAAGCCTTGCCTCCGCTTGGTAAAGACGCCCTTCCCGGTATTGCCAAAGCTCCGGGTCCGCGACAGGGATTGCCGCCTGTCCTCTGCCATGCAAAAGGGGAATATCCGCCTCAAAGGTTCTGCCGGATTCCGGCGCCCTTAGCGACAAATGAAGTTGTCCATCCTGCCCTTCTTCCACTCCGGCGGCGGATACCGATACCCGCACCATCGCTTCGGTACAGGTTTCCCCGTCGAACTCCAGCTCCGGCGTCAGGTGAAAGATTTCAATATAGGCGGAGGCACGGTGCTCCAGCCATACACTTTGCCAGATCCCCGGCGCGCTGGAAAACCAGAAAATCTGTTTACCCATATTGTGGGAGGGGATATCATGAGGATACTGCACCTTTATGACGAGCAAATGCTCCGAACCCGGGGCAAGCCGGCCCAGGTCAAAGGAAAGATCGCTGTATTCGTCCACCCGCATGCCCTGATACCGGCCGTCCAGCCAGACATTTGTGACGTTGGAGCACGCGCCGATGTGCAGAATGACACCTTCCCCGGCCGGAAAAGATCCGGGAACGGTGAACCTCCGGCGGTACCAGGCATGCTCCCCGGTCCGGTGATAATTGTTGAACATGGTATTGCTCTCATGAAGGGTGTCTCCGCAGACAAGATGCTCTTCCCCGAAGCCCATCAGGGAAGCCCAGGAAAACGGAACCCGGATATGCCGGTCGAACCGGGCATGTTCCGGCTCATACCAGTGTTCCTGAATTCCGGCGTTATTTGGATCAAACTGGAATTCCCAGGTTCCGTTCAGCTGCAGAAAACCGCTTTCCCTCCGGTCAAACAAAGGGTTGTTGTATTCTTTCCGCGGACAGTTCCCTGCGCTTTCCGGAAGAACGGCAAGGGATTCCTCCCGCAGCTGTCCCGGGATACAGGAAACTTCCGTGCCGGAAAACGCATAGCCTTCTGCGGCGGCGATCAGCATATGGGTGCCGCGGGGTACGTTTCCTATATGAAAGTGCCCCCTTTCATCCGCCCGTGTAAAAAACGTATCGAATCCGGCGATATGCACACCCGCATAAGGTATCGGTGCCTGGGTCGTCCCATCCCGGACGGTGCCGGACAGCTCTCCTGTCGGGGCAAATCCTTCCATGCCGGCCCGGTCCAGATAGGCGTACCCCGGCATCAGCCGATTCGTCCACGGCAGGGCCTTGAACAAAGCCCTTGCGTCCCCCTGGATCTCCGGGATATCCGCCTCCAGGCAAAGCCTTCCGTTGACTTCCCCACGATAGGCACACCCGTTTCGCCTCAGGGTCAGCTGTACCGGGAACCCGGGCTGCCACTCCGTCTGCGCGACGATGTACCATTTGGGCTGGGACGGCATAAAAGCGTCCCCGTTCTGTCCGCCGGAGGGAACGCGCAGCTCAATATGCGTCTCTGTGGCAGCAAGGAGCACATAGTTGGAAAAGCTGCCGTCCCCTGCATAATATCCCACTGCCGCACCGGAGATTTCCCTGTCCCATCCGGTAAACGTGCCCTGTACACAGCTGGTTTCCTGCAGAAAGCGACGGCTCAGGAGACAATTTCCTTCGTTCCATCTGTCATGCTCCGGAAGCGCCAGGACCGAATCCCCCACATGCTTTGCGACCTCCGTACACGGACTGGTCATATTGCAAAAAACCCAGTGCGCAGGCTGCAGGGACTCCTCCGTAAAATGATCCGTCCAAATCATATCCATGCTCTCCTTTCGTGCATTCACATCTTCGAAGATTTAATTACCCGTTATTTCAGATCAAAGCGGACGCGTGAAAAGGTAACGCGCGCCCCAAAGGAACCCACCGCTGCCACTCCGTAGGGCAGGGAATCATCGTCCACAGCCGAGATGACATATTTCCCGTTTACGGATGCCGTGATCTCATTCCCCCGGATCTCCGCACGGATCCGGCAGGAAGTCTCCGGCAAAATGGGAAAGCGGGCCTGGGCCAGCACTTTTTTATCAAAGTTCATACGCCAGATAAATACGTGGTTTCCGTCAAACCCAACATAATATCCCCGATGACCGATCCATACCTGATCCGGATAGAAGGAATTTTCACTGACACGGAGAAAAATGCCTGCGGAACGACGGATCTCATCCCCGCGGAAAACAACATCAGCCTCCATGCACTCCTCGGTATGAAACCGGGACCCAAACTGACACAGGGCGTGACCCGGACGGTCCATCTGCAGCCCTTCCATCCGGTCAATGCAGATGTCCCCTTCGATTTGCTCCGTGTTTTTACACAGCGTAAGGCCGCTGAATTCCTCGGCGAAAGGTTTCTCCACCGGGAAAAGATCAAATCCGCGCAGCTGCAGTGCCCCGCTTAGAACCGTCAGGGTCCATTCCTGGCACCCTTTCTTCAGGGCAGCCGTGCCAAGCCCCACCCGTTGAAGGGCCGGCTGAACGGAAAACTCCCTTTGTCCTTTTCCCTGTCCTTTCTCTGATTCCACGCACCACTCCACTTTGGTATCGCCAAAGGACTGCAGAGTGGCCTGAAGATGATACCGTGCTTCCCGGGTCACGTTGATCCGGTAACGGACGCTCTCTCCGGCATGCAGGATCCGCCGTGTTTCCTCCTGCGGACAGGCCAGTGCTTCGCCGCCGCTGCCGGGCAGTGCCGTCATGCAGCCCAGATAACCGGGGATATGCTGATAATGCTCCCTGTCGCTGGATTGGTGAACATGATGGGTAAATGCCACATAAGATGTACGCAGCGCATCCTTCGTTCCGATCCGCCCGGCAGGGGAAACTGTCGAAATGCATCCCTTGCGCATCCGGTCCACAAAAAAGGTAATGTTTTCTTCGTCTCCCTCCATCCTCAGGGTATGCAGCACATCCTGCCGAAAGCCTTTAAAAAGAGGTGCTTCAAAAAGACAGCTCCGGCTGCCGTCCTTCACGGAAAAGATGCGGAGCTCCCCGTCACAGGGCATCACTTCGAGATAATTGGACACATCCTGCCAGGCAAAAACAGCGGCGCCATTTTCTCCCGGCAAAAACGTGATTTCCGCTGTTCCACACGGGGACATTTCCCCTTTGGAGAGCACAAACGTATTTTTATGCAGGAACAGCCGGGAATCCGGGCCCTCATCCGCCCAGCCATAAAAATCCGGCAGCTCCGGCACCGGCGTTTCCGAAAGGCTCGGCCCGCTTACATACAGTTCATCCCCGTTGAACAGCATGCGGTCCATGTGAACAAACCGGCCGTGCCGGCGGATCCCATGGCTGGCGTCCTTCGGCTCCATCCGGAAGCTGTGATAGAAAATCCAGTAGCTGTCCAGATCCGGACCGATCACCGTGGAGGAATGTCCCAGGCTTCCATATTCATATGCCGAGTTGACCAGCAGTGTTTTATTCCGCGGTATCCGGAACGGGCCCAGCGGACCCTCGCTGCTGTATGCATAGTCCACACGGTAGGCCCGGGAGTGCAGGTGATTGCCTGTCATGGTAATGTAGTATTTGTTTCCGCGCAGAAAAACCCCGGGGCCTTCCGTCCAGTGCCCCATGGAAGTGCCGTACAGCTCCTGACCGGGATGCAGGGTTCCGTCCGGATCCATGCGGTGCCCGTATATGGAGGGATACTCCGCATGATAGAAATAAAGCGACCCATCATTGTCCGCAAACATGGAACCGTCAATGGTCTGACCGAGATTTCCCGTCAGCTTTCGGTACGGGCCTCCGGGTGAATCGGAAACAAAGATGTAATGTCCTTCCCCGTCCGGGGATCCGACGAGAAAAAATGTACCGTTGTAATAAAAGATCTCCGGTGCATACATATGGTGCAGCAATGCATCGGGAGCTATATTCCCCAGGAAACTCCACGTCGTCATATCCGTGGATTCCCATAATAGGACACCCTGCTTTTCCCCGCCGGGGGAAGGGCACAGATAATACCGCCCGTTAAACCGAAAAACAAATGGATCGCCGAGCCCCTGCTCCGGATCCTGCCCGGGCAGTGAAAGAGGATTCTGATATGTTTTCATATGCGACGTCCTTTCGCAATTTATTAATTTATATGGAACGGACCCCAAAAGGGGCCCGCATCGGTTCTGTTTATTCCTATGTCCTCTGTTCCTATGTCTTCTGTGACTATGACTTTGATTTTTTGGGGGATTTCAGCTGATCGCTGACGCCTTTGACCGCATCCTTGAACTGCCTGGACATCTGGTCGACGGCTTTCTTCACGGAAAGTTTTCCCACCAGCACGGACTGGATCGAGTTTTCTTCAATATCCGCAATCTCTCCGGACACAAACGGAATATCCGTATCGGCAAGCTGCCTCGCAACGGAGAGGCTGTCCATCAGTGCCTTATAGAATGCCGGATCGCTGGTTTTCTTTACAATGTCACGCTCGTAATTCGATGTACGGCACGGATCCATCGTGTATGCGATCTTGATATATTCGCCGTCTTTGGAGGTAACCATTTCGCAGAACTTAAACGCCATTTCCTTCTCAGCGCTGTCCCCTGTGATTGCCATGGCCCATCCGCCAAGGGTCGGGCTCTTGCCCGGACAAACCGCATATCCCACTTTCCCTTTGGTTGGGGAACCTTCCTGATTGCAGGTAAGATACAGCCCCGGCCATTGTTCCATCATGGCTGCGTTTCCCTGGGCGAAATAAGTGTTGGATGTATCCCAGTCAAAGGTCAGGACATCTTTGGGAGCGCATTTCAGCAAATCCACCTGAAACTGAAGGGCTTTTACCCCGCTGCCGTTCGTAAAGCCCGGCTCAAAATTGTTGCCAACTTCCTTTCCGCCGTAATAACCAAGCCGGTTGAACCAGGAAAAACGGCTGTTGGGCTTGCTCATCATGCTGGAATATCCATACTGAACCGGGGAATCCGCATTCATGGATTTGGTAAAGAATTTGGCGACTTCCAGCATTTCCTCCGGTGTTTCCGGAACGGTCAGATCCCGTCCGTTCTTTGCCTTAAAGTTCTTTTTCTGCGTTTCATCCTCAAAAAGGTCCTTGCGGTAAAAAAGCATCTGCGCATCCGGCTTGAAGGGAAGCGCAACAGTCATATGATTGTAGTTTGCGTAAGTATCGTACAGGCCGTGAAGAAAATCGTCCGGATCGTACCCCGGGCTTGCCTTGGAGCTGAGCATTTTTGTTAAGTCTGCAAGCAGTCCGGAATAGGCAAACGAATGGATATAGGCAATGGGCATGACAATCACGTCAAACTGGCCGCCGGTATTGAGAGCCATCTGTGCCTTTTCAAACAACTGGTCCGGGAAAGACTGTATTTCCACTTCACCGCCGGTCAGTTCATGAAACAGCTGTTTGTATACCTTCATACTTTTTTCATAGTCCCCGGCGCTGGTGGCGACGACAATCTTCCGACCCTTGTACATACCGGGCTTCAGTGTGCCGTCCAGATCAAGATTTTTCAGCATCGGATATTTCTTTAAAACCGAACCCTTTACCGGGGCTTCGGAAGCTCCCGGGGTTGCCGTGGCGCCGGGCTTTTTGTTGGAAGTGCCGGATTTACATGCCGCAGCAGACAGCAGCAGCATACACAGCAAAACGGCTAAAATGGATTTCCACTTTTTCATCAATGATTCACCTCTCCTGTTATCATTTTGCTAACATGGATTTTATAATATGATCGACATCCTTTTGGCCCCGCCTGCCGGCCGGGCTGCCCTTTCAAATGCAGTCATCCCTTTACCGCACCGGCAGTAAATCCCTTCACAATGTACTTCTGCATGGTCAGCGAAAGAATAATGGCAGGCAGCATGGCCATGGTTCCCACCGCAGCCATGGAACCAAAGGGCGTATCCCGTTCCCTCTGGATCATGGAATTAATGCCGATGGGCAGTGTTTTATAAGCATCCCGGAAGGTCAGCGTCAGTGCCAGGCTGAACTCATTCCAGGCTCCAATAAAGCAGAGAATCGCAACAACGGAAACGCCGGATAAAACCAGCGGCAGGGCAATGGAAATAAACATTCTGTAGTCCGAGCATCCGTCAATGCTTGCTGATTCATAGATTTCCTTCGGGATCTCCTCATAAAAGCTGAGGAACAGCCATATGGACATGGGAAGGGAAAAGGTACAGTATGCAAGGATCAAACCCCAGCGGTTGTCAATCAGATGAATCTGTTGGTAGATCATATACAGCGGTACCGTGTAAACCAGCCCGGGCACCATACGTATGATATAGATCCCGGTGGAAATCTGACTGCGTCCCGATACGGAAAACCGCGTCAGTCCATAACCTGCCATTGCAGCAATGATCACGCAGATCAACGTGGTCACAAGGGAAACCATAATGCTGTTCCCTGCAAACGTCGGGAAACTGGATCTCTGCATGATTTCCACATAGTTTTCCAGTGTTGGCCGAATGGGAAAGAACTGCGGGATCGTCACAAGGATATCCCCCTTCTTTTTAAAGGACATGGTAATTGCCCAGTATATGGGGAACAGGAAAAAAACTGCAGCCACCAGCAGACCAATAAACATACCAACCCGCCCGGCGTGCCCGGAACGTTTTTTTGATTTCAAATGAGTCACCTCCTTAGTCTTCCCGTTTTCTCATCAGCATCATGGACAGCAATGATACGATGGATATGACGATAAAGAACAGGAATGCACCGGCCGACCCCTGCCCTACCTGATAATACCGGAACGCTGCCTTGTAAATCGTAGTTCCGATGGTTTCCGTGGTGGATCCGGGGGCCCCGTTTGTCAACTGCATGACGATGTCAAATATCCGCAGGGAATCCGCAATCCGGATGGACACCACCAATGCAATGAAATTCCGGATGCTCGGCAGGGTAATGCTGAAGAAAACCCGGCCTGCCGAGGCTCCGTCCACCCTGGCTGCTTCGATCATTTCCGTGGATACGGTATTCAGCGCCGCCTGATATACCAGAATGCAAAAGGGCGTTGCCCCCCAGATCTCCACAATGATAATGGCAATCTTCGCATAAAACGTTTCGCCGAGCCAGTTCGGACCATTGATTCCCAGCATGGTCAATGTGTTGTTCAACACGCCATATACCGGATAGTACATCAGTTTCCAGATGGTTGCCGATACCACCGGCGCAATCATCATCGGGATAATCATAATGGTCTTGAACGGCGCCGAATATCTTTTTGTGCTGTCACTGTGCAGCATCAGGGCAATGCCCAGACCGAGGACGGTTTCAAACACCACCGACACCGAGGAAAAGATCAGCGTCCAGCCCAGAGATTCCCGAAACGCAGGTTTTAAGAGCATGGTGCGGTAGTTCTCCAGCCCGACAAACTTCATCGGCCGATTTGGCATGGAAAGATTGTAGTTTTGTGTGCTCAGATACAGTGAATAACATAATGGCACAACAGAAATCAGAATCAACAGAATAATGGCCGGCCCCAGAAATACCATTGGTGCAAGTCTGGTGGAAAGATTTGCCTGCCGAACCATCCCGCTTCTTTTCTTCCTGTCTTTCATGGTCATCCTCCCTTCTCCGTTGAAAGCTTGACACATGGAACTCATGCAATCATGCAACAATAATACATGATAAAATGAGCCAGTTTCCAATGAATGATACAAAAGCATTCCCATCATTTCTGCTTTGCTCAACCGATAGTATCCCCATCTTTCTGGCAAAAAATGCGAAACCAGAAATGAATTTCTTGAGATGACAGCGGGAGAACAGGCTAATCCGCCCTGACCTTCAGATCCCCGTAAACGGATTCGGATTACTGTATTGATGAGTTCGTGAAAGGAATTGGTTTCACAGAAAGGTGGCGGACTGTCAGTTCCCTTCCGAAACTGTAGAATCCAATCCGGCCGTACAGCCATGGCCGGGGATCGTAAAAGTCCATTGCCGGTTTCTTTTCCCCTTTCCGGTAAATGCGGATCCGGTTGTTTTGAACGACGACCCGGAGCCGGACATGATCCGAATGATTTTCCCCCAGCCGGATGATACGACTGGTTCCTATTTTGCCATAGTTATACTTGCAGAATGTCATATTTTCTTCGCCGATGCTGAGCCCATACCCGGTAAAGGATTCCCGTACCTGTGCATCCATCCGGGATGGATTCGTCACACGGAACATGACCCCGGATTCGCCGGATCCTTTCCGGGGAATTTCCATATCCAGATCCATTTCATAATCCATCATTCCCGGCTTGCCAACCACGGCCATTCCATCCTGTTCACCTTTTATCGCCAGTTTTCCGCCTTGCATCTTCCATGGCCCCAGAAGCAGCCATTCCTTCCGGTCCTGCCGGATGGAAAACTGACTGTCATAATCCCAGTCCCGGGATGTGATGTTATGAAATTCAAACATGTTTGCCCGCAGCTCCCCTTCCAGAAGGCAAAGCGTCAGCGTATGAAATCCCTTCTCCAGCTCCAGGTTTCCAAGATGGAGCCCCGCCAGATCCTCCTTTTCCAGTCCTGTCTCCGGGACCGTAAATGAAAACGCCTGGCCGGGATCTTCATCCACAATCCATTGACACACCGCACCGCTGCTTTCCGGACCCAAAGTGGCCGTAACGCCGTAAAGACCGTCTTCGGCAGCATTGACAGAATATTCGGTCCAGTCACCGGGAGTGTTCAGAACCAGGGAATGGGATCCGTTCCGGTGTACCATACTGCTTTCCTTTTCTCCGGGACGCAGTCCGTCTTCCTTTTCTGCCGCCTTCCGGATATGAAAGCCCCGGTTTTCTCCTTTCAGATAATGCATGGCGGCAAACTTGCCGGGAAGGTTTTTGACCCCATCGAAATCCCCGGAACCCAGAGCCTCCCCGTTGGCCGCGATATAACCGAATATGGCATGGCTGCCGGAAGCCCCGATTTTTCCCCCTGGAATATCCGCCTTGTGAAGCGCCAGCTTTCGGGCGCCATTCCAGTATACATAGGTCACCTCCGGCGTATTCTCCACACGAACCGTGCACAATCTCTGATAGTTGTGGACTCTGATCTTTTCCATAGCCACCCTTTTCTCCACCCCATGATCTGCCGAGACTAGAGAAAGCGTGTTGTTTTCCGTATCCACCCGGACCGCCCACCAGGAGTCCCCGTCAATCCCGAACTTCAGATCCACCGGACATTTTTCCCCTGACAATCGAAAATGATACTCTGCGGTAAAGACGCCGGGTACCCTGTCGTTGCTCAGGATTCCCTGATCAGAAACCATAAAGGATTCCGTAGTATGCGGATCTTCTTCGTCCAGCCATCCATATATGGAAGGCATGGAGGGAACCGGTACCGGAAAGCTCGTGTCTCCCGTGCTGTAAACCAGCCCGCCGTTGGTCATCAGCCGGTCCAGGTCATACCTTCTCTGGGGACCGTCCAGCGCAACCAGATTATGATAGGGGGAATAAATGCTGTCCAGATCCGGGCCTGTCACATTGGAACTGTGCCCCAGCCCGTGAAACGGATCCTCCTGCTCCGACCGCAAAAAGAGGATATTATCCTCCGGCATGATATACTGCCCGAAGGGATTGTCCCCGGTATAGGAATAGGCAACCCGGTATCCGGTACTGAGCACATGATTTCCTGTATAGGTCAGGTAATGATACTTCCCCCGCCGGAACATCCCGGGGCCCTCTGTCCAGCCGTGAAGGGTGGCATTCAGATCCACCTTCCGCAGAGAAGGCAGCATGGTTGCAGGATCCAGACGGGCTGAGTGAATCCGGTTTTCTCCCGGATAAAGGAAAAACAGGTCCTCATCGTCCGTGATCCAGAAAGAGCCATCTATGGAATGTCCGAAATTATCGGTTACCGGTCGAAACGGTCCCAGGGGACTTTCACTTTTCAGAATAAAATGGCCCTTGCCTTCCGGAGAGGTGCACATATAAAAGGATCCGTCGTAATATACCACTTCCGGTGCGTAGGCAAAATACACATCATCGCCTTCCGTGGCATACCCCTTATACTCCCAGTGAACCAGATCCACGGATTCATAGACCCGGACCCGGTTTTCGCAGGAAGAGGGATACAGATAATATCTGCCGTTATACCGCATCACGAAAGGATCTCCGATCCCATATTCCCCACTCCCGGTGAATGGACTTTTCCCATGCTGGCCCTTGATCTCCATGGGATTCTGATAGGTTTCCGCCTTTTCGGACCCAACTCGTTCCGTCCGGTGAGGAATCTTCTCCCGCATGTCGTTTTCTATCTCCTTCCTGGCTTTCTTTACAGCAGTCTTTTCACCGCGGGGCTTTCCCGGTCTGCATCCGGCAGAAAATGCCATACACAGGGCAATGAACAAGATGCCGGCTTTTTTACAGAAATCAGAAAACCGCAATTTTTCTCCCCTCCCGATCTTTCCTTCTCCTGCTTTCCTTCCTGCAGTCCGTCCGATTATCAGCCATCTGCCGCTACTTCATCCCGGAGTAAGCCATTGTGTTCATGACATTGCTTTGAAGAATCACAAAGAGAACAACATTTGGCATGAACATAATCAGACCAGCCGCTGCAGCAACGCCCTGTCCGGCAACAATATTGGTGTTGGAAGCCAGGGAATTCATGAAAAACGCCAGGGTTCTCATGTTCTCCTGTGTGACAAACAAAGTGGAAGTCTCCACATTGTTCCACACCGCCTGAAACGCCAGGATGGCAATCGTAGCAAGGGCAGGCCGGATCATCGGCAGCACGATCTTCCAGTAAATACGGTAATGGGACGCACCGTCCACCACCGCCGCTTCCATCAGCTCATCCGGCACCTGGTCAATAAACTGCTTCACAAGGAACAGCCCCACCGGCATGGCCATCAGCGGAAGAATGTGCGCCAGATAGGTATCCATGATCCCCAGCCGGTCTATGACCAGATATCTTGGAATGGTTACCGCTACCGGCACAAACATCAGGGCAATGGTGTTGATCTCAAACAGCTGGTCCTTTCCGCGAAACTTCAGTTTCGACAGGGCAAAGCCGGCCATGGAACTGATGACAACGGTCAGAAGCACAACGACAACGGTAATCACAATGCTGTTGAACAGATACCGCCCCATGGGGATCCCTGATTGTTGGGTAGTCTGAAACAGCTTTCGAAAATTATCCGTTGTGGGCTGATGCGCAAAAAACCGGGGTGGAAAGGCAAACAGCTCATTGATCGGCTTAAAGGCGTGATTTATGATATATACAATGGGAAGCAGCATAAAAATGGAAATGGGGATCAAATAGGCGTAAATTTTCAGCTGACTTTTGTGAAATCTCTTTGGATCAATCCGGGTCGCCTGTCGGACACTCATAATCCAACCTCCTTAAAATGCAGGCATACAGACTCCCTCCTGCATGCCTGCATTGACTCCGTTATTTTTACTTGATGGAATAGAGCTCTTTGATCAGCTCCACGTCTTTCTCCCTGAATTCATTCAATTTATCGTTCAGTTCCTCCACAACATCCTCCGGACGGACTTCCCGGCGTTCAATCTTGCCTATCATGTCCTGATCTCCCATCCAGGCATCAAAATCCGCCCAGCCGGGCGCAATGGGCCATGGAGATGGCGTAATATCCGTCAGATGTTCATAAAATGCCTTCATAGACTCATTGGGAGCTGTGTCAATGATCTGTTTCCAGACCTCCTTGTTGGTAATAACAGGTAGACGTGATACCGGCGCTCCTGCTTTCTTGTATCCTGCCAAACGATTCTTACAGGCTTCCTTTCCCCAGGAAGTCCATTTCTGAAGTTCCCAGGCTTCCCTGGGGTGTTTCGTGGTGGCAGAAATCACACTGTTGTCAATCAGGGCCATCTGGCGTCCGGTGGGTCCCTTGGGCAATGGATAGAACAGGAATTCCATTCCCGTTTCCTTGGACACTTCATCCTGAAATTTGGCTATGGTCCAGGGCCAGTCAATATGCATGGCTACCCGTCCTTTTCCCGGAGGCCATGCTGCAGGATCACCCAGGACATTCTGCTTTTCATCCTCGCTCATCCACTCGCAAACCTTCTGGTCAATCCAGTCCAGCCTCCAGTTCCAGGCATCTACCCAGGTCTGTCCCATATCATACTTTTTCCCGTCCCAGCCGTAACGGGTTTTTCCGTTATACCAGGCGTCCATCAGATCGTAATAGATGGGTTGGGAAGTTCCGAAATAATAATCCTCCGGATGGCTCATCCGTTCCGCAATTTTCTTGAAATCATCCACAGTCCAGTCATAATCCGGCAGGGGTTCGTTATACTTTTCAAACAGGGTTTTGTTGAGAAAAATCATATGGGGGAACATGACACAGGGTACATGGAACCTGTGCCCCGCAATGGTCGACAAATCCCGTACTCCCGGATAAATCTCCTTTGTATCCGGGTCAGCGTCAAACAGATCCGTTACATCCAGTGCCCATTGATTCTTTACCGCATCGGTCACACTGAACACCCAAAAAACGTCCGGCAACGTACCGGAAGCCGCATTGTTATACAATGCTTCGTTCCAGTTGTCCTGTTCGATCTCCACAAAATTCACATGGATATTGGGATAGGCGTCCGTAAAGGCTGCCAGTTGTTCGTCTCTCGCCTCGATTTCACCCTTTTCCTTCAGACCCCAGCAGGCATAGGACAACGTGATATCCTCCTTCGTCATGGGATCCAGGCCACCCTCCTTACCGGACTTTTTTCCGTCGTCTTTGCCCTTCCCGTCAGCATCCGCGGAATTGTTTTCCTTGCCGCCTTTCGGCTGGCCAGCTGTCTTGTCCCCACCCTTGCAGGCGCTCAGGGCGGAAAGCGTAAGAACCATTACCAGCAGCAAAACAACACTCTTTTTCCCAAAATGCTTCACGATTTCACTCCTCCTTCTTTTTTGTCCCATTTATCACATCGGCATTCGCCGTTATGACCTGAAAAATTATTCCCCGGTAATCCCGGTGCGTTCAATACTTTCCACAAAATATCTCTGAAGCAGAAAATACACAATGAGAAGCGGCAGAATGCTCACCATCGTTCCCGCCATACGGATTGCCTCATTTACCACAGTATCTGCGGATGTCCCGGTAGACCAGGATCCCGACACCTGCTGAATATACTTTTTATAGTTGTCTTCAAACCGCATAAGCTCCATCAGAATCGTGGAAATGGATTTCTGATTGCCGATATTGGCGCTTCCCAAAAAGAGGGAACTGAAGTAGGTCTCATTCCAATACCAGACGAAAGAAAACAAAATGGAGACGACAAAGGCCGGTACAGCCAGAGGAACGGCAATGGTCAAAAATATCCGGAGATCCCCGGCTCCATCCACCCTCGCTGCTTCTTCCAGGGAAGCAGGCGTCTGCCTGAAAAACTGGGTAAAGATCAGAATAAAGATCGCGCTGTTCAGCCCCTGGCCCAGCATGGCGGGATAAATCAGCACCTTCATGGTCCCGATCATTTTATAATCTGAATACATCAGATATCGCGGTACCATCATGACATGAGGCGGGACCACAAAGGTCAGCAGTACCAAAAGCATCAGGAAGGATTTCCCGCGAAAGTGATATCGGGCAAATCCATATCCCGTTATGGCACTGATGGCTGTCTGGAAAAGGGAGGGAACAACGGAAAGCAACAGGGTGGGACCGATGTTTTCCCGGAACTTCATAACCTCCAGAGCCTGCTTGTAGTTCCCCAATGAGATATGTGTCGGAATCCATTTAACGGAATCGTCCAGCAGATCATCCAGAGACATAAAGCTCGTGACAAACATGCGCAGAATGGGATACAGATAGATAAACCCCAGAGCAATCAGCATGATATATACAAAGGTCAAAAAAAGGATGCCGCTTTTACTTCTCGTCCCAAAAAGAAGTTTCCTTGCCTTGTTCTTATGATTTTCCAGCCAAATCCTGTTTTTCTGAGTTACTGCGTTTTGCATGATTTCATCTCCCTCCCTGTTTGACCAGCTTTGCTATTTTTCTTTTCTGTATCTTCTGTTCCTTTTTGGCGTGTTTTTCTTCCGCATTGGACTTCTCCCGCCCGGCGATCAAATATATGACTCCCATAATAAGCAGCAGCCCCAGGGAATAGATCCAGGCCATGGCAGAGGCAATGCCAAACCCGGTATTGGGATTCAACATATTGGACTTGATCAGACCGATTACCTCATTGATCTCCGATGTCCCCAGAAATACAAGAATATAAATTGCGTCCACCAACAGAATGCTTTTCAAGGCCGGCAGGGTAATCTTCCAGAATACCACCCAGGCAGACGCACCGTCGATCAAAGCGGCCTCATACAGATTCGAATCAATTTTCTGCAGCCCGGCCAGGTTGATCAGAATCGGCACACCGGAATACCACAAAATCAGAATCAGCTGTTGGAACAGATAGGTAATCGGACTTTTCAGAAAGCTTGGCAGCGTTTCATTGATAATATCGTAAATCCCATACTGCTCCATCATGGGCACGGTGGTCGCGCCTTCCTGAATCAGGTTATTCAGCACCGGACCGCTGACAACGATGATGGGAAGAAAAAACAGCGTCCGGAAGAAACCCTTGAAGTGGATTTTCTGGTTGATCAGCATGGCAATCATCAGGGCAAACACCAATATGATCGGAAGACTGAAGAGGGTATTGATAAAGAAATCCTTCGTGCGTTCCACAAAATAAATATCTTTTGTAAAAATATAGGCAAAATTATCAAAACCCACCGGCTTCACGATCCTTGCCTTTGCCGTAATGCGTACGCTGCTAATGCTGTAAAGTACAGACTGAACAATGGGGTTGGCAAAAAAGATCAGAAACCCCACGGTCCAGGGCAATACAAAAAGATAACCTTTTCTCTCCTGACGAGCTGTCACACTTCGTACGGACCCTCGTTTCCCGATCATATCAATTCACCTCAAATAAACGATAGGACTGCGGCTCCACCGTTGCATTCCTGTATGGGAAATCCTGCCTCCCATAATTCACCACAATCTCCACCCCGTTATCATAAACAACCTTCACCACATCCTCCGACAAAGCCTCATGCTTCTGGATACCCGCATCCCCGATCCGGTCATGCAGTTCCCGGAACAATCTGTAATATTCCTTGACCACCGGTTCATAATCCGTAAATTTGGAAGCAAAGAAATCCGATGAATTCGTATCCTTCAATTCTGTTGAGTCCTCCCAGGTCAGAAGGAAGGACGGATAAGCCCCATACTCCACCATTTTTAATAAAAATTTTGTTCGATTCGGCTCAAAGTTGGCATAATCTGAATAATAAGGAAGGATTCCTTTCAATACCATGGGCAGGAACGGAACCTCCCGACTGATATAATTGTAATTGGAAGTCGCCAGGGGGAGATCGAAATAATGGTCCGTATATTTCCACAGATAATCAAAGGGTCGGATCATCGCCTTCTGATACCCCTGGAATCCTTTCATCATGGAATCTGTCATGTTCCTGGTTTCCTCCCTGGGATGCACTGCGCCCCGGGAAAAATAAGAGTATAGGGTATTGGCATTGGAGCCTACCGTAATCCCATGAAGGTTGGTATCTTCAAACTTCTCCCGGAATTTCCCCGAGTCCGACAGGGAACGGGGAGGCGTCAGATAATAGAATTCCGGGTACAACGGCTTGTTGGTTTTCTTTTTCGCTATCGTCTTTCCCAGATTCTTTGCGATATCGGTGGAGGAGTCATACTTCCGGTCCGGATTGGCCAACAGGAAATCCTGATACAGCATCAGCTCGGAGCCTTTCTTTTTCAGCCTGGCCGCCAGGCCGTTCAGCTGATCCATATCTCCTACCGACTTTTCCACGGTATAGTTGTTGCTGCCGTATGCCAGGGAAAGGCCGCCGCTTTGCCATCCCATATAGGTCGGCAGAATCCGGTCCACGCCCTTTTTCTCCAGTCTTTCCATCATGGATCCCATCTGTTCCACCGTGGTCATAGGTACCTTTGCCTTGAATACGATCCATTTCTTGCTTTCTGCTCCCAGAAAATCCAGGCGAATCCGAAACTCGGTATCTTTTTTCTCCAGCCTGTCTGTTTTCAGCAGGTAATTGCGGTAGGCTTTTGCCATCCCGGAATAGTCCGCCTGATCTCCGGACAACACAATGAACCGTACTCCCACATCACGGAAGCTTCCTTCCTTCGGTGCGGCGATAATGCCGCTGCCACGGGATACCTGTGTAATAAACTCCTTGCGGTACAGGTACTTCACCGTCACCCAGTTGTAGTTGGTCATTACGCCATTCGGGTAGGCCAGAAGCTCAGCGTCGGATGTCCCGTCCTCCGCAATGCCAAGCAGGGCCATGTTCCGGTCCGTATGGGCGATGCCGAAAACCGGCATAACGATTTGTTCCGGAGGCTTCACACTGGGCCAGTTCATCTTCTGGGAAACCTCAGCATCCACGGCGATATTTTCCCCGTATATTTTCTTGGCATAGGGAGCATTGTAACGGCCCTTGTTATCCTGCAATTCCACCAGCGCGCCGGAGCCTTCCGGAATAAACAGGTATCCTTTCTCCTCATCCAGACGGGAAGCTCCCATGAAGGGATACAGATAAACTGCACCCAGACGGAACTGCTCCCCTTCATAGATGCTTTCCGCCGGAACCTTTGCGGTCATGCCGTCCTCTGTCAGCTCCACCACAACGGTAAAGGCTATTTTCAGTTTTTCGTAGGAAATCGTGGCCTGAAATCCATTTTCCTTCTTTTTTATGTATTTCTGCGGCGACCGGTTGAACATATCCGCCCGCTCCAAAGCAGGAGAAGTTCCATTGTAAAATTCGATGGCGACACCGGACTCCAGAAATCCTTTCCAGGATTCATTCAGCGGATCCTTTCCCGGATTGAAAACAGAGGACATGGTCTCGCCGGTGGATTTGTCCTCCAGGGTAATCCCCAGGGAAACCGGATCCAGAATCATTTTCAGCCTCTGATTTTCTGCAGCCACAAAGGGCGAATCCCCTGTCCCCCTATCGGAAGACCCCGGCAAAAATTTTGAAAAGTCCCCGGCTTTTCCTCCTTTCCCGGCTACCTTCGTTCTGTGATTGATTGCATAGATCAGGCCGGCAAAAACAGCCACAACACAAATCAGTATCCCAATATTCCGCAGAAAAGCAGCGACCTTCCTATGAGACACGATAGCTCACCTCTTTCCAGATGGACACAACAAAGTCAACGACCTGATGAATCAAAGCAAAGATGATTACGCCGGCAACAATGAAAAGAAACATGGTAAACAGCGTCAGGCCGATATTTTGAAACGTTTCCCGCCAGGAGTAGTTCTGAATCTCCCGAACCATGACGACGATCAGAATTGCCATCGCGAGGACAACAATAAAGTTCAGCAATCCAATCAGAAAAGCTTCATTCTGAGTCAGCACATGACTCAAGAGAATAACGACAGGCTTCAGAACCAGATAGGGCATGGTCGCATAAGCCAGAGAGCAGTATATATCCTTCAGTTTTCCCTCTCCGTCCCGGATGGAGGAGACCAGATAATTACACAGAATAAACAGGAAGAATATACCGAACACCAAAGCGACGTCCATCCCCAGCTCAAACCGCCCTTCCTGTACCCGTTTGAACAAAAATCCGGAGAAATACTTGTCCGCCACATATAGGATGAAGAAAACAAGATACAGCAAAGTGGAGGAGAAAATGGAGACCTTGCTCTCTCTTTGAATCCCATAATAGGCATCCGCCGGATTTTTCGGCACATAAGCCACAAATCGCAGCTCCCGTACCAGTCGCTTGTCCCCGGCTGAAGACAGGAAGCCCCGGACCGGCCGGAGTATGCCAAATTTCCGATCCAGCTTCTGAAGGGCCTTTCTGAAGACATACAACACGAGAAAGATGATAAGTATCAAAAAAAGATGATTTTTCAGAAAAACATTCCGCACTTCCCAAAAGGAATCGGAGTAGCCGTCCTTATCCCCTGCCAGGCGAAATGCCGACAGGGATCGGTCGTAATCCTCCAGCTTGTAATAGGCCTGCCCCAAACCCCTGTAGGCATAGTCAAAGAAGCTGTTCTGCCGGAGCACTTCCTCCCACGGCTCCTTGCTTTCAACATAATGTCCTTCCTGGTAGAGACGCAAGGCATGGTGAACAGTATCCGCATACTCGGTCTGCTCAAAAACCTGTATTTTGCCGGCTTCCTGATCCAGAACATACAAATGTCCGGATGCATCCACATCAATGGCAGCCGCATTGACGAACAGACCGCTGCGGTTCTTTCCGTCATCGCTGCCGCCGAACAGAAAGAGCAGATCCCCTTCCCTGGAATATTCATAGAGATATCCGGTGGCAGACACGACAAATATGTTTTCTATCGAACCGACTGCCACATCCGCGATGTTCTCATCGGAAAGCACATTGTTCAGCATATTGATGCCGGCCATATTGAACTTCTTCACCCCGTTTGCTTCGGATCCCTGGGTCACAGTATAGATCAGTCCCCTGTCATCTATGGCAAGATTGACGGGAGAAGGAGGAACATTTCGCTTTAGCTGCTGCTTCTGTTCCTTCGTGGAAATCAATCTGCGAAAGGCGTCCCGAATAGGAAGCGGTGTACTGTTGGCCCCGAAGTATCCAAGAAAGTCCTTCTGCTCCCCGATCTGGGCAATTCCGTTGGTGTTGCCCTCTGCAATAACGTAAAGGCTTCCGGCAGCATCCACCACCAGCTTTTTGGGAACAAACTTATTCTTCTTTCCATACAGGGGGCCTTCCGGTTTGCCATATTCCCCGATCTGCTTTCCGTCAGATGAGAAAACAATGATTTTCCCCTGCCTGGGGTCCGCCGCATAGAGATTGCCCTTTTCATCCACAAAGATACCGGTAGGACCCTTCAGCACCCCTTCCCCGATGGAGGCAAGGAATTCCCCTTCCAGTGTGCAACGTACCACCCTGGCATTTCCCGTATCGGCAATGTAAAGCATATTCTTTCCGTCTATAAAGATGTCGCCCGGCTTCTTGAGCTCCTTGCCTCCCAGCTTGGTAATGGCGTTTTGTGGCAGGTATCCGTCCTGGCTGCTGACAAGCCGGCCTCTGTGATCCTGTGTCATGGTGGTATACGGCGCATCGGAGGCAAATGCAGCAGGGCAGAGGAAAAGCAGCATCAGCAAAGTGAGCAAAGCGGGACAAAAAACAGACCGGATCATCCTTTTCTTCATGGCTCAATCCTCCCGAAACATTCTTCTGGCCAATTTGGACGCCCCATAGATAATGAGGAGCAGAACAACGGAAACGGCGGAGGCATATCCCATCTCATAACGGATAAATCCATAATCCTCTATATGATTGACAATCAATTGTCCCGCATAGGATGGGGTGGGATTTGTCCCGCTCAGCGCCACTCCGATATTCCCGACCTGGAACGTATTGACCACGGCCATAACTGCACCAAAAAGCATCTGCGGCTTCATCATGGGAATCGTGATATAAAATACTTCCTGCATTCGATTCCGTATGCCATCAATGCTGGCCGCTTCATAAATACTGC
Source organism: Firmicutes bacterium UBA4874 (assembly GCA_002399435.1). GTDB lineage: Bacteria > Bacillota > Clostridia > Caldicoprobacterales > DTU083 > UBA4874. The sequence continues at coordinate 58,001 of DHDO01000079.1, forward strand.
TGTCATAGTTCAAAAGACCTGCAAGCATTGCGAGAAATCCCACCCCCATGCTCCCCCACAGGGCCACGATAATCATGATAGGCATCAGAAAATCCGGGGACTGAAGAAACTGAATCGGTTCGGTGATCCAGCCCAGATCCAAAAGCAGATTGTTCAGATACCCCATCCGGTCTCCGCTGAATAAGATCTTCCAGATTACGGCCATAGTCACGCCGGAGGTCATGGACGGAGAGTAGACAATCAGCGCCAGGATGGTTCTCGGTACTTTTTGAATTTGACTCAGGGACCAGGCGAGGAAAAAGGAAAGGGCATAGCCCACCGGCCCGACAATGACGGCAAACAGGATGGTATTGGGCAGAACATACTGCATGAATATGGAGTCCTGTGTCAGCAAATTGATGTAGTTTAAAAAATAGGTAAAATCGGGAACCTGCACCGCATTGAAATTCGTAAAGGAAAGCAGAATAGCCAGGGTCACCGGTATGACAATAAATATAGTAAACAACAATATGTAGGGAAAAAGAAACACAAAAGCAGGATTCAGCCTGTGCCTCTGCTCCCGTGGTGGAACCTTCGGCTTTACCACTCTTTCTTTTCCTGTTGCCAGATGACCTTCCATTTACTCCACCCACTTTCTCACTGTATCAATATCCGGCACCTGAAAGGTCTTTACCACCTGGCCATCCGACAGGTAGCCAAACTCCTCCAGCTTTCTGGTAATCTCCCGGTTGATCCGCTTTATGGCTTCATCCATGGCAGAACGGACATTTTCGCCTTCCATGACCGTCTGCGTCACCACATTGCTCAGTTCCCTTTCTATCATGTATCCTCCCAGAATCCTGGGCGGTTCCCTGGTCCATTTCACCTGCTCCAGAATGGCTTTGTGTTTTCGGATCCATGGCGTATTGGCCATTGCCTCCAGGTTGGAGGTATTCCACAGATATTCGTTGCCCAGAGTGGATTGCAGGGTATTGGCAAACCGGGTCTGGACATCGGTGGATGTCCACCAGTCCAGGAATTTCCAGGCCTCTTCCTTCCTTGTGCTGTTCTCGAAAATTACATCGCTTTCCGCAGAGCCCAGCGTCCACCGCTGCACCTTCCCGGTTTTGTCCCGGACTCCGGGATACGGTGCCACTTCCCACATACCTGCGATCTCAGGCGCCGCGTTGGTCAACAGATTCAGCATTCCATAATCCGCGATACCAATGGGAATCCGGCCGTCCCGGAAGCTCTGATAAAAGCTCTGTACTTCATAGGGCATATCATAAATCGTATAGTTTTCCGTGAGCATCGTCATGCCCCGAAGCGCTTCCTCCGTATCCAGATTGCAGCGCATTTTCTTTTCATCAAAAAGTGTACCGCCGTTTTGATAGATAAACGGAACAGTTGCGGCAAAGGGCTTGGTCCCGACAAAATTGGAAACATGGCTGTTGAAATTCAGTCCTCTGCGCTGAAGCTGCGGCAGCATCTGCCGAACTTCCTCCATAGTGTCCGGAGGCTTGAGACCCATGGAATCCAGTATATCCTTTCGGTAAAACATGACCCAGAAATTGAATGTTTCCGGAATCCCATACAGCCCGTCATCTGCAACCCCTGGTATCAGCATCCCCGGTGCGAACCGACGCCCCACTTCCCGGAAGCGGTCAAATTTCCTCATATCCGCCAGAACTCCACGTATCGCCAGATCATAGATCAGACCGGATCCGATGGCCATGGCCACATCCGGAGACTTTCCGGAGGCATTTGCAAGAATCAGTTTATTCTGATCCGGCATGATGGAGAGATCCACATCGATGCCATATTTTGATTTGAAGTCGGTATCCGCCATTTTCTGTATCATTTCAAGATACTGTCTTGGCCGCCTGACCCAGACCTGCAGATGATCGGTATCGTCCTGATAGGTCGGAGTATATTCCTGTTCGCCAAAGGAATAAAAGAAACGCCGGACTTTTTCTGTCGTCCCCCGGAAGAAACCCATTCCCTCCGGAAGCCGTTTCCCATCCTGAAAAATGAAAATCTTATCCAGTCCCAGCGGGCTTTGATTCAATTGTTCAATCATCGTGGTCAGGTTCTGCCGGGCGGAGCCGGTACCCTGATTGAAAGCATCCATTTTCTTTGGAAGTTCATCGGGTTCCTTTGCCAGGTCCGTCATGATCCGGGCTGCCATTTTGAGAGGTGCCAACTCTCCGATATTGTCCACGCCAGGGTTGAAAGATGCCAGGAAACGATATACTTCATCTATGATTTCTTTCCAGTAATGAAGCTTTCCAGTGACATCAAAATTGAAATCCTTCAGCCGGAAATCCCGGAACCGGCCTGTATTGCCACCGGTGATCCTGCCAATGTCCAGGGCCAGCTGATTCATTTCGTCTGTTACCTTTGTCAGAATCCGGATCGCATCCCGTACATGGTCCAGAGAAACTTCCACTGCTATGGTGTGCGGACCTTTCTCCAGAAAAACAGCCGCCTTTTTCCCGTCCGCTTTGGTAACAATCTGGTTCTCAAATTTAGTCGTATAGGGAAACGGCATATTTTGAAACGCATCAGAAAGTATTTTTCCATCCACATAGACATTTCGGAATACAGGAAAATTTGCCTTGTCACTTTGACGATAACGGAAGCCAATCCGATACCAGCCGCTTTCCTTTACCTGAAAATCATATTCGATCCGGTCTCCACCTGACTTAAAGGAAGAATCGGCAACAACATTCAGCACTTTCTTCTTAGCATGATATGGAGTCAGAGAAGTGTCATAGATGCTGTCCGGACGGATATTGGGGCTGTTTCGCCTGGTCATGTGCTCCGCCTCAATGGGAATCAGCCTGTTCCCATCCGGCTTTCCCGATCGTTCTTTCGGTGGCTCCGGGAAGGATTCCTCCGGCTGCCTTGCTGCGGAAAGGGTGAAATCGCCGATCAGCAGTGCCTCTTCCGTGCAGGTGACGGAAAGCGTATTGGTCCCTTCCTTCAGGGCGGTGACCAGAGGCGTGCTGAAAAGATGGTCTTCACTGAACAGATATGTATGATTCCAGGTATGCTGCTTCACCGGGATCGCCATGACTTCATTCCCATAACGGTCATAGGGGAAGGAATCACTTTCGTCCGCCCAGGTATTGTCCACGGAAAGCCTTTTCATCTCAGGGAAGGGATATTCCCCGTTCACCATTATGGCCACTCCGCCCGGCAGGATATCTTCATCCGCCGTACGATACTGAAATCCGATTTGATACAGCCCCTCCTCAGGAGCCTGGATTTGAAAGTCCCTGGTCTGACCGGGATCCATTCGAATACCGCCGTCCTCCAGTTCACCGCCTCCGACAAGCTCCTGAACCGGGCACAGGATCTCTTCCCCTTTATAGAACTGATTCCCCTGTCTGCTGATATAGTGATAATAATCATTATCCGGAATATCGTCCATGGAAAGGTAGATCTGACGTAAATCCGGTACATCCGCTTTCGCGGCATCTGAAGCAACAGCCGTACCGGGAACCGCCACACCAGGCAGTAAAGCAGCACACAGTATCCATGCTGTAAGCCTTGCGGTCCAACCCGCGAAATGACTTCTTCCCTTTTTCATGATCATCATTACCCTATCCCCCTATGTACCAGTCTTCCTCATTCCCGGCAATGCTCAATTCAAAACTGTCCAATCCACCTTTTCCAACTAAGAAAATCAAAATACATGGACTATAACAAAAATATTGTATATAATAAGGTACAGCGAGATTTATTTTTCAACTATTAGTTTAGACTATGTTTCTGTATATGTCAATACACATAGTAGATTTTATTTATAAATTGTATATTTCAACAAAGTAAGTGATTCTATCGATAGCATATGTAAAACATTTACTGTGCATTATTCTATATTTTCTGTATATAATGAATCGCGTGAAGCTGTTTTTCATGATTTGTAGAAAAATATGAAGTATAATGAATCACAAAAGGGTAAGCTTACAACCATTAACGGGAGGGATGACAATTGCCCAAAGAAATCATATTGGGAATACACGACAGACAAAAACTGTTTGTTTCGGCAAAAGCAATGGCTTCTGAAAGCAGGCTTGAGATTATCAATCTGTTGAACCGAGGCAGCTACAACATCAATGAGATTGCCGAAAGACTGGATATGCCGGTCTCCACAGCAGCCATGCATGTCAAAGTGCTGGAGGATGCCGATCTGATTCGTACCGAACTGCAGCCAGGCATCCGGGGATCCATGAAGCTTTGCAGCCGAAAGATCGATGTCGTCCATATCAATTTAGCCAATCCGGAAAACAATCTGAGCAATCTCTTTGAAATCAACATGCCCATTGGCAACTATGTGGACTGTAAAATTCAGCCAACCTGCGGCCTCGCCAGTGAAAAATCCTTTATCGATACCGATGACAGTCCAAGAGCCTTCTACAATCCGCTGCGGACGGAAGCGCAGATCCTGTGGCTTGGAAATGGATATGTAGAATACCGGTTTCCCAACAGCATCCTGCTCCATGCAAATCCGCTGTCCATGGAACTCTCTATGGAAATATGCTCGGAAGCACCGAATTACCGGAACAACTGGCCATCGGATATCACCCTGTGGATCAATGGAACTGCGGTTGGCACCTGGAGAAGTCCCGGCGATCTTGGCGGGCGCAGAGGCAGACTGAATCCCACATGGTGGCCGGACGCCAGCACACAGCATGGTTTGCTCAAAACCTGGAAAGTAAACGCTGACGGTTCCTTTATCGATGAAGCCC
>DHDO01000015.1 GCA_002399435.1 Firmicutes bacterium UBA4874
GGATCGGAAAAGCAATCGGACCGTTCCCGGATGATTTTGGCCAGGAGATCCTTTCCCTCCTGGTCCACTTTCAGAATCTTGTTTTCAAAGAATTTCATTGCCGGGCTCCTGCAGATAAAGGAAACGACAATCAGGTTGGGTGCCGTTTTTCCATCTGCCCATATGCTGTGGAATTCGTTGGGTTTGTGGAAAATCATCTCTCCCTGCTCCAGCTCATAACCTTCTGCGTCAGCCATGACCTCTGCCTTTCCCTTGTCAACATACAAAAACTCCCAGAAGTTATGGGCTTCCCCATGGAATACATAATCCTTGGCATATTCAAAATAGAACAAGGTAATGATGCTGTTAATTTCGATCTCCCTGTTCAAGGGAACTTCCGGATAGCTGACCGTTGGGTAATCTTTTGGTATCATAAATAACTCTGTAACTCCTCTTCATTCTGCCCGTTGATTTCAGGTGCATCCTGCTGCAGGAAATTCCATTTATTCCGCCGCAGGGAAGTCGTTTTCATTGATTGGGTTCTCAAATATCGTATCAAAAGCTATGCATGAAATCAAGTTGACTTTCCGTTTCGTTTATGTTATTACTATATACGTTGCTTGTTTAGCGTTTGTAAACATTAAGTTTAGTGTTAAGAGACTGGATGGACGGGATGATTATGAAAATTGGTCAGAAAATCAAAGAGCTTCGGATCCGGAACGGATTGACCCAGCAGGAACTGGCAGATCGGTGTGAGCTGTCCAAGGGCTTCATTTCACAGGTGGAAAGGGAGCAGACCTCTCCGTCCATTGCGACGCTGATGGATATTCTGGAAAGCCTGGGGACCAATATCCGGGACTTCTTCAATGAACAGATCGATGAAAAAATTGTGTTCAAGAAGGAGGATGTCTTCAGCCTGGAGAACGGGGAACTGAGCCATATCATTCACTGGATCATACCCAATGCGCAGAAGAACAGCATGGAGCCCATTATTATGGAGCTGCTGCCGGGCGGTTCTTCCAAAATAGACGGTCCCCATGACGGGGAAGAATTTGGCTATGTGCTTTCCGGGTCGGTAATTCTTCATCTGGGAAAGCTAAGCTATCGGGTGCGCAAGGGTGAGAGCTTTTCGTTCAAGCCTTCCATGAGTCATTTTATCACCAACGCTGCCAGGGGAAAGTCCCAGCTTTTGTGGATTTCCACGCCGCCGACTTTCTGAAGAAATGCAACTTCTATTTGTTCTTGGAAATGGGGGAATCTGAAATGACTAATGATGTGATACTGCAGCTGGTGGATATTTCAAAGTCCTTTGGGGATACGCCTGCTCTTGTGGATATGAATCTGTCCATACGAAGAAATGAATTTGTTACCCTGCTGGGACCCAGCGGCTGTGGGAAGACGACAACCCTGCGGATTATCGGCGGGTTTGAGGATGCGGACAGCGGCGATTTGTTGTTTGAAGGGGCGAACATCAATGATCTGCCCGCCTATAAAAGAAAGGTGAACACTGTTTTTCAGAAATACGCTCTTTTTCCGCATATGAACGTATTTGAGAACATTGCTTTTGGTCTCCGTATTCAGAAGATGGATAAAAAGCAAATTGGGAAAAAGGTGGAGCGTATGCTCCGGCTGGTGAATCTGGAAGGCTACGGGAGACGTTCCGTTGATTCTCTCAGCGGCGGCCAGCAGCAGAGGGTGGCAATTGCCCGGGCCCTGGTAAACGAGCCGCAGGTGCTGCTTCTTGATGAGCCTCTGGGTGCGCTGGATCTGAAGCTGAGAAAGGAAATGCAGCTGGAGTTGAAGGACATGCAGCAGTCCCTGGGGATTACCTTTGTGTATGTTACCCATGACCAGGAGGAAGCCCTGACGATGTCCGATACCATTGTGGTTATGAACAACGGGGTGATCCAGCAGATTGGCACTCCGGAAGACGTTTACAATGAGCCGAAGAATGCCTTTGTCGCGGACTTTATCGGAGAGAGCAACATACTGGATGGGGTAATGAATGAGGATTTCTTGGTCACTTTTATGGGCCGGAAATTCAAATGCGTGGATCAGGGCTTTGCCAGAGACGAAAACGTGGAAGTCGTCATTCGTCCGGAGGATATCAGGGTGGTTCCCGCCAACTGCGGAATGCTCGGGGGAAAGGTATTGTCTGTCACGTTCAAGGGAGTTCATTATGAAATGATGATAGAAAGCAAAGGAATCACCTGGATGGTTCACAGTACCCTGATGGCCGGAGTCGGCAAGGAAGTGGGACTGGACATTCATCCGAATGATATCCATATCATGAAAAGGGGGCGAACGGCATGAAGCAGCGTTGGATGGCATATCCGTACATTGTATGGATGATCCTGTTTATCGTTGTTCCCCTGGCACTGGTCGTGTTCTACAGTGTGACGGTTCAATCGGGAGCCGGCATCCGGTTCACCATGGAAAATTTTCGCCGCTGTCTGGATCCCATTTATATCAAAGTGCTGATCCGCTCTGTTGTACTGGCGCTGATCAGCACAGGGGTCTGTCTTTTGCTTGGCTATCCTGTTGCCTGGATTCTGTCCGGAAAGGAATACAGCAAAAAGAAGATCCTGTATCTTTTGATTGTGCTTCCCATGTGGATGAATTTTCTGCTGCGGACCTATTCCTGGATGACTCTGCTGGAGCGCAACGGGGTCATCAATTTCCTGCTGACCCGGCTTCATCTGCCGCCTCTCCATATTCTCTACACAGATGGCGCAGTTGTTCTGGGGATGGTCTATAATTTTCTTCCATTTATGATCCTGCCCATTTATTCGGTTCTGTCCAAACTGGATGGCAGTATGATTGAGGCGGCTCAGGATCTGGGCGGGGATGCCTTTACCGTATTCCGGCGGATTATCCTGCCGTTGAGTCTGCCGGGCGTGGTTTCCGGGATTACCATGGTCTTCATGCCGGCAGTGACCACTTTTGTTATTTCCAGGCTGCTGGGAGGCGGACAGTTCATGCTGATCGGCAATTTAATTGAGCAGCAGTTCCTGTCTTCCGGGGATTGGGGCTTTGGATCCGCCTTGTCGGTTATCATGATGTTGCTCATCCTTTTGAGTATGGGGATTATGCAGCGGCATGAGCAGGAGAGCGAAGGAGGTGTGCTGTGGTGAGCCGCTTTTTGAAGAAATTCTATGTGAGTCTGATCTTTGCATTCCTTTATGTGCCGATTCTGGTATTGATTCTGTTCTCGTTCAATGCCTCAAAGTCCAGGGCGCATTGGGGAGGCTTCACCTTAAAATGGTATGTGGAACTGTTTCAGGATCAGCAGATACTGTCTGCCCTGAAGTATACGATTCTGATCGCAGTATTGTCCTCTGCCATTGCCACATTGATCGGACTGGCAGCTTCCATCGGGATATTCAGCATGAGAAAGGCACCGCAGGAGATTCTGCTGAATCTGAATTATCTTCCCGTGCTGAATCCGGATATTGTGACCGGTATCTCCCTTATGGCACTGTATATTTTCACCAGAATGCCTCTGGGATTTGTGACCATGTTGCTGTCCCATATTACCTTCAACATCCCCTATGTGATCCTGTCCATATTGCCGAAGCTGAAGCAGATGAACCGGCACCTGTATGAGGCAGCACAGGATCTGGGAGCTACACCTGTGGTGGCTCTCCGAAAGGTGATTCTGCCGGAGATCATGCCGGGAGTGGTGGCGGGTTTCCTGCTGGCGTTTACCCTCTCCCTGGATGATTTCGTCATCAGTTTTTTCACGACAGGCAGCGGAGTTTCCAACCTGTCCATTTTGATCTATTCCATGGCAAGACGGGGGATCAGCCCCAAAATCAATGCATTGTCCACTTTGATGTTTTCCAGTGTGCTGCTGCTTTTGCTTCTGGTCAACTGGCTGACATCCAGGGAAAATCCGGAAAGGAGGAATAAGATTGGGAAAAACAAGGAAAATGGTTCTTATCTTACTGACACTGGTCATGATATCTAGCTTTGCCGGATGTGCCGGCGGTTCGGGCGGGAAGGGCAGCAGGAAGTCCATTACCGTCTATAACTGGGGGGACTATATCGATGAGTCCGTAACAAAGGATTTTGAGAAGAAATACGGAATTCATGTCACCTATGAGACCTTTGCCACCAACGAGGACATGTATGTAAAGCTGAAGGCCGGAGGGATTCACTATGACGTCATTTTCCCCTCCGATTATATGGTGGCCCGGCTGATCCGGGAAGGTATGCTTCAGAAGATTGATCTGAAAAAGATTCCGAATTACAAATATATCGGAGAGGAATATAAAGATCTGGCGTATGACCCGGATAATGAGTATTCCGTTCCTTATATGTGGGGAACGGTGGGAATCCTTTACAACACGACCATGGTAAAGGAACCGGTGGACAGCTGGGACATTCTCTGGGACAGGAAATATAAAAAGAATATCTTTATGCTGGACAGTCAGCGGGATTCCATAGCGGTTGCCCTGAAAAAGCTTGGATACTCCCTGAACACAAGGGATAAAATGGAACTGAAGGCAGCCCGGAAGGAATTGATCCGGCAGAAGCCCCTGGTCCTGTCCTATCTGGGTGATGAGGTCAAGGACAAGATGATATCCGGAGAAGCAGCGATGGCGGTGGTCTGGTCCGGGGATGCCGTTTATACGATGAAGGAGAATCCGCATCTGGCCTATGCGGTTCCGAAGGAAGGCACCAATTTGTGGTACGACGCCATGTGTATCCCAAAGTCCAGTAAAAACAGGAAGGAAGCCGAGGCTTTCATCAATTATATGAACGATCCGGATATTGCCCTCCGGAATACGGAATATATCGGCTACTCCACGCCCAACACCGGTGCCTTTGAGAAACTGGACGAAGAGACAAAAAGCGATGCGACGGCTTATCCTGATAATCAGTCCCTGAAAGACAGCGAGGTATTTGAGGACTTAAGTGATATCATCAGTACCTATAACCGTATCTGGGATGAAATCAAGGCGGCCCAATAAGCAAAGGCAGCCAGATAAGCAAAGCAGCCCAATAAAAAGCGGGAAAGGAATCATGACATGAATCATGACGCGGACAGGATCATTGAAATATCCGGCCTGAAGAAATCCTATGGGGCGGTTCAGGCCATTAAGGGAATCAACTTTTATGTGGAAAAAGGTTCATTTTTTGCCTTTTTAGGGCCCAACGGGGCAGGAAAGTCCACCACAATCAATATCATCGGAACGTTATTGCAGCCGGATGAGGGGGAAGTATTCCTGGACGGATATGCTCTGGGGCGGGAGGACGACAGGATCCGTGCCCTTGTCGGAACGGTCTTTCAGGACCATATATTGGATGATCTGCTGACGGTAAGGGAAAACCTGATGATTCGCGGGAGCTTCTATGGGTATCAAAAAGAAGACCTGGCGGCCGCGGTGGACGATGCGGCGGAAAGTGCCGGGGTGACCGGATATCTGGATCGTTTCTACGGCAAATTGTCAGGAGGTCAGAAAAGAAGAGCCGATATTGCACGGGCATTGGTACATGCCCCAAAGATTCTGATACTGGATGAGCCTACAACGGGTTTGGATCCGCAGACGCGGCAGAGTGTATGGAATGCCATTGCACAGTTGCGGGAAGAAAAGAATATGACCATCTTCCTTACGACGCACTATATGGAAGAGGCGGAGAAAGCCGATTATGTTGTTGTGATCGACAAGGGGGAAATCGTCGCCAAAGGGACTCCCGCTCAGTTGAAAGAACAATACAGCATGGATCGGCTGATCCTGCATGCGAAGGATGCGGGTCCTGTCCTGGATATTCTAAAGCCTTTCGATTTGCCCTGTGAGGTACGTGGGGATACGGTTTTCATCCGGCTGGAGTCCACCATGCAGGCATTGCCCCTGCTGGATCAATGCAGGGACAGGATACAGGGATTTCAGGTGGTGGAAGGGAACCTGGATGATGCATTTATTCAGATTACCGGAAAGGAGATACGGGAATGAAATATCTGGTCAAGCGCAATTTGCTGATTTTTTTCCGGGACAGGGGCAGCGTGTTTTTCTCCCTTCTTGGCGTTTTGATTATCATCGGGCTGTATGTCCTGTTCCTGGGGGATATCATGGTGAAAGACCTGGGAGATCTGCCGGGCGCACGGTTTTTGATGGACAGCTGGATCATGTCGGGACTGCTGGCCGTTACTCCGGTTACCACTTCCCTGGGTGCCATGGGGGTGGTCATTGAGGACAAAAAATATGGAATGTACAAGGATTTTGCAGCTTCGCCCATAAAAAGGAACGTCCTTTATGGTGGATATCTGATCAGCGGGTTCCTGATCAGTTTGATTTTGTCCCTGGTGACCTTTTTCCTGGCCGAGATTTATATTGTAATATATGGGGGGGAGCTTTTGACGGCTGCTGCTGCAGGGAAGGCGCTGGCCATGATTCTCCTGACCACGGCATCTTCCGGCATCATGATGTTCTATATGGTATCCTGGTTCAAAAGCGTCAATACGTTTTCAGCTGCCAGCACCGTAATCGGTACATTGATGGGGTTCCTTACCGGCATCTATATTCCTGTCGGGGCACTGCCGTCCTCGATACAAACGGTTGTCAAGCTGTTTCCTCCTTCCCATGCGGCGGTTCTTTTTCGCAGAATCATGATGGAGCAGGCAGAAAGAATCACGTTTGCAGGGGCCCCTGCAGAAAATCTGGAGGCATTCCATCTGGAACTGGGAGCAGCCTTTCAAGTGGGGAAAAAGGTCCTGAGCCCAGCTGCAAGCCTGATCTATATTCTGATTTTCTCAGGTCTTTTCCTGATCCTTACAATGATAAAGATTACCAGGAAGGAAAGATAAAGAACACCGGGATGCGGACAGCATCTACATATGGGCAAAATCAGGACATGCAAAGCCAGTGCATGGCGATCCGGGAGACGGTCCGGACACTGAGGGAAGACAAAAAAGGGAAATGGACCGAGAATACAGAATGCTGAACAGAGAAACAGGAAATTCCAACAAAGGAACAGCAGGAGAATGAAAACAAAAGGAGGATGACAATGAAGGCTATTGTGTTTCTTGCAGATGGATTTGAGGAAGTGGAGGCCCTGACAACGGTGGATTATCTACGGCGGGCGGGGATTGAAGTGGATACCGTATCCATTGCCCGGAGCAGGGAAGTAAAAGGCGCGCATGATATTTCCGTGTGGGCGGATCAGACCATGGATGGGATCGAAGGGATCGGATCCTTTGACGGAGTCATCATCCCCGGAGGAATGCCCGGAGCCTCCAATCTACGGGATGATGCGCGGGTAATCAACATCGTGAAGAAAGCATATGAAAATCACAAACTGGTCGCTGCCATCTGTGCCGGTCCCATTGTCCTGAAGAAAGCCGGAATCATGGAAGGAAAAAAGATTACCTCCTACCCCGGATTTGAAAAACAGCTGTCCGGCGGAATTTATCAGGAACAAAGTGTGGTTCGGGACGGCAATCTCATTACGGCAAGGGGTCCGGCACTGGCTGTGGATTTTGCGGTGGAAATCGTAACGTATCTTCTGGGAGAGAAGAAGGCCAGGAAGCTGAAGGACGGGATATTGTACCAGGTGTCATAAACAAAAAAGCAGACAGAGCCCATGCCCTGCCTGCTTTTTGTTCCTGCTTTGCTTGCCTGCGCCGGAATCGCATGATTTATTGAGGCCTGCGGACAAAAGCCCCTTCCTTCATGATAACTTCCATATTGTTCACGGCAATGGAACGGATATTGTTCAGAGGATTTCCGCTGATGACCAGAAGATCGGCGGATTTATTCTCTTCCAATGTGCCGGTGATATCGCCGACTTTCAACATTTCGGCACCGATTTTGGTTGCAGAAACGATGGTATCCATTTCGGAAATGCCGGCCCGCTCCACGAACGAATACATTTCTCCGATTGCTGTGATGCCGTAAGGTGTCAGGCTGGAGCAGAAGGAATCGGAGCCGATGGTCAGTCCGATGCCCTTATCCCTGGCTTTGCGCAGGTTGGCATAGACCCGGTTCAATTCTTTTTCTGCCACAGTCTTTCCGGGATATTTGTCGTGCACCTCAGGAATATAAGGAGGGGCATAGGTCTTGAACCATTCGTTCAGGAACTGAATCGTGGGGCAGAAATAAATTCCCTTGTCCGACATGATATCCAGGCATTCGTCGTTCAGTGCCTGTCCATGGATGATCAGATGAACGCCTGCCCTGGCAGAATCCAGTGCGCCGCCATAACCCTCCGCATGGCTCCATACCGGAATGTCTACCATGTTGCTCTCATCCACGACTGCCTGGATTTCTTCCAGGGTGTAGTGCTGATCCAGTTTCTGATCCCAACGCCATACACCGCCGCCGGTAGACCAGATCTTGATGGCGTCCGGATTGTCCCGCAGCCTGCGGCGTACTGCCTTGCGCAGATCCCAGGGCCCATCCACCCGTTCTGCCCACGGATGGGATTCATCGTTGTACCAGCTGGGTAATCTGTGGCTATCGCCATGTCCGCAGGTTCGGCAGAATCCCAGTCCTGCAGCAACTACTCTGGGGCCTGTCATGACGCCGGCTTCGACCATGTCCCGGATTGCAATTCCGGAGCGGGAGATCTCCCCTACGGTGGTCAATCCTCTTTCCAGGCATTCATGGGCCTGCTGCACTGCCACTACGGTTTTCTGAACCGGGTTTTCCAGCACCCAGTCGCTGTCATTGTCGGTGAGATTGCCTGAGAAATGCAGATGCGTATCAATTAATCCAGGCATAATCGTTTTTCCGCTGATGTCCACGACTTTGTAATCCTTACCAAACTCTTTTGCCGGTCCGGCGTATTTTATCTTTTTGTCGTCCACCAGGACCAAAGAGTTCCTGATGGGTTCCGCGCCGGTCCCGTCAATCAGCAGACCGTTTTTAAAAGCAATTTTACTCATAACGACTCCTCCAATTATTTATTGTTGTTTTTCATGCAGCCTGAGACTTGTTCCCCTTTTTGTTGCTGATGTACATCAGGATCATTCCGATCAGAAGCCATCCGATTACAATGCTCCATTCCACACTGTTCAAAGCTGCCGGGCTGAACGGCAGAATCATCAGCAGCACGATGATGGCGCCTGCAATACAGGCCAGGGCAATACCAAACTTCCCGCCGGGCACTTTATAGGGCCGCGGCAGGTCCGGTTCGGTTTTGCGCATTTTCATGCACGCAAAGGAAACCATCATGCAGGAAAAGATAAAGGCCAATGCCGAAACATTGGTAAGGGGAACCAGCATTTTTTTACCCAGGAAAGGCCCTGCCAGTGTCAGAATGGCCAAAACAGCGTTGGCTGTCCTGGGAGCGCCTGTTTTTTCATCCACTTTGGCAAAAGTGGCAGGCAGCTGCCCCTTTCGGCCCATGGCCAGCAGAATACGGGATGTGGCACCGTAGAAAGAGTTCATCGGTCCCATGGGTCCCAATGTGGCAATGCACAGCATCACTACATACAGAATCATGTTGATGCTTTTCAGACATGCCAGTGCCGGTACGGAAGCCTTGACGAACTTTGTCCAGGGGATAATGGTGCCGAACGAATAGATGCAGATCACATAGAATATCCCGGAGGCAAGCAGTGCCATACCTATAACCCTGCCGAATTTGTGCCAGTCCAGTCCCTCGGAAGCTTCCTCCGCCTGCTGCGGGATGGTGTCAAATCCGGCATAGAAAAATGGGGTCATCACCAATACAGAAAGAATTCCTGAGAGCAAACCGGTTCCCTTTGTGGAAGCGGAAGGCCCCATGGCACGGGTGAATACAGGCAGTATGTTCTTCGGGCTGCCCTTGATCAGGGAGATAACCATTGCCACCAGCATGCCGGTCAGCAGTGCCTTTGTCAGGAAGGACTGCAGCTTTGCAGCGCTGGAAGCCCCTTTGAAGTTCAGCAGGATCACATAGACTGCTGCTGCCACTGCCAGAATGGTGGGAATCAGATATACATCCGCTCCCAGGATGGTATACAGCTTTACGCTGCGCAGAAAGGGCAGAAGGTCTCCGAACATTTCAGAAATAAGAGTGGAAATTGCGATTGCCTCCCACGGGCAAAGGATTCCGTTTCCCAGGACCAAAAACCAACCGGTGATATAGGAAGCATTTTTCCCGAAGGTACGGTCCACATATTCCACAATTCCGCCCGATATTGGAATGGCCGATGTCAATTCACCGAAAACCGCGCCGATCGGCAAAAGGAAGAGGGCGCCTATTAAAAATGCTACAATTGCACCAATTGGCCCTCCGCCCAGAATGATCCAGTCGCCTACCAGCAGAACCCATCCCGTGCCGATGATGGCTCCAAACCCGATGGTAAAATAATTCCACAGGGAGAGTGTTTTTTTCATCCCGGGTGTTTCGGATGGTTGATTTGATGATTTCAATACTTAAGTCTCCTTCTCTGTAAAATGAAGTCATTTTTTGCACAAAAAAATACAGCGAACCGATAATGTAATGTTTTCTATATTTAAAATAAAAATCCCCTAATGCATAG
>DHDO01000033.1:0-5001 GCA_002399435.1 Firmicutes bacterium UBA4874
GAAGCGCTTCTTCATAGAGATTTTGGCTTCCGGTTCCATCCTCCAGCGTGGAGAGGAAAATTCCTGTATCATCATAAGCAAGGACCTCGTCGGACTCTTCGAAGCACAGGGCTTTTATCTTCCGGGACAATGTCTCCCTGTTAACCTGTACCACCACTACGGCTGGAAATTCTGTATCGGTTTGTTTTGAAATCGTATTGATGACCGCACTTTCCTGGATATCAGGACGGTCTCTGCTGCTGTCCAGAGGCCGGGTAATCAAGGTGTTTTTGTTCGAATGCAGCGATTCCATCCAATCCTCGTAGCTATTCTGATAATAACGCCTGAAGAAGCTGCGACTGTCCAGACCGATTGTGCTGGAGAGTATATAATCATACTGTGGAAGGTAAATATAGCAGGCTTTGATATCTTCATATCCGGCTACCAGATTGGTCAGAAATTTTCGAATTTCATAATCTGTATAATGGTCCCGCTGAGTCGATTTTGCATAATCCGTAACAATATTGGAAGCAGAAACCTTGTATGCCAGACTCTCCGCATTGGAAAAAGTATTGGTGATCTTATTGATAATACTTTGAAAATTGGCAGTTTTCGCATCTTCCATCTGGGATTGAATGATCTTGTGTGCGGATGACATAACGATCATGTATGCAGACAGGAAAATAGAGATCAGAATGACAGCCGATAAAAAAAGAGAAACAAATATTGGAATTTGTGACCGCTTTTTCGAGTCGAATATGGCCATTGGTTTTTCCTTTCTGCGGTTGAGTATTTCCCTGGTTTTATAAATCAAAACCGGACTGTATGTCTTTCTTCAGATTCCTTGCCTGCTACCATTTAATATTAGCATATTGCTGATTAATTGTATACTTGTGTTGTTTATTGTGCGCATACCGGGCAACAGGGAATGGCTTTGCATCGGCTTCTGTATTTTCCATTGACAGGATGGAGGATCCAGACTATGCTTGACTTAGCAGATAAACGGATGGAAAGATTACTTATAAATTATAAGCCAAAATACAGAATGGAATAAACTGAATCCTGAAAAGAAGGAGTCCTGAAAAGAAGGAGTCCTGAATAGAAGGAGTCCTGAAAGAAGATTAGTGGACAGGAGGAAATATGGGGATGAATGCATTTGATATCATCGGCCCGGTGATGATCGGGCCTTCCAGTTCTCATACTGCCGGCGCCGTGCGGATCGGGAATGTTGCCCGCAATATATTTGGAAAGCAGCCGGACAAAGCGGAGATTCGCCTATATAATTCCTTCTCCGGGACCGGAAGGGGTCATGGTACGGATAAGGCATTGATTGCGGGAATCCTGGGCTATGCTCCGGATGACGGCAGAATCGCAAATGCCTATGAAGAGGCAAAGCGGTTGGGAATGAAGCCGGTGGTCCGGTTTTTAGGAGAGTATCCCTCATTTCATGTCAATACAGCGGAGCTCCTTTTGCAGAAGGGAAAAGAAAAGATGAGGATTACCGGCAAATCCGTTGGCGGCGGACGAATTGTAATCACCCGGATTGGCGAATATGAAACGGAATATACCGGGGATTATCCTTGCCTGATGACCGTTCACAGGGATATTCCCGGTGTGGTCTCAGAGGTAACCGGTTATCTGGCAGGGATGAAGGTGAATATCGCCTTTATGCGACTGTATCGAACTCAAAAAGGCTCCAGGGTATTGATGATGGTTGAAACGGACAATCCCATTCCTTTTGAAATAGAGGGGTTGCTCTCCAGCCGTCCATATATTGAGAAAGCCGCTATTTTACGCGGAATGTGAAAGCGGGGAACAGACATGAATCGTCTTGATGAAATTGTGCAATCAGCAGAGCGGGAAAACCGTGCAATATTCGCTTTGGTAAAGGAGAGGGAGGCTCTCTCCATGGGAAAGACAGAGGAAGAGATTGTTTCTGCCATGGGGGAGCGATATGATGTGATGCTTCATGTATATATGGAAGGCATAGAGGAGGAAACGAGATCCGTCAGTGGTCTGACGGGCGGGGAAGGATACCGCCTGATGAAGTATGAAGAGAAGCACTCAGGTGGACTTTATCCGAGGGCAGCGGCCCGGGCTATGGGAATTGCCAATGTCAATGCTTCCATGGGAAGGATTGTAGCCGCGCCTACAGCCGGTTCCTGCGGGATTCTGCCGGCAACCCTGATATCCTTGGCGGAACAGCATCATAAAGGGAAGGAAGAGGTGGTGAACTGCCTGTTTACTGCATCCTTTATCGGGGAGGCAATTGCGGAAAACGCCAGCCTTTCCGGTGCGGAGGGGGGATGTCAGGCGGAATGCGGCAGTGCGGCAGCCATGGCCGCCGGGGCCGGTGTGGAGCTGTGCGGCGGGACGCCAGGGCAGGCTGCCGATGCTGCGGCTTTTGCCCTGGAAGCGGTTATGGGCCTGGTCTGCGATCCCGTTGCCGGGCTGGTGGAATGTCCCTGCATCAAGAGAAACGCATTTGGTACGGTTCAGGCCCTTCTGGCGATTGACATGGCTCTGGCCGGCATAAAAAGTATCATTCCGGCAGATGAGGTGATCACGGCCATGGGAGAAGTGGGCCGATCCATACCGGAGTCCCTGCGGGAGACAGCAAGGGGAGGAATTGCCGCTACGCCGACAGGCAAAAAGATCGCAGAGCGCCTGACGAAATCCAGTGATCCTCATTTCCCATCGTAGACGAAATATAGCTTAACGTTATGACACGACGAACAAAGGAATAAAATGATAATGGATATCGATTACTGGAAGAATGAGAAGAATGATAGGAGGAGTGATTTTTTTGGGAGAGGGTAAATTTACCATTGCCAGTGACGGAGTAGATCCGCTGAACGTTCCCCGGAGGACTTTGTACACCGGAGCAAAGATTCCGGCAATCGGTCTCGGCACATTCGGTTCCGATCGATTCTCGGGAGAACAGGTGTCAGAGGCTGTGAGAGGGGCCATATCCGTAGGCTACAGGCATATTGACTGCGCTCCGGTATATGGTAATGAGGCCCTGATAGGTGAAGCGCTCCATGAAGTGATGCGGGCAGGGATCAAAAGGGAAGAGCTGTGGATCACTTCCAAGCTATGGAACGATATGCACGGAGAGGGGGATGTGCTGCTTTCCTGCGCAAAGACATTGAAGGACTTGAGACTGGATTATCTGGATCTGTATTTGGTGCATTGGCCATTCCCGAACTCCCATGCACCAGGTTGCAGTGTGGATTCCCGGAACCCGGATGCGAAGCCTTATATTCATGAAGATTATATGGAAACATGGCGGCAAATGGAAAGGCTGGTGGAACTGGGACTGGTAAGGCATATCGGTACCTCCAATATGACGATACCGAAACTGAAATTGGTCCTGAGGGACGCCAACATCAGGCCGGCATGCAATGAAATGGAATTGCATCCGCATTTCCAGCAGCCGGAGCTGTTCCAATTCGTTGTGGAGAACGGTATGGTTCCCATCGGTTTTTGCCCTATCGGTTCCCCCAATCGTCCTGACCGCGATAAGACCGAAACAGATACAGTGGATATTGAAGATCCTGTTATTGCTAAGATCGCAAAAAGGCGGAATGTACATCCTGCTGTCATTTGCGTGAAATGGGCAGTCCAACGTGGACAGATCCCCATTCCCTTTTCCATACATCGTAAGAACTATCTGAGCAATCTTCAATGCACAACAACTGACCCACTGACAGAGGAGGAAATGCAGGAGATTGCGGGGATCGACAAGAATTGCCGCCTCATTAAAGGTCAGGTATTTTTATGGAAAGAAGACCAGTCCTGGGAAGATCTGTGGGATGTTAACGGGGAGATTACACCCGGATGAAAAAATTAAGTGAAACGTTTCGCTATATACCATCTCTCTAATAAGTAGAGAAGGCGCTTCCGCAGGGCTGTTTCTGAAAAGGCAGTCATTTCTTGACATCTTTTCCGGCAATGGATACAATAAAACAAAAGAAGAGAAAATCAGGAGGCGATGTTTTGAGAAAAAATCTCACTCAAAAGATAATTGAAAGCCATCTTGTTTCCGGGGAAATGATTGCCGGTAAGGAAATCTCCATTCGAATCGATCAGACATTGACCCAGGACTCCACAGGCACGATGGTCTATCTTCAGCTGGAAGCCATGAATGTCGGAAAAGTAAAGACAAAAAAGTCCGTGGCTTATATCGATCACAATACCCTGCAGGAAGGATTTGAAAATGCAGACGATCATAAATATATTCAAACGGTAGCGTCCAAACATGGCATTTATTTTTCCCGCCCGGGCAACGGGATTTGCCATCAGGTGCATCTGGAGCGGTTCGGCCGTCCGGGATGGACTTTGCTGGGCTCGGACAGCCATACTCCGACCGGCGGGGGCATCGGCATGCTGGCCATTGGTGCCGGCGGCCTGGATGTGGCTGTCGCCATGGCCGGCGGTCCCTATTATCTGACAATGCCCGGAGTCTGCCGGATCCTGCTGAAGGGACAGCTTCCGTCCTGGGTATCTGCCAAGGACATTATTCTGAAAGTGCTGCAGCTGCTCAGCGTCAGGGGCGGTGTCAATAAGGTCATTGAATATGCCGGTCCCGGTGTGGCTTCCCTGACCGTGCCGGAGCGGGCCACCATTACCAACATGGGAGCAGAGCTGGGAGCCACTTCATCCATTTTCCCAAGTGATGAGAATACCAGGGAATTTCTGCGCGCACAGGGCAGGGAAGAGATGTGGATTCCCCTGGAGGCGGATGACGATGCGGTATATGATGAGGAGATGGAGCTCGACCTTGAGCACGCTGGAGCCCCTGACGGCAAAGCCACACAGTCCGGACAATGTAGAGACGGTGCGATCGGTGGGAAAGATCCGGGTAAACCAGGTAGCCATTGGCAGCTGTACCAATTCCTCTTATCTGGATCTGATGAAAGTGGCTGCGATTCTGAAGGGAAAGACCGTTCATCCCGATGTCAGTCTGGTGATTTCCCCGGGCTCAAAGCAGGTATATACCATGCTGGCGGAAAACGGTGC
>DHDO01000033.1:5174-5466 GCA_002399435.1 Firmicutes bacterium UBA4874
CATGCCCGAATATTTTAGGGTGCATGACAACGGGATCATTCCTCCGGCAGAGGATCCGGATTCCGTAACCGTGGTGCGCGGCCCCAATATCAAGCCCTTCCCGCTGAACAAGGAACTGAAAGGACCTGTGAAGGGTACGGTGCTGCTGAAGATGGAGGATAATATTACCACGGACCATATTATGCCGTCCAACGCAAAACTGCTGCCGTTTCGCTCCAACATTCCGCATCTGTCCGAATATTGCCTGACCCCTGTGGATCCCACTTTCCCCGAACGGGCAAAAAAGGCAGGC
>DHDO01000033.1:5684-29494 GCA_002399435.1 Firmicutes bacterium UBA4874
TGGCTCCGCTGTATCTGGGGATCAAGGCGGTAATTGCAAAGTCCTTCGCCAGGATTCACCGGTCCAACCTGATCAATTCCGGTATTTTGCCTCTTACCTTTGCGGATCCATCGGACTATGACCGGATCGATTCCGGGGATGCCCTGCTAATTGAGCATCCGGTGGAGCAGATTCAGGCAGGAAACAGGATGATCGTACACAATGTAACCAAAAATCTGGATATTGTTACGGAGATGCCTTTGTCGGATCGTCTGAAAAAGGTTATGCTTGCAGGCGGCCTGCTGAACGAAACCAGAAAGAAAGTATAAAGAATTCCTGCAGGATTCGTAAGATTCCCATAAATGGGGACTAGGTTGCAGAGGAATCCTGAAGCTTCATCCAATTCTCATAGGCAGCATCCAGGGAAGCCTTTGCTTCGTTGTACTCCTGCTGGACTTCCAGCATTTTGTCCGCTTGCTGATACAGCTCCGGATCGCATAACTGCTTTTCCAGTACTTCCGTCTTTTTCTCCAGGGCTTCGATTTTTTCCTCCGTGTCTTTCAGGCGCTGTGCAGCAGCTTTTTTCTTTTGCCGTTCTTCCCGTTCCTTTTTCTGTTCCTCTTTCCGGGCAGTCTTCGTTTTTTCTTCCTTCTCTGTCGCAGGGGACTCCTGAAGTTCCTGTCTGGTCCGGATCCCGATATAATCATCATAATTGCCGGGGTATTCCGTTATCCCGTTTTTTTCGAATAACAAAATGCGGCGAACAGTCCGATTCAGAAAATATCGGTCATGGGAGATGATCAGCAGGGTGCCGTCGTAATCCTTCAGCGATTCCTCCAGTACTTCCCTGGACGCCATATCCAGATGGTTGGTGGGCTCGTCCAGGAAGAGAAGGTTCTTTCCTGCCAGCATCAGTTTTGCCAGCATGACGCGTCCCCGCTCCCCGCCGCTTAACTGACGGATGGTTTTATAGACATCGTCTCCCTGGAACAGGAACAAAGCCAGGGCATTCCGAATCTGTGTTTCCGTCTTCTGTGGGAAGGCATCCCACAATTCGTCCATAATGGTATTGCCTGGATTCAGACTGTCCTGCTCCTGATCAAAGTAACCGATGTCCACCCCTGCACCAAACCGAAACTTCCCGGCGCAGGGGGTCAGCTGATTCAGCAGGATCCGGAACAGGGTGGTTTTCCCGATGCCGTTGGGACCGATGATCCCCACCCGGTCTCCCTTTTTCAGGGAAAACGACACATTTTCAAATAATGTTTTGCCGTCAAACGCCATGTCCAGATTTTCCACAGTCAGGATGTCCTTGCCGGAATGTTGTTCGGCATGGAAGGATATCCGGATCTCTTTTTGCTGCTCCGGCTTTTCCACCGGTATCATCCGGTTCAGGGCTTTTTCCCGGCTTTCCGCTGCTTTTATGCTCTTTTCCCGGTTAAAGGAACGGTATCGCCGGATGACAGCCTCCTGGCGTTTGATTTCCCTTTGCTGCAGGATGTATTCCTTTTCCTGTACTTCCTGCCTTTGCTGCTTTTTCCGGTGATAATCACTGTAGTTTCCTTGATACAGGGTGCTCTGGTGATTTTCCACTTCGAGAATGCAGTTACATAAATGATCCAGAAGGTACCGGTCATGGGAGATCAGCAGGATGGTGCCGTCATAATCCCTGAGAAACGTCTCCAGCCATTGGGTAGCCTCCAGATCGAGATGATTGGTGGGTTCATCCAGTAAAAGCAGGTTTGGCTTCCGGAGAAGCAGCCTGGCCAGGGCCACTCTGGTTTTTTGGCCGCCGCTGAGCTGCCGGATGGGCTGGTCAAAATCTTCCCCGGAGAAACCAAGTCCGATGAGGATTCCTCTCATATGGCTTTCATAGAGGTATCCGTCTTTCGCCTCAAATTGCTCCAGCAGAGAGGTATATTCCCCGGATAGGGAGATATAGTCCGGATCGTCCGTATTGGTGTATTGAGAGATGGCTCGTTCCACGGAGCGCAGTTTCCTTTCGATTTCCAGGGTGCTTTCATAAACGGTAAGAGCCTCTTCCCATACGGTTCGGGAGGAGTCCACAGCTTCGTTTTGTTTCAGATAGCCGATGGTCAGATTCTTTGCCGTATAAAGGCTGCCGCTGTCCGGGGAAAGCTCTCCGGTAATCAGTTTGAACAGAGTGGTTTTGCCGGCTCCGTTTGTTCCCACGATGCCCATGCGGGATCCTTCCGATACAGAAAAGCTGATATCGCTTAAAACGGTATTTACTCCGAATGATTTCGAGATTTTGTCACAGGATAATGGTATCATAAGGTTCTCCTTCCATGCTTCCAGACTATTCTATCAAAAACAGCCGGGATTGAAAAGATCTGCAGGTATACTGCTCAATTATGCCGACAGGCAGATACCGTCTTCCGGATCTTGGATACCGCTGCGATTTTTCATCCTGGTTAGCGTAAAGTTGCCATAGGGTTAAGGGTCATAAATAGCCATAAGAATTGAAAAGAAGATGACAACCTGCAATGATTGACATTGGATTGCCGGGGATGGTAGAATAAATTGTAGAAAAATTAACGTAATGAGAGGGGAGGGACTCACAATTGGCAAAGCAGAAAAATTATGTTTCGGAAGCAGTGATGCGGCGTATACCAAGGTACTACCGTTATTTGACGGACATTGAAAAAGCCGGAACGGAGCGAATATCCTCCAGGGAGCTCAGTCAGCGTATGAGATTAACCGCTTCTCAGATTCGACAGGATTTCAATTGTTTTGGTGGATTCGGGCAGCAGGGTTATGGCTATAATGTCAGCGAGCTCCGGCAGGAACTGCAAAAGATATTGGGCGTGAATACAGACCATCATGTCATTGTAATTGGTGCGGGGAATCTTGGACAGGCCCTTGCCAATTATACCGGATTCAAAAAAGACGGTTTTCTTGTCAATGGATTGTTTGATATTAATCCCAGGCTGATCGGGATTTCCATCCGGGGCATCAATATTTATGATCTGGACGATCTGGAGCGCTTTACCGATCAAAATCCGATTCAGATCGCCGCCATTTGTACTCCCAAGGAAAAAGCCCAGGAAGTTACGAATCGGGTTGTCCGCAATGGCATTAAGGGAATATGGAACTTTGCGGCGGTTGACATTAACGTTCCGCAGGATGTGGTTGTGGAGAACGTCCACCTGAGTGACAGTCTTTATACGCTTTCTTTTCGGATGAATGATTATTGATGCTCCCTGCGATCTGAAAGACTACATTTCACGGATGAGTAAGGATATAGCCCCTTTGGCGGATGAAAGAGGGGCTTTTCCTTATTCGCGGCAGTTTTGCTTTTCATTTTCCACAAAGCATATTATAATAAAGGAAGTTTCATGAAGTTTCATGATGAGGTGATAAGTTTGTATCCATTGTTTTTTCGCCCTCTTTATAAGGAGAGGATTTGGGGCGGCAGAAAGCTGTCAGAAAAATATCATAGAGAATTGCCCGACGGCAAGATTGGAGAGAGCTGGGAGATTGCCTGCCTGCAGAACGGAATGGGCATCATTGCGAACGGTTCGCTGAAAGGGCTCAGCCTTCGGGAAGCCATCGGCAAATATGGGGAAGAATTGCTGGGATCCGCGGTTTACCATGATCAATACCGCAGATTTCCGCTTTTGATCAAGATTCTGGACGCTTCGGATGTCCTGTCCGTTCAGGTTCATCCCGATAATCATTACGCCGCTCTTCATGAGAACGGAGGATCGGGCAAGACGGAGATGTGGTATGTGATTGATGCCGAGCCGGGATCCCGGCTGGTGTACGGCGTTCGCCGCGGGATATCCAGAGAGGAGTTCCGCAGCAGCCTGGAACAGGGAAAGCTGGAGGACTGCCTCAGGGAGCTGGAGGTAAAGCCAGGTGATGTGCTGTACATCCCGGCCGGACTGGTGCATGCCATAGGGGCAGGGATCCTGATCTGTGAGATACAGCAAAGCTCCGATACCACTTACCGGGTTTACGACTGGAACCGGGTGGATGCGGATGGCAGGCCCCGGCAGCTTCACAAGGAAAAGGCGCTGGATGTGATCGACTTTGAAGGCAGGTATACCGGGAGTGCTCTGCCGGGATTGACTCTGGAGGAAGAAGGAGGCCGCAGGACCCTGTATGTGGCCTGTGATTATTTTGCCATGGAAAAGCTGGAGATAGACGGAAGCATGAAGCTCTGCCTGGACGGCAAACGGTTTCAGACCCTGACCTGCGTGGAAGGATCCGCTGTCATTCAATATGAAGGAGGTTCGGAAAATCTGGCATCCGGCAGTTCGTGCCTGATCCCGGCTTCCCTGAATCCCTTTGTCCTGAAGGGGAATGGAACGGTGATCCGCGCCTATGTGCCGGACAAGGAGAGCAATGTTCTGGATCCGCTGAGAAAACGGGGCTATACGGAGAAGGATTGGTCCGTGATAGCGGGTTTGTGACAGCAGCAGCTTTATGGCAGCAGAATGATTAGATGGCAGAATCGTTTGGATGGCAGATGAATCAGACGGCAGAACCGTTTGGATGGCAGCAGAATGAATAAATGGCAGAACCGTTTGGATGACAGATGAATCAGACGGCAGAACCGTTTAGGAGGATGATATGTCGGATCAAGAGGACAGAAAAGACTTTATCGAAGGGGAGTATGAGGTGGTGAACGAAAGAGATGCCCGGGAAGATCCGGGCTCGGAAGGATACCATTCTCCGGGCTTTCTGTATATGGATTCCCGTCCGCCTTATGTGACATATGTTTTTTTGGGACTGAACATCGCCGCATACCTGCTGATGCGCGTTGCCGGGATACTTCTTCATTTAAATCAAAGTGAGCAGCTGCTGGTATTTGGAGCAAAGGTCAATGTGCTGATCGCCCACGGGCAGTATTGGCGGCTTTTGACTGCCATGTTTCTCCATGTTGGCCTTCTTCACCTGCTCTTCAACTCCTATGCGCTTTATATATATGGTCCGGTGGTGGAGCGCCTTTTTGGCAAGGCAAAGTTTGCGTTGATTTATTTGATGTCCGGATTGATGGGGAGTCTGTTCAGCTATCTGTTCAGTGCCAACAGCGCAGTTGGGGCTTCCGGTGCCATATTCGGGCTTCTGGGGTCTCTTCTGTATTTTCGCCGGCGGAACAGGGAAGTGTTCCATCGTGTATTTGGAACGGGTCTGATGATGGTCATTGGCATCAACCTGTTTTTTGGAATGGTGCAGCCCGGGATTGACAACTGGGGACATATCGGAGGACTGACAGGCGGATATCTGCTTGGGAATGCCGTCGGACTTTTCCGGGAAAGTGGATTCCAGATGAAAAGGCTGCTGACCTGGGTGCTGATCGCTTTGATTTTCCTGTTTGGGCTGTGGTATGGCGGAGAAAAATATACGATAAGCAGCTATCCCCGTCTGCCGGG
Source organism: Firmicutes bacterium UBA4874 (assembly GCA_002399435.1). GTDB lineage: Bacteria > Bacillota > Clostridia > Caldicoprobacterales > DTU083 > UBA4874. The sequence goes on from DHDO01000033.1 coordinate 11,066, forward strand.
ATCTCCCATACCCGAAGCACCACAGCCGGGGGATAAGAATACCCTGCAGCGTGAGGCTCTTCCAGACGAAGGCAGCGATGCGGAGGCTGTTTTGACAGGCAGACATCAATCCGGGCCAGCAGAAAAGGCGAAAGAGGTGCAAAGTGGGACAGGTTTCCATTGTAAAGTGCGGGGAGTACTCATCGGAACAGGTTTATCGGGCGGTGTCCCGAAGTATTGGGCTTCTGGGCGGTATGGATCATTTTGTGAAGCCGGGCGAAAAGGTTTTATTGAAATGTAACCTGTTGATGAAAAAAAGTCCGGAGGAAGCGACGACGACCCATCCGGAAGTGGCGGCGGCTGTTGCCAGACTGGTCCGGGAAGCCGGTGCCGTTCCGATTCTTGCCGACAGCCCCAGCGGGCTTTTCAATGTGCATGCCCTGAGGGCGGTCTACCGGGGATGTGGAATGGAAGAGATCGCCCGGCGGGATCATATTGAGCTGAATGAAAATGTCGGGGAAGCGGAGGTTTCCCATCCGGAGGGAAAGATTATCCGAAGTCTGACGGTGATGGAGATTCTTCAGGAAGTCGATGCCGTGATAGATATTGCCAAGCTCAAGACCCACGGCATGACGATCTAGACCGGCGCAGTAAAAAATCTGTTCGGGGTGATCCCCGGGACGACAAAGGCGGAATATCATCTGCGGATGAAGCGCCTGGAGGACTTCTCCAATATGCTGGTGGATATCTGCACCTATGTGAAACCTGTGCTTTCCGTTATGGACGCAGTGGTTGGAATGGAAGGGCAGGGGCCTTCCGCAGGGGATCCCAGGAAAATCGGAGCAATCCTGGCAAGTGAAAGCCCCTTTGCCCTGGATGTGGCGGCCTGTTCCATGGTGGGGATTGACCCGGACACAGTGTGCACCATCCAAAGGGCTCGGGAAAGGGGACTGTGCAGCAGCCGGCTGCAGGATCTGACATTGCTTGGTGATCCCATGGAGGATCTGCTTGTGCGGGATTTCCGGATACCGGAACACAAACATGCGGGCATGGTGGAACAATATTTCGGCAAGGACAGCCGGATTGGCCGGTTTATTAACTATCATTTCGGCCCCAGGCCGGTTTTCCTCCAGGAAGGCTGCGTAGGGTGCGGGAACTGCGCAGGGAACTGTCCGCCAAAGGCCATCACCATGGTGAACCACAGGCCGGAAGTCGATCTGAAAAAATGTATCCGCTGCTATTGCTGCCAGGAGCTGTGCCCGCAGAAAACCGTTGCAATCAAACGCAGCTGGATATTCCGGACCTTTCAGTAAAAAGGTCCGGAATATTCCTAAAGAAACAGGGATTCCTGTTCGTATATTGTTCAGTGGTACGCCTTCATTATGAACTGTGGAGAATGGTTTTACAATCTCATTCTGGAATTTGCTGTAAGACTTACGCTCAATGATACCTTCTATTTTGTATGTCACTTTTGCTATTTATGTATTCATGTATTCACTTTTCCGGATTGGACCCGGACAGCCGGAAGCCGGTGGAGGACATAGAGGCACTTTGTGATACCGTCTGTGAAATGGACGGCGGGTCCATTACAGATCATCATGAACTGAAGAGTTCATGAAAATAATATTGACTTATGCCGCTGTATTCTTTTTCTACCGGTGCAGCCCCACCGTGGCAAGGAAATGATCCAACCCATTCCGGCCGTCGGACGTCACCTTGAATACCCCGGCATCGGTGAGTACCTGCTGACACACGGCTCCCACCTCATTTTTCAGTACGGATTCTGCTTCCGGTTCGGACAGGCTGTTGCCGTAATGGCTTATCAGCTCCCTGATCCAGGTACTGTGGGAATGCAGCGGATGCTCCGGATCGTCCATGCGATCCACTCTTTCCCTTGCCGTTCCGGTCAGATATTCCTTCAGACTGCCCAGCTCCTTCTGCAGCCGTCCCGGCAGGATGAACAGGCCCATCACTTCGATCAGGCCGATATTCTCCTTCTTGATGTGGTGCAGCGCCGAATGGGGATGAAAGATCCCCAGAGGGTATTTCTCACTGGTCCGGTTGTTCCGGAAGACCAGGTCCAGTTCAAAACCTTCGTCCGGCTTCCTTCTGGCAATGGGAGTAATGGTATTGTGGGGAATACGATTTCCCTCCGGATCGGTGGTGAAAGCCAGGATCTCACGCTCCGGATCGGAATATTTCCTCCAGGCGGTCAGGATCCGGAAGGCCAGATCCCCAAGCTTTTCCGGATCGGAGCTGCGCAGGCGAAGTGTGGACATGGGCCAGTGAACCACAGCTGCCTGAACATCCGGGAACCCGTCGCAGGCAAGGGAATATTCCTCACGTGCTTTTTCCATGGGGAAAACGGAACGGCCTCCCTGAAAGTGATCGTGGTTCAGGATGGATCCGCCGACAATGGGAAGATCCGCATTGGAGCCGATAAAATAGTGGGGGAAGATGCCCAGGAATTGGAACAGGCGGTCAAAGGTCTCCCGGGTCAGCTTCATGGGAACGTGCTTTTCCTTCAGGACAATGCAGTGTTCATTGTAATAAACATAGGGGGAATACTGGAAATACCAGGTTTCCCCGCACAGGTCCAGGGGCAGGGTACGGTGCGTCTGGCGGGCAGGATGATCGATTCTTCCTGCGTACCCTTCATTCTCCGGACAGAGCAGGCATTTGGGGTAGCCGGATTGAGGAGCGCTTTTGAGTGCGGCGATTTCCCTGGGGTCTTTCTCCGGCTTGGTCAGATTGATAGTGATGTTCAGATTGCCAAAAGAACTTTTATAATCCCATTTCCGGTTTTTTGCGATACGATCCATTCTTATGTAATCCGACTTCCGGCACAGACAATAAAAATATTCCGTTGCGGCACGGATGCCGTCCCTGCGCCGGATGTCCTTAAATTTGCGAATAATCTCAGACGGCCTGGGCAGAAGCAGTCCCATAATACGGGTGTCCAGCAGGTCCCGGCGGGTCTGGGTGTTTTCCTTCAGAATTCCTTTTTCATAGCAGTAGTCCAGGAGCTTTTCCAGAATCGGTGTGGCATACTCCGGCACTTCGGTTTTGTCCCATACCTCTTCGGGATGGGCCAAAGGCTCCCGGATTTCAAGGAGATCCATCAGCCGGTTTCGCATGAAAACCACATCGCTCTCCTCAATCAGCTTATTTTGCACGGCAAAGTGCAGCAGTTCCTCCATTAAAACCGATCCACGATCTTCATCAGCGTTCATAACAGTCCGTACACCTCTTCTTGATTTGTCTCTTTTTATTTCAGCTATTATACGATGCAGCCGGAAGAAATCCTTTCCTGTCCGTCTGCCAAAATGGTCCCGGCATCCGATTCATTCACTCCAACAAGGGTTCAGGTGCAGTGTTCCGAAGGGGCGGATATTTAGAATGGTGACCGCTTTGTCTCCAAAGATGTTCTCCATTTGTTCCACATACTCCGCGAGGCAGGAGTCCGGCAGATAAACCTGGATGGTTCCGGCAAATCCCCCGCCGTGGACCCGGCATGCGCCTTCCCCTTTTTGCCGGATGAAGTTTTCCGTTACCGCCAGTGCCAGGGGGACTCCCTGCTCCTGCGGATTCTGATTGGAATAACAGTTCTGGAGAAGCCGCCAGGAACTGCTGCCGGATTCGTTGACCATATCCAGAAAATCCCGGAACCGGTCTTCCTCCAAAGCTCTCGCCTGGCGAACGACTCTTTGGTCGTCACCAAAGAAATGCATGGCCCGTAGGATCGCCCGGTCGCCCACCCTTTTCCGGAGAGTCGGGATATTTTCGATCAGTTCCTCCATGGTCAGCTCCCGCAGAACCCTTTTCCCCAAAGCCTCTGCCACCTGCTTCATTTCCCGGGGAACGTCCGCATAATCCTGAGTCAGATCGGCATGATTCCCGCCGGTATCCACAACCAGCATGTGGTATCCGTGGGCTGCCGGATCAAAACGGATCTTACGGATGGCAGGTCTTTCACTGTCCTTAAAGTCTATGGTTATAAACCCGCCAACAGCACAGGCCATTTGATCCATCAGTCCGCAGGGCTTCCCAAAGAAGATATTTTCCGCATATTGACCGACAATGGCCAGCAGAGCGGGAGCCATTCGGCCATCGTTGTACAGGGTGTTCAGAATGGTCCCCAACAGGACCTCTATGGAAGCGGAGGAGCTGAGACCGGAGCCTCTGGCGACCGAACTGGACACATACGCCCGGAATCCGCCGATGGAGAAGCCAAGCTGGCGGAACCGGGCAGCGGTTCCACGGATCAGGGCCGTCGTGGTTTCCTTTTCTTCCGGAATGGGTTTCAGGGTGCTTAAATCCGCCTGAAATACCTCAGGATATCCTTCGGAACAAATGGTGATTGTGTTGTCCCCGGTTTTCTCCGCGGCGGCAATGGTATCGAAGTGCACCGCTGCGGCCAGGACACGGCCTGCATTGTGGTCCGTATGGTTGCCGCCCACTTCGGTACGTCCCGGTGTGCTGAACAGATGGATCGGGCCCGACGCATCCGGGAACCTCTCCTGATACGTTTCAACCAAATTTTGGTAACGGTTTATTTGTGCACATACTGTTTGTTCCTTCCGCCCATATAATTTGGTGAACAGCTCCTTCGTTTGTGTACTCTCCAATTGAGCATGAATCTTCTGAAAAGAAAAAGTTTCCTCGTGCATGTGTGACTCCTTTCCCGGCATTGGTTCCTTTGCTTTTGATATTGATTCCTTTTGATTTTAAAGAAAAACGGCAGCTTTTCTGATTTCTTTACGTTTCGGACTCCATTTCGTCGTTTCGTCAACATTATATCAAAAACTCCTGCTTTTTGCATTATCGTTATTTTGCCTGCGGGATTGTTATTTTTTCTCCTTTTTGGGTTACGCTATGCCGGAACTGCTTTATATAATTCTATAGATGGATTTCATGAAAGGAGGATCTGTTTTATGGCAGGCAAGAAAATAAATTCGGATAAGGTCTCCATTATCGGAGCAGGTTATGTTGGAGCCACGACAGCTTTTGCACTGATGACAGGCGGAGTGGTTTCGGAAATTGCATTGATCGATGTCAATGAGAAAAGACTGGCAGGGGAAGTGCTGGATTTAAATCACGGGATTTCCTTTGTACCCCGGGTCCGCATCCGGAAAGGGACATCTGAGGACTGCGCAGACTCCAATATCGTAATTATCACGGCCGGAGCAAGTCAGAGGCCGGGCGAAACCCGGATGGATCTGCTGAAGCGCAATATCGATGTATTCCGGCAGATCGTTCCCGGAATTGTGAAGCAAAACCGGGACTGTGTCATATTGGTCGTCACCAATCCGGTGGATATTCTGACCTATGCCACTTTGAAACTGTCCGGCCTGCCGGATCATCAGGTGATTGGTTCCGGCACGGTGCTGGACAGCGCCCGGCTCAGGTTTCTTCTCAGCGAGCATTGCCATTTGGCGCCTCAGAATGTTCATGCCTATATTATAGGCGAGCATGGGGATACGGAGGTTCCGGCGTGGAGCATCACCAACATTGCCGGTCTGCCCATTGAACAATTCTGTAAGCAGTGTGGCAGAGACTGTGCAAAGGAGGAAAGGGAAGCGATATTTGAGGAGGTAAAGAACTCCGCTTACCGCATCATTGAAGGGAAGGGCTCCACCTATTATGCTGTAGCCCTTGCGGTACGCCGGATTGTGGAAGCCATTCTCCGGAATGAGAATTCCATTCTGTCTGTCTCATCCCTGATGAAGGGGCAGTATGGGGTGGAGGATGTGTGCCTCAGTTTGCCATCCGTGGTCAATGAGAAAGGGTTGTCCCGTATATTGGAGCTGCCTCTCGGTGAGGAGGAGATCGAAGGATTCCGCCATTCCGCCGGGGTTTTGAAGGAGTTTCTGAAACAGGTCGAAATCTAAAACTCCCTGTGGATGAGTCAGGGCGATTCCGCCTGGAATGCGGCGGATCGCCCTGGCGGGAGTCCTGTTATTGTTTATTCAGACAGTCTTTGATCATTGCTATAGCGGAATCCAGGCTGTCTGTCGTCTTTTTGGGAGATTCTGCATACCCAAACAGGGAGTACTTGTTTGCTGAATGGAGAGTGGTACCATCCCGGACTTCGATCACTCCCTGCCCGGGGTTTACCGCTGAGTATGGAGAATCATCATATTCACAGAGAAACATGAGTTGTTCTGTATCTTTGGACAGATAACCGTTCATTTCGTGCAGAGTGACCTCAGGTTTTCTTTTATAGTCTCCCAATTGTTTGACGGTAAGGATATCTCCCGCGTTTACTTTCCCTTTGATCGGCTTTATGACCTTCACCTGGGAGACAGTGTATGGAGTAGTCGTTTTATGGGATTGACCGGGAGTTTTATTCACGATCAGGTTCTGAACATCCTTCGCTTTAACAACTTCGCCAACAATAATAACATCCGCGGCATCTGTGATACTGGCAACATCGGGATAATAGGGATAATCTCCGTGAAACATTGGTTTTGGGAAACTGTGAACAGCGACCAGAATCGCCAATGCAAGAAAAGCCAATATAGAAGTTGTTACAACACATTTTTTTGCAGCAGTCATAACCTCACCCTCCTGTTAACTTTCATTTGGTTACTTGTATGCATTATTTACCCCGGCAATATCATCGCTTGCGTTATTAAATGACATTAGATGTACAATACATTGGCTTCATATTTAATAATATACACCAAATATTAAAATGCCAATGTCGTTGAGTGCAAATAAACGTGGGATTTCTCGTTGAGTGCAAATAAACGTGAGATTTCTAAATTATAGCAACATCGTTCAAATATGCTTCATCGTTCAAATATGCTTCATCATTCTAATTTTGCTTCATCATTCTCAATGTTTCTGCTGTTCTCTTCTATATGGCAATAAAACGTTACCGGCGGCATACAACATTACCGGCTTTTCAAAACTGTCGTTCTGGTATAAGATAATAGTGGTGAGATACCATGAAGAGAACAGTTTTTCTGGTGGATATGAATGCGTTTTTTATCAGCTGCGAGACGACACGGAATCCGGAGCTGGCGGGCCGGCCCGCCGCTGTGGCCGGAGATCCGAAAAACCGAAGCGGGATTATCCTGGCAGCCAATTATGAAGCCCGGAAATATGGAGTGAAAACAACCATGCTTCTGCATCGGGCGAGAAAGCTATGTCCGGATATCCTCCTGGTTCCCCCGGATCATGCCTTTTATGAAAGGAAATCCCGGGAGGTTATGGAACTGTTGTCCCGTTATTCCCCGGTGATTGAGCAGAACAGCATTGACGAGGCATGGCTGGATATGACGGGCTGTGAAGCGTTATTCGGTCCCCCACTGGAGTCTTCCCGCCGGATCATGGCGGAAATCCGGAGAAAGCCGGGTCTGATGTGTTCCATTGGGATTTCGGAAAATAAATTCCTGTCCAAGATGGCTTCCGATATGAAAAAGCCCATGGGCATTACGGAGCTGTGGAAGGAAGATGTCCCTGAAAAGCTTTGGCCTTTGCCGGTGGGAGCTATGTACGGGGTGGGAACGCAAACGGCGGAAAAGCTGAATGGACTGGGGATTGAAACCATCGGACAGCTTGCATGCTTCCCGGAGGAGCTTCTGAGAGAGAAATTCGGCAAGGGAGGAACGGAGCTGTACCGGCTGGCCAACGGAATCGACCCGTCGAAGGTGACTCCCCACGCTGAGCATGAAATGAAATCCATCGGAAAATCCACCACACTGAGCACAGATATCCGTGATATCGCGGAAGCGGAGAAAACTCTCTACCGTCTGGCGGATTCCATCGGCACCTCTGCCAGAAAGCATGGCAAGAAAGGCCGCACCGTACAGATTACTATAAAGTATTCCGATTTTCATACCATAACACGGCAGAAAGGAATCCGTGCCACTTACCTTACAAAGGAGATCTATACAGCTGGTACGGAGCTTCTGCGGCAGAACTGGAACCGGAATAAGCCAGTGCGCCTGCTGGGCATCAGTATCAGCGGATTTGACGCGGACTCTGCGGCAGATCAGATCTCGCTGTTTGACACACCCGGAGGGGAACAGAGTACAAAGCAGGAAAAGCTGGAAAGGACGGTGGACCGGATTCGGGAGAAACATGGCGTTTTTGCCATTCGTCCCGCCATATTATTTGCTGACAGGGACGACGAATCGGATTCATGAGTTTCTTTGGTGGGATACTTGGATTCCTTTGGCCTCTTTTACATTGAAAAATAGAGCTTTTCCGACTTGTCTCCCAACATGTTTTGCTGCCCATTTTCATAAGATTGTAAAAAGGGGCGTGTGAGACATGAAAATAGGATTTGCGCAGACAAAAAGCAGGGAAGGGTTTTCGGAAAATCTGGAGGAATGTCTGGATTTCATGACGCTGGCCGGAAAGCTGGGAGTGAATCTTCTTTGCTTCCCGGAAATGCATTTAACGGACTTTTTCCTGTCCCGTGCGGATCATCATTATCCGTTTCAGTATGCGGAAGGGATCCCCGGCCCGACGGTGGAACGATTTCAGAAAGCCGCCAGGGAGCAGAAAATGGCTGTCGTCCTGAACTATATGGAACAGTTTAACTATGAGTATTACAGCTCCTCTCCCGTCATAGACAGTTCCGGCAAGCTTCTGGGGGTATCCCGTATGGTACATATTCCCCAGATCATGGGATATTGTGCACAGAGCTATTTTACGCCTAGCTGCGGGGATTTTCAGGTATACAATACGAAATTCGGGAAAGTGGGAGTTCTGGTTTCCTTTGACCGGCATTTTCCGGAAGCGACGCGTGCCCTGACTTTGCGGGGAGCTGATATTATCCTGATTCCCGGCTTTATTGCGGAAGGGCAGGATCCGGATATGTACCGGGCGGAGCTTCGGACCATTGCCTATCAGAATTGTCTGTATGCCGGCATGTGCAGCCGTGTGGGAGAGGAGGACGGGACCCGATTTATTGGGAAGAGCATGCTGGCCGGTCCGGATGGGGACATTCTTGTGGAAGGATCTGCGGAATCTGAGCTGGTGGTGGCAGATATTGATCTGGCTGCGGCCCGGTGCCGGCATAAGGAAAACCCTTATCTGACCCTTCGACGGCCGGACGAATATTTATATATTGTGCGAAACTGCTGAACAGACTGCTGATCCGTGATCCTGCCGGCTGTGCCGGAAAACCTGTCAATATGGATTGCAGGGATTGCATTGATTGCTGAAACAAAAGAACCGGAAACGGTGAATTACAGAAAGCGGGAGTTTTTCATGTCATTGAACATTGTATTGGTGGAACCGGAGATTCCACAGAACACCGGCAATATTGCCAGAACATGTGCAGTAACGGGGGCGGTCCTTCATCTGGTAAAGCCTCTTGGCTTTTCCCTGGAGGATCGCTATTTGAAACGTGCCGGTCTGGATTACTGGCATTTTCTGGACATCCGGCACCATGAGTCACTGGACGACTTTTTCAGGGATTATCCCACAGGGGATTTCTATTTTTGCACCACCAAGGGCAAACGTTCCTATACGGAGGTTTCCTATACGGAAAACAGCTTTCTGTTTTTCGGCAAGGAAACGGCGGGCCTGCCGGAAAGTCTGCTGGCAGCCAACTACGACAAGGCCATTCGGATTCCCATGATCCCCGGCGCACGGTCCCTGAATCTGTCCAATTCGGTGGCAATTGTTTTGTATGAAGCCATGCGGCAGCTTGATTTTCCCGGATTGAAGCGGGAAGGCGCCCTGACCGGGAAAGGCAGCATAAACTCATAAATTCATAAATCCGGTATAATGCAGCTATTTCCAATCGTTAATTGACATTTCATAATTTTGGGGTATACTGATATTGGGATGATATGGATATTTGGAGCTTCCAAATATGATTCGCATCTGTTTATGAAAGGAGAGAGTGATTATGAAAAAAGCACTGACCATAGCCCTGACATTTTTGCTTCTGCTTCTTTTGGTCATGCCCACCTATGCGAAAAGAATGGATTCCCTTGATGAGTTGCTTGCTCCATATCAGGCTATGATTGATAAGCTCAATGAGGAATTGGGATCAGCCATATATATTCCGGAGAAGAACAAGGTGAAGGTATATCAGAACATCAAGGATAAGACTCCCAAAGAAGTCGAAGAGATGCTCAGAAAGCAGTATCAGGACTATATTGCGGATGATTCACCCAACTCAGGCGGGATACATGAGAAGGATGATATGACAGAGGATCCAATGCCCAGTGGGGATCCGTATGATTTTAAAGTGATATGGACGGGGCAGCCTGAAAGTGCAGAGGAAGCTGTGCAGTCGGCACATTGAAAGACTGTGGAAGGCTGTAAAAGGTTGTAAAACTCTTCCTGTAAATTCCTGTCAATCAAATGCCCTTAAGCAGGACACAAATATTGGACTCTGCTTAAGGGTGTTATTTTGGAGCATTTCCGGAACAATAATAAGCATCCAATCCGTCGTCGGGCGTAAGCCTGCCTGACAACCAACCTGTGCGGCACTATTGAATTTTCATCTGTGGTATAGTAAAATAACATTGACAAGGAGTTAACAAGAGGTGTCATGCAGATTAATTAGAAGGAGTGATCATATGAATAAAAAAACACTGGAAGACATTCCGGTAAGCGGTAAGAAAGTTCTGGTCCGTGTGGATTTCAATGTTCCGCTGGATAAAGGGCACAATATCACCGATGATACCAGAATCCGTGCTGCGCTTCCCACTATCCGGTATTTGCTTGATCATAATGCGAAGGTTATCTTGATGTCCCATCTGGGAAGGCCAAAGGGAACCGGCTTTGAACCGGATTTCAGCATGGCTCCCGTGGCAAAGCGGCTGAGTGAGCTGTTGGGCCAGGAAGTTCATGCGGCGGGGGATGTCATCGGGGACAGTGCAAAATCGCTGGCAGGAAATATAAAGGAAGGCGAAGTCGTATTGCTTGAAAATCTTCGCTTCCACAAAGAGGAAAAGAAGAATGATCCCGGATTTGCCAGAGAGCTGGCAGGTTTCGGGGAGGTTTACATAAATGACGCGTTTGGCACGGCTCACCGCGCGCATGCGTCCACGGAAGGCGTAACTCATTATCTGCCTTCCGCTGCCGGGTATCTTATGAAAAAGGAACTGGATATTCTGGGTGCGGCCCTGGATGATCCGGAGCATCCTTTTGTGGCAATCCTGGGCGGCGCCAAAGTGTCGGACAAGATCGGCGTAATCCGCAATCTGATCAATAAGGTGGATACCCTGATCATCGGAGGAGGAATGGCTTACACCTTTTTCAGGGCAATGGGTTATGAGATAGGGAAGTCCCTTCTGGAGGAAGACAAGGTTGCATTGGCAAAAGAGTTGATGCAGGAAGCAAAGGACAAAAATGTGAAATTGCTGCTCCCTTCCGATACGGTGGTTGCAGAGGAATTCAGCAATGATGCGAAGAGTCAGGTCGTCTCAAGCAATGCTATTCCGGCAGGCTGGCAGGGACTGGATATTGGCCCCGCGGCGAGGGCAGAGTTTGGGAAGGAAATTGAAAAAGCAAAACTGGTGGTTTGGAACGGCCCCATGGGGGTATTTGAAATGCCTGCCTTTGCAAAGGGAACCGAAGCGATTGCCGACGCCATGAGCCGATGCGGCGGTACGACAATTATCGGCGGAGGCGATTCCGCTGCAGCCGTAAAGAAACTGGGCTATGGCGACAAGATGACCCATATTTCCACCGGAGGCGGCGCGTCCCTGGAGTTTCTGGAGGGCAAGGAGTTGCCTGGTGTTGCGGCACTGAACGATAAATAAAGGAGAGTGCGGTTATGAGAAGACCGATTATCGCAGGAAACTGGAAAATGAACAAGACGCCGGACGAAGCCGCCGCCATGATAAGGGAGCTGGCTCCGCTGGTAAAGGACGCAGAGGCAGAAGTGGTGATCTGCGCGCCGTTTCCTGATATTGCGGCTTTGAAGACAGCGGCGGAAGGGACCAACATTGGAGTCGGTGCGCAGAATATGCACTGGGAAGAGTCCGGCGCCTTTACAGGGGAGGTCTCCCCGACCATGCTGAATGCGTTGGGCGTTCAATATGTCATTATCGGGCATTCGGAGAGAAGGCAGTATTTTGCCGAGACCGATGAGACTGTCAACAGGAAGGTTCATTCTGCCTTCGCCCATCATCTGATTCCGATTATCTGCGTCGGCGAGACACTGTCGCAGCGGGAGAAGGGTGTTACCCGCTCCTGGGTGGAAGGACAGGTGAAAGCCGCACTGAAGGACCTGTCGGCGAACGACGTGAAGAAATGTGTCCTGGCTTATGAGCCCATCTGGGCAATCGGGACCGGAAAGACGGCCACCAGCAAGGATGCCAATGAAGTGATCGGATATATCCGGAGCACTGTGGCCGGGCTTTATGGAAAGGAAGCAGCGGATGCCATACGGATTCAATACGGCGGAAGCATGAAGCCTGCAAATGCTGCGGAGCTGATGGCCATGCCGGAGATCGACGGAGGCCTGATCGGCGGCGCCAGCCTGAAGGCAAAGGACTTTTCCGAAATTGTCCATTACCGGAAGCAGGCGGAATAAAGCCTGAGGTCCGGGCTTCCTGAATGGAAAGGAATCGAGGAGGACGATATGGCAAAGCAAATGACAGCCCTGATCATCATGGATGGTTTTGGACTCAGTGACAATAAAAAAGCCAATGCGGTGTATATGGCGAAGACACCGCATCTGGACAGGCTGTGGGGCAGCTTTCCCCATGTGCCGATTCATGCAAGCGGGTTGGAGGTAGGTCTCCCGGAAGGACAGATGGGAAATTCCGAAGTCGGTCATCTGAATATCGGTGCCGGACGGATTGTTTACCAGGAATTTACCCGGATTACAAAAGCAATTCATGATGGGGACTTTTTTAAGAACAAAGCTTTCCTGGATGCCATGGATCATGTAAAGAAGCATCATGGCAAACTCCATCTGATGGGGCTTGTTTCGGAGGGCGGTGTCCACAGTCATATCGGGCACCTGTACGCCCTGGTTGAGCTGGCAAAGCGTCAGGGACTGCCGCAGGTATACATCCATGCATTTATGGACGGCAGGGATGTTCCTCCATCCAGCGGGAAGGCTATTATGGAAGGACTGGATTCCAGGCTGAAGGAGATGGAGTTCGGGAAAGTGGCTACCGTATCCGGCAGGTATTATGCGATGGACCGGGATAAACGCTGGGATCGGGTGCAGAAGGCTTACAATGCCCTGGTCCTGGGAGAAGGGGAGCAGGCGGAAAGTTCCGTGCAGGCAATGGAACAGTCCTATCAGGCCGGGCAGACGGATGAATTCGTCCGGCCCACTGTCATAACGGAAGATGGAAAGCCAGTGGCGACCATTGAAAAAGACGATGCCGTGCTGTTTTTCAATTTCCGGCCGGACCGGGCAAGAGAGCTGACCAGAAGCTTCATTGAGCCGGAGTTCCATGAATTTGAAAGGAAAAAGGGTTATTTTCCGGTTCATTTTGTATCCATGACCCAATACGACGAGACGTTTAAGAATCTGACGGTCGCCTATCATCCGCAGACGCTGACCAATACATTCGGGCAGTATATCAGTGAAAAAGGCAGAACACAGCTGCGGATTGCGGAGACGGAGAAATATGCCCATGTTACATTTTTCTTCAACGGAGGGGTGGAAGCCCCCAATCCCGGAGAAGACCGGGCCCTGATTCCATCTCCCAAAGTTGCCACCTATGATCTGCAGCCGTACATGAGCGCACCGGAAGTAACCGAGGAAGCGGTAAAAAGGATTGCCTCCGGAAAGTATGATGTGATGATCCTGAATTTTGCCAACTGCGACATGGTCGGCCATACGGGGGATCTGAAAGCAGCCGTGGAAGCAGTGGAAACAGTGGATGCCTGTGTGGCAAAGGTGGTCGCGGCGGTTCAGAAAACCGGCGGCGCAGCTCTTATCACCGCGGATCATGGAAATGCGGAGCAGATGATCGATCCCGCCACCGGAGCGCCCCATACCGCGCATACCTCCAATCCGGTCCCCTTTATTCTCGTTGATGACCGGAGGAAAGATGCCGTGCTGCGGGAAAACGGATGTCTGGCGGATATTGCGCCTACGATGCTTCAGTTGCTGAAACTTGACAAACCAGTTGAAATGACGGGCGAGAGTCTGATCAGATAACGATCTGATCAGATAACGAAAGGAGAAAAAAGCTTATGATGAATATTGAAGATGTACTGGCCAGGGAAATACTGGATTCCAGGGGAAACCCAACCGTGGAGGTGGAGATTTATCTGGAAGGCGGCGCCGTAGGAAGGGCAGCCGTGCCATCCGGTGCTTCCACAGGCGCTTTTGAAGCTGTGGAGCTTCGTGACGGGGACAAGGGGAGATACCTTGGCAAAGGCGTGGAAAAAGCCGTTGACAATGTGAACAATGTCATCGCAGAGGAAATTATCGGCATGAATGCCCTGGATCAGGTTGGAATCGACAAGACGTTGATTGAACTGGACGGCACGCCGAACAAGGCAAAGCTCGGCGCAAATGCCATACTGGGCGTTTCCCTGGCCGTTGCAAAAGCTGCCGCGGAGCAACTGGGCCTGCCCCTGTATCAGTATCTCGGCGGCGTGAATGCCAAGGTACTGCCGGTACCTATGATGAATATCCTGAACGGCGGAAAGCATGCAGACAACACCGTGGATATTCAGGAATTCATGGTGATGCCGGTGGGAGCAAAGAGTTTCCACGAAGCACTGAGGATGTGTGCCGAGACCTTTCACAGCCTGAAATCCGTTCTGAAGGATGCCGGCTACAGCACATCCGTAGGAGACGAGGGCGGGTTTGCCCCCAACCTCAAGACCAATGAGGAAGCCATCGAAGTCATTCTCAAGGCAGTTAAGAAGGCAGGCTACAAACCGGGCGACGATATCCGCATTGCCATCGATACGGCAGCCAGTGAACTCTATCAGGAAGACGGCAAATACCACTTTCCGGGAGAAGGTGTGGTCCGGACAGCGGAAGAGATGGTGGAATATTATGAAAAGCTGGCAGACAAATATCCCATTATTTCCCTGGAAGATGGTCTGGCAGAAGAAGACTGGGACGGCTGGAAGCTGCTCACCGAAAAGCTCGGCAAAAAGATCCAGCTGGTCGGCGACGATTTGTTCGTCACCAATACGACAAGACTTGCAAGAGGGATTGAAAGCGGAACAGCCAATTCCATCCTGATCAAGGTCAATCAGATCGGGACCCTGACCGAGACACTGGATGCCATTCAGATGGCCAACCGTGCCGGTTATACCGCAGTGGTCTCCCATCGTTCCGGTGAAACGGAAGATACCACCATTGCTGATCTGGTTGTAGGTGTGAATGCCGGACAGATCAAAACCGGCGCACCTTCCCGGACAGACCGGGTTGCCAAGTACAATCAGCTGCTTCGCATTGAAGAGGAGCTGGGGGATGACGCACAGTACCTCGGACTGAATGCATGGTTTAACCTGAAAAACAAATAAGTTTTCGGAGACAAGTCCGGAAAGAAGGACGAAACGGAAACGATTGGAAGCAAAAAGGGGGGCGGAATGCCCCCTTTTTGAATGTTATTCTTGCTTTTCCGGTGTTCCTATGCTAAAATATTACTGCTGACTATATAGGGAGGGATATGGATGGGCGCGCTGAGAATTACATTGACGGTTATATTGGCTATTATGGAGTTGTTTTTAATAGTTGTGGTTCTTCTGCAGGAGAGTAAGACACAGGGGATATCCGGGGTGATATCAGGTGGTGCAGAGACTTTTTTTGGGAAGCATAAAGCCCGGAGCTACGAAGGAAAGCTTCGTCTGTTGACGAAAGTTTCGGCGGTTGGATTTATTTTGCTTGCAGTTGTTTTATCAATCCTTCAATAAGTATGGATATGCGGCAGAGGGTCACATCCTTTTGCCGTATTTTGATTTTAGGCTTGAACTGTGCTTTTAATCTTTTATTTTGGCTTTACCGCGTTTTCGTTCACCGTCTCTGCCTTCACGGTTGTGTACCATCTTTTATTATACTGCCTGCATGACTCTCCCTTCGTTCTTATTGAATACATTTTTGCTTAATATTGCCCCGGATGGTTATCCTATAAACAGAATAGTTTTTAAGCAGAATGGATTGATGTATCCTTCCTGGAAGCTGCCTATCCGGATGGTATGTTTTTTTTGAACGGTTTTTAAAGGACTCACCCAATGAGTTGATTGGGTTCATGATATTGATTGGGTTCATGAAAAGGAAAGTATGGAAGAAGAGCTTTGATAAGAAGCGATTTCCGATTAAAGCGATTTGATAAGAAGCGATTTCCAATTAAAGCGATTCCGATTAATTTGAAGTTGGAGGAATGGAATGATTTTAAAGGAAAGGGAAGAAAGAAAAATGCAAAGAAAGGAAGATGGGGATACGGAAGAAAGAATTATGAGTCTGTTGTCTTCCGGAGACGGGATCCCCCTCTATCCGGATCAGATGATGAAGGAATTGAAGGTTCCGGAGTCCGAGGAAGACATCTTCCTGGGTCGGCTGGACGATATGGCGCAAAGAGGCTTGCTCATCCAAACCAAAAAGAAGAAGTATGCCCTTCCGGAGCTGCTTGGTTATCTTACGGGCCGGCTGCAGGGAAATGCCAAGGGTTTTGGATTTTTGATCCCGGACAGTACGGAGGAGGAAGACGTATATCTTTCGGCTGAGAATCTTCACGGGGCAATGCATCGCGACCGGATCATGGTCCGGCTGCTGAAAAACGACGGAAAGTCCCGGGAAGGAGAGGTTGTCCGGGTCCTGGAGCATGCCAATCAGACAGTAGTCGGAACATTTGAAAAAGATCGCCGTTTTGGATTTGTCGTACCGGATGACAAGCGAATCGGTGGGGATATTTTCATTGCGAAGGATGACATCAATGGCGCCAAAGATCAGTATAAAGTGGTTGCTGAGATCCTGAAATGGCCGGACAAGCGCAGGAATGCGGCAGGACGGATTAAGGAAGTGCTGGGACACAAGGACGATGTGGGGACGGATATCCTTTCCATCATCCGGCAATACGAGCTGCCTGAGGAATTTCCTGAGAAGGTGGTCCGGGAGGCACAGCAGATTCCACAGGCCATACCGGAGGAAGAGATCCGGAGAAGGAAGGATCTGCGGAATATGCGGACAGTGACCATAGACGGTCCGGATGCAAAGGATCTGGATGATGCCGTATCGGTTGAACTGCTGGACAATGGTAATTTCCTGTTGGGCGTGCATATTGCCGATGTCAGCTACTATGTGAGGAGAAACAGCGAACTGGATCGGGAAGCCTATACCAGAGGGACCAGCGTCTATCTGGTGGATCGGGTGATCCCCATGCTGCCCAGGGAACTTTCCAACGGGATCTGCAGCCTGAATCCAAAGGAAGACCGGCTTACCCTGTCGGTGCTCATGGAAATCGATCACCGGGGAAAAGTGGTGGACCATCGGATTGAGGAGAGCGTGATTCGTTCCTCGGAGCGAATGGTTTACGAGGACGTAACCAAAATACTGGAACAAAATGATCCGGAATTGATGGAACGATATCATCCTTTGATAAACGATTTCCGCAACATGGAAACCCTGAGCAGGATTCTTCGAAAGAAGCGGATACGCAGGGGCAGCATTGATTTTGACCTGGATGAGACAAAAGTCATATTGAATGAGAAAGGGAAGCCCATTGATGTCCGGCCTTATGAACGCAGCATATCCAATCGGATCATTGAGGAGTTCATGCTGGTCTGCAATGAAACCGTGGCGGAGTATATGACATGGAACGAAGTTCCCTTTCTGTACCGGATCCATGAAGACCCTACGGCGGAGAAGCTGGAGGAATTCAATGAACTGATCCATAATTTCGGATATCATCTGAAGGGAACCGGAGAAAAGATCCATCCCAAGAGTCTTCAGAATCTGCTGGAAAAAGTTCATGGAACCAGGGAAGAAGGCATCATCAGCGCCGTTATGCTTCGTTCCCTGCAGAAGGCGAGATACAGCAGCGAAAATGCAGGGCATTTTGGGCTGGCTGCCAAATACTATTGCCATTATACTTCCCCCATCCGCCGATACCCGGATTTGGTTGTTCATCGGATTATCAAGGATTATATTCATAAGCGGATGGATAAAAAGCACAGGGGAATGCTGGCCGGCAGTCTTCCGGAAGTGGCAGATCACTGCTCCGAACGTGAGAAAGTGGCTGACGAAGCGGAGTGGGCTACGGAAGATCTGAAAAAGGCCGAATTCATGGCGGATAAGATCGGGGAGGAATATGACGGCATTATTTCCGGGGTAACGAACTACGGCATTTACGTAGCGCTGGATAATACCGTGGAAGGCTTGATCCGGATGGCGGATCTGGACGATGATTACTATGTCTATGATGAAAAACATTATTGCCTGATTGGTGAACATCGGAGGAAGACCTATTATCTGGGGGACACCATTCGTATCCGGGTATCCAATGTGGATCTTGCCGCCAGGAATGTGGATTTTGTTCCGGC
>DHDO01000089.1:0-31427 GCA_002399435.1 Firmicutes bacterium UBA4874
TCAGATCAATCAGATCAATCAGACCAACCATCTGAAGAGAGAGTGGTTACCCATGAAAAATTTCAAAGTCGCATTATTACAGCTTTTGCCGGAAGGCACCCTGGAAGGCAACCTGCAAAAGGGAATGGAATATTGCAGGAAAGCAAGGGAAGCGGGCGCGGATCTGGCACTGTTCCCTGAAATGTGGAGCATTGGCTATCATATGTCGGGAGATCCTGAGGAATGGAAGGCAAACGCCGTATCAGCCAATGATGAGTTTGTCAGATCATTTGGCCGGCTTGCGAAAGAACTCCATATGGCGATCGGTATCACTTTTCTTGAAAAGTACGATCCGCTGCCGAGAAACACCCTTTGCCTGTTCGACCGTTTCGGCAACAAGGTACTTACTTACGCAAAGGTACATACCTGTGATTTTGATGTGGAAAACAATTTAACAGCTGGTGATGACTTTTATGTCACCGATCTGGACACGGCGCAGGGGAGCGTAAAAATCGGCGCAATGATCTGCTATGACCGCGAATTTCCCGAAAGCGCCAGGATTCTGATGCTGAAGGGAGCCGAAATAATCCTGGTGCCGAACGCTTGCCCGATGGAGATTAACCGCATTTCCCAATTGCGGGCAAGAGCCTTTGAAAATATGGTCGGCATTGCGACAGTCAATTATCCAACGGGCAATCCCGATTGCAACGGTCATTCCACTGCTTTTGACGGGATTGCATATCGGCCTTCTGAATCCGGTTCAAGGGATACGCTCTTAATGGAAGCCGGTGAAAGGGAAGGAATCTATATCGCAGATTTTCCTGTAGATGAGATCCGGGAATACAGGAAGCATGAAGTACATGGCAATGCCTATCGTCATCCGCAAAAATATAAGCTTCTTGTTTCGGAGAGGATTGAAGAGCCTTTCATCCGAAAGGACTATAGAAAGTAGGACAACCCTTTGGGCTTACATACTCAGTGGAAAGTACTATGACGGAGTTCTGCCCGATGGTGATAGGGGCATGATGAAGAAGGGTTTTCAGGATCTTTTTCGACATGTGCTGAAGCTTATTGCAGAGCAAGGCTGTGAGCTGGGTCTGATAAGCCGTTGATGGAAATGCAGTTTTAAAACTTTATTGACTCAAAATGTATTGGCTCAAATGAACCTTTTGGTATGCCATGGCGTCTTATGTTGTGAAACCGGTTTTAATTGTGAAGCTTTGGAGGTGAAAACTTGACGCATGGCGAAATAGAGCAGCTTTATCTGGAACATCGGCGTGCTTTGGAGCGGTTTGTATTCTTCAAAACACCCAGCAGAGAGGACGCCGAGGACATCTTGCAGGATGTTCTGCTGAAAGTGCTTGAAAAGAGCGATACACTTCAAAACGCGAATCATTTCAAGCCATGGCTGTTCCAAATCGCCGCCAACAGAATCAGGGACTTTTACCGCAGACGTGCCAGGCAACCCGACATTTCGCTTGATGAAAGGAAAGATGAAATCGTCAGCCTTTCCCGATATGGCAGAACGGTTGGGGAAAATGTATATGATACACTGGATGCGCTTCGGGACAATGACAGGGAAATTCTCGAAATGGTCTATTTGCAGAACAAGCCGCAATCAGAGATTGCGCAATTGCTGAATATACCTGTCGGAACGGTAAAAAGTCGCCTGTACACAGCAAAACAACACTTTCGCGCCGAATATGGCGAGGAAAAGCCGAAAGGAGTTCTTATGAGTCAATTACCGGAAATATGCCCTGATTATAAAATCAAACGATCCGGATTATCACCGTTTGATGTACGATGGGAAGAGCTGATGGGTTGGTTCATCGTTCCGAAGCTGGGGGAAAATATCTCCTGGGCGATGTATGAATTTCCGGAGCGCAGACAATCCGAAAGGTATGATATTAAAGTCGTCGGCCGCGCTTCTGTCCATGGCGTGGAAGGTGTGGAGATCACTGTAACCGATACGAATGGCGGAACACATGAGAGCAAACCCGACCAGCGCAATATCACACGTTCGTTCGTGGCACAGCTTACAGACACGCATTCCAGGTTTCTGGCAGAAAGCCATACGGCTCACGGAGTGAAAAAAATCTTTACGTTCCTTGATGGTGATGAATTTCTGGAGAATTGGGGATTTGGAGAAGACAACTGTGGTAACAACATATTTCCAAAACAAAACGGTCATATCATTCGAAACGGCTCTGAGATAACCTGTGACCGGGAGAATGGCCTGCTGGATGTTGTCGGAAGATATACCATTACCATTGGCGGCAAAGCCTATGACACAATTTGTGTCATGGATGCGGAATGCTATAACGGCACGCTTTCGGAGCAGTACATCGATGAGAAAGGGCGGACCATTCTCTGGCGGCGTTTTAACCGGAACGATTGGCGCATCAGCCATTACAAAAAGCTGTGGAGTGAGATCCTTCCTAAAAATGAGAAACTTTCACTGAATGGTAAATCCTATGTTCACTGGTATGACTGCATTACCAATTATATCCTGTAACTGGTTAGGGCTGCTGTCTGAGTTTGCTTAGGAATCTCATAAGGAACAGGCGCCTGTTTTTTTATGACAGACGCCTGTTTCAGCACTCTGGTGTTTGTTTTCTCTTTCCTTACAAAAGATTTTTATTTGAGAAGGAGGTCTTTCTTTTCAAGAATCGCTGCAGCAGCGGAACAAGCAGGGCAATCACAATATTTCGCTCCGGCAGACCGAATCTTCTTTGCATGATCTGCCATATTTCTGGCAGCATCCGCTCCCAGAACCTGTTTCCCGTCGGCCGATTCTGCGAAACTGATTAAATTGTCAATTGGCATAATGTCCTCTGACAGCTCATGAAGATATTTTCTTGTCTCCGCGGCTTCCTTTTCGGTTCCAAGCGCGTTCAGCCAGTCCTGTGCCGCTGATTTTGCCTCAGTGCAGCAGGATGGCGCCTGCATCAGTTCCTTTGTTTTTTCAACTGTATCTTCCAATACTTTCTGATCCATGATTGAGATTCCTTCTTTCTTCTGGCGTTTGCCTATATTCTACCACAATATCTTATCCTTTACAATTGCAGGATATCCTTAAACTTTATATTATGTATTTTATAGGATGCCTCAAAGGCAAAATCTGCAGTTGTCCGTAGGCCAAATCAACTGAAAGGATTGGGGGATGGATGACGCACAGATATTTACCGCCTTTCATACATTGTATTGGAAATATCAAAAACAGAAAGGGGAATCATTTTGGGCTATTATTGGTATCCATATTTAGGCTATCAGGAGGAATGTCAGCAGGTTCCAATTCAGTTTCCTCCGTAGCATCAGCCCGTACAGCCAGGTCTGGAAACTCTGATGGAACCGAAACCTGTTTTTGACCGGCCGAGCTACATCGGAACCGGCAAGCTGAAGGACAAGGTGGCATTGATTACCGGAGGGGACAGCGGGATCGGAAGAGCTACTGCGGTTGCGTTTGCCAAAGAAGGTGCAGATATCTGCATCGCCTATTACAACGAACACGAAGACGCACAAATTACAAAATCTTATATCGAAGCACAGGGGAGAAGATGCCTTTTAATGGCAGGGGATATAAGAGATGAAATGTTTTGCCGAAAGGCGGTAGCCTGTACGGTTTCTACTTTTGGCGGCCTTGATATTCTGGTGAACAATGCCGGAGTACAGTTTCCACAGGCAAGTATTGAGGATATTTCCATAGATCAAATGGTACTTACTTTTGAAGTAAATTTTTTTGGTATGTTCATTATGACGAAGACAGCTTTACCTTATTTGAAATGCGGAAGCTCCATCATCAATACAACATCCATTACTGCATATGTGGGGAATGATCAGTTGATTGATTATTCCAGCACGAAAGGCGCCATTGTCAGCTTTACCCGTGCCATGGCCCGTTCTGTCGTATCAAAGGGCATTCGGGTCAATGCAGTCGCTCCGGGCCCGATCTGGACCCCGCTTCAGCCAGCCAGCTGGCCTGCCTGTGTCATTCCGACATTTGGTTCGGACACCCCGATGAAAAGAGCGGGACAGCCGGTGGAACTGGCGCCGACCTATGTATACCTGGCAAGTGAAGACTCTTCTTACGTTACAGGTCAGGTTCTTCATGTGGATGCCGGACAATCCATGCAGTCCTGATAAATGTGATAAATGGAGCATAACGTTTGCAAGGAAATGAAATTCCAATGGATCAGGAACGATAAAGCATTCTGCATTTCACACAGGATGCTTTTTTGTGCCTGTTCATTTTCCTTGTTTTCTGATAAAATAGTGGATAGTTTTATTGCAGGTTCTGTCTGCTTGGCTTTCCACGGAGAATGGAAGAATATCAGGATTGGAATAGAGAAAGTTTTTCTTTTGAAAGGTGATTGGTTTGGCAAAAAGAGAGAATAGAGGGAATCAGGAACATCGAATAAAAAAAGTTGATCCGAATTCAATCGGAGAGGAAATGGGAATCGAAGCGGGAGATGTCCTGTTGACCATAAATAAGAAAGGGATCGAGGATGTATTTGATTACCGGTATTTGATCCAGGATGAATATATTGAAGTGGTAATCAGGAAGCAAAACGGCGAAGAATGGCTGCTGGAGATTGAAAAAGATTACGATGACGATCTGGGAATCGAATTTGACAACAGTCTGATGAGCGATTTCCGTTCCTGCAGCAATCAGTGCATATTTTGCTTCATCGATCAGATGCCGCCTGGTATGAGAAAGACACTTTATTTCAAGGATGATGATTCCAGACTGTCCTTTTTGCAGGGGAATTATATTACCCTGACCAATATGCAGGACAGAGACATCGAAAGAATTATCCGAATGCATCTTGCTCCGATCAACATATCGGTACAGACCACCAATCCGGAACTTCGCTGTAAAATGCTTCATAACCGGTTTGCAGGAGAAAAGCTCCGGTATCTGGATGCTCTCTGTGAGGCTCACATTGAGATGAATGGACAAATTGTACTATGTAAGGATATCAATGACGGCGGAGAACTGGACAGAACTATAGATGATCTTTCCAGGTATCTTCCCTTTATGCGAAGTGTTTCTGTGGTTCCGGCCGGGATTACAAAGTACCGTCAGAATTTGTATCCGCTTGAAATGTATAATAAACAGGAATCAGCAGAGGTGATTGATCAGATCGAAAGCAGACAAAAGGAATTTTATGAACAATATGGGCTCCATTTTGTTCACGCCAGTGACGAATGGTATATCGCCGCAGAGAAGGATTTTCCGGAAGAAGATCGATATGACGGCTATATCCAGTTGGAAAACGGTGTTGGCATGATGAGGCTTTTTATAAATGAATTTTATGAAGCACTGGCGAAGGCTCAGAAAGACCGGGAGAAAGGGAAGATACCGGGCAGTCTATCCAGGACTCTCACCATTGCCACCGGAAAGCTTGCCTATCCGACCATACAGGGTTTTGCGGATCAGATCATGAGACTTTTTCCGGGGATAACTATCCACGTGTGCTGCATACGGAATCAGTTTTTTGGAGAGACCATCACCGTGTCCGGTCTGATTACCGGACAGGATCTCATCGGGCAGTTGCGGGAAAGGAAGGAAAGCGGGGAATCCTCTGGAAAGGTATTGCTGATCCCCTCCAATATGCTGAGGACCGGAGAGCAGACATTCCTGGACGATGTTACGGTAAGTGATGTGGAAAAGGAGCTGGGAATGAAGGTAATTGTATTGGAACCGGGTGGAAAGGAATTTCTGGATGCGATTTTAAATGGTAAGTATCCGTCGAATGGGGACAACGGCAATGACAACTCGGCTTATATAAAAGTGTATAGGAACAGGGGAAAATAGGTATAAGGAGGGCAGCTGTTTTGAAGTCGCCTGACTCTGGATGTTACTTTTTCTATTCATGAAATATTTAACTAATACTATCAAATTGTTAAAATATCTTGACAATCAAGAATGTTCCAATTATGCTATGGATAGATGGGTTTTTTTATATAGAGTTAACGATAACCAGATGAAATAGAGTGGGCAGAAGATAATATACTGTACAGAGAAGTTAATGTTTTTTCCAGTACTTGTATCGCTGGCAGCAATGGGCAAATGGAGGGCGTTATGAGAGCAATGATCACAATAATATCTATAGTGATTTTGACATTTGTATGGTTGTTGATGGTACATAAAAATAGAATCAATTCCACAGGATATAACGTTGTCTTGTGTTTTATTTCTGCCGGAATAAGTTCACTTTTTCCTAAAGTGGGGGTTCCAGTACAGATTATTTTCTGGGTAGTGATATTTATAGTATTGTATTGGGGGGCAAAGATATATATCCGTAGAAAACAAAATGGGCCCAACCCTGATGCTTGATATAATGGCGAACAGCAACGTATCGCCATCGTCAGGTGCCTGGCACATCATTCCATGGTAAATGCTGCAGATGAACCCACAGGGAATCTGGATGATGAGAATACCCGGGCAGTTATGGATTTGCTGCTGTATTTGGCTCATAATGAGGGAAAGATATCACTCCCGTTGCAGATGGAGGTTGGACTGCCCATTAATTGACAAAGCGGCATGATCCAGCTGCGATGGGATTGGTACAACAGTTTTCGGCAGGATACAAATAAATATTCAGAGACAAAGTGACCATCGGCCATATGTGAGTTGTTTACATATGGCCGATTTTTTTATAAAAAAACAGCACAGGGAATTCTCATATCTTACTATTCGACACAAAAAGCCATTTAGTTGTATTAAAATACATTAAATATCAAAATATATAGGATATATATGACAAAGAAAAACAATACATAATTAGGAATATATGTTGACTTATAAATTTACTGGTGCTAATATATATAACAATATATGTATAAATAAAACAATACCCCTATATCCGTAGAGATCTGCAATAAAGGATAATCGTCAAATATGAGGGGAAGGAGGACACAACAACTGGCGGATATCTTTTAAAATATGAATAGGAGTGATAGAAAGATGG
The DNA here is from genome assembly GCA_002399435.1 of Firmicutes bacterium UBA4874. Classification (GTDB taxonomy): domain Bacteria; phylum Bacillota; class Clostridia; order Caldicoprobacterales; family DTU083; genus UBA4874. Next base: position 6,954 of record DHDO01000089.1, read on the forward strand.
TTCTCAAAAGAAAGACACGAAAAGCAATTGCAGTCGGATTGTTTCTGCTGATGCTGATCAGTTCCTTCCCCGCTTTTGCGGCTGGCAGCGTCCGGTCTGCGCCACTTTCCACAGCGAAGGATCAGCTCCGTAAGGAATCTGCCAAAAAGATCGATCGGAACTGGGTGGGATCCCTTCCGGACGGGGAGTATGGAGAGGCGATTGTTTATTTGAAAAGTCAGACGAATGGCGAAGAGGCGGCCAGGGAAGCCAAAACCAAACTTTCTTCGTCGCTGACTCCAAATAAAGCGAAAACCGAAGTAAGAAAAGCAGTCATCAATGCACTCAAGGATAATGCAGAAGATACACAGCGCAATCTGGTGAAGTATCTGACGCAGCAGAAAGGAAAGGGAAAAGTAAAGGAATATAAACCATACTATATTATCAATGTGGTTTATGTAAAGGCGGCGAAGGATGTCCTGAAAGATATTTCGTATTTCAGCGAAGTGGAAAAGATATACGAAAACAAAATTGTCAAGCTGGACAAGCCTGAGATCAACAAATCCAAAATTCAGGCAAATGCAGACGGAGTAGAGTGGAATATTGAAAGAATCAAAGCGGATGCGGCATGGAATCTTGGAGTGGATGGAACAGGAGTTGTAGTGGGGACCATTGATTCCGGTGCGACATGGCAGCATCCGGCTCTTCAGGCAAAATGGAGAGGATATCTTCCGGAGGATCCCGACAATCCGAATCCGGATGGAAACTGGTTTGATGCGGTAAACGGGTCTGCTCTGCCCAACGACGATGCAAGCAATCCCCATGGAACCCATGTTATGGGAACCATCCTGGGTCAGGAGCCGGATGGGAGCAATAAGGTGGGAGCAGCGCCGGGAGCAAAGTGGATCGCCGCAAAGGCTTTCTCGCCAAACGGCGGTTATGACGACGATATTCTGGAAGCGGCAGAATGGATGATGGCGCCAGGCGGGGATCCTGAAGCGGCACCGGATATCATAAACAATTCCTGGGGCGGAGGACCGGGCCTGGACGAATGGTTCCGCTCTGTTGTTGTCAACTGGAGAGCCGCCGGAATCCTGCCGGTCTTTTCAGCCGGGAATGGAGAACCGGGAAAACAGGCACCTCCGGCTTCCGTGAGTTCGCCGGCGAACTATCCGGAAAGCTTTGCTATAGGAGCTTTGGACAACAACAATCAAAAAGCAGATTTTTCACAGAGAGGTCCGGGGCCTTATGACAATCTGAAACCGGAAGTTTCTGCTCCCGGAGTGAATATCCGTTCCTCCGTACCGGGAGGGTATGAGAGCGGATGGAATGGAACAAGCATGTCCGCACCGGCAGTTACGGGAACAGCGGCTTTGGTTTTGTCCGCGAACCATTCTCTTTCCGTGGAAGACGTGGAAGACCTTTTGAAGGAAACGGCAACTCCTCTGGAAGATGCCAACGATTCCGGGCATCCGAACAATGGATATGGTTACGGCCTGGTCGATGCATTTGAAGCGGTATCCAGGGTGGCAGGCGGGGCCGGAACAATAGAAGGAAAGGTACTGTCGGAAGGGCAGGATCTGGAGAATCCCGTTATCGTCCATGAGCAGAAGATATTTGATGCTTATCTGGGTTCTGATATTGCAATTCAGGCAGAAATCTCCGATGATGTTTCCATTGTGGATACGGAGCTGCTGGTAAAGGAAACCGGGAAATCCTACTGGATCACATTACCGATGAAGAGAACAGCGGGAGATTATAAGTCGGGAACCTATACCGGTACGATTCCTGCTGATGTCGTCGGGCAGCCCGGGCTCACCTATAAGATCAAGGCAAGGGATTATGACGGCAATGTGGTGGCTACGGAAGGATATCAGGTAAAGGTGAAGTTCGGTGTCGTTCCGGATCAGTATGAGACAGATTTTGAGCCTTATCCGACAGGATGGGTAATGGACGGAGACTGGCAATGGGGAGATCCTGCGGAGGGCGTGGGACCAGCCCCGCTGAGCGGAACGAAACTGATCGGCACCAACCTTGGCGGAGATTACGCCAACAGCGGAGACAGCGTTTTGCTGTCGGTACCACTGGATTTGAGAAATCGCGATTTGACCTTTGCACAATTTCGGGTGAGCCAGTGGTACGATATGGAAAATAATTATGACAAAGGATTTGTCTATGTAACAAATGACTACGGTGAGACATGGACCCAGGCAGGGCCTGTCTATACCGGGGCCCAAACGGAATGGAAAGAAGTTCTGATTGATCTGAATCCCTATATCGGATCAAAGGACCCCGTATTTCTGGCATTTCGGTTGACGACGGATGCCAGCGGTCAGAGAGCGGGATGGTATCTGGACAATGCAAAACTGATCGCGACGGACAACACACCGCCCGCCACACCGACAAACGTAAAAGGCAAATTTCGCCTGAACAGGGTAACCCTGAACTGGGATGCGGTATCGGATGCCGATGTCCAAAACTATCGGGTGTACCGCGCAAATGCGGAAGACGGCGAATATACCCTATTGGGAGAAACAGACGGTACCTCCTATGGAGATCGGGATGTTGTTCCGAAAACGCCTTATTATTACAAAGTCTCAGCCTGCGACTTTGCGGGGAACGAAAGCGAATTGTCATCTCCGTTGGCAGTGGAAGTGCCGGCCTTTGGAGACTATGTCTTCCTGACCGATTTTGAGGAGAATAACGGAAACTTCACGACAGGCGGCGAGAATAACACCTGGGAATGGGGTGTTCCCACATCCGGTCCGGAAGCCGGGTTTTATGGGGAAAAGGTCTGGGCCACCGGACTTTCCGAGAATTATGCCGGCAACAGCAGCTGCTGGCTGGAATCTCCGGAGATCCAGCTGCCCGCGGAAAATTGCTTTTTAGCCATTGGACATTGGTATGAGCTGGAGGATCGATACGATAAGGGATATATCCAGATCGCCCAAAAGGATGGAGAGAACTGGTCGGAATGGACAGATATTGCTCCTGGAGGCTACCTGACAGGAGACGGAAAGACATGGACAGACCTGGAAATTCCGTTGAATTCCTCTTATGCGGGGAAAACGGTAAAAGTCCGGTTCCTGCTGACCAGTGACAGTTCCGTATCCAAAGCCGGCTGGTATCTCGATTATGTTCTGATTGATGCATCGGGAGAGGCGGGAAAAGCAGCCAAAACGGACAACCCCAGGGGAAAAATCAAGGCCGGGCTGAACGCGGATTTGATTTCTGCAAAAAAAGAAACCGAAGTGAAACCATTTCAGCTTGATCTGAAGGCAATGAAAAAGGCAAAAACAGGAAAGTATAAAACCATACCGGATCAGAAGGTATCCTCCCTTTCTTCCGCAACAGCGGGATTGCCTGTGGACGCTTCCGTGACGGTCCTGGAGACGGGAATAAGCGTAAAAACGAATCCGGCAGACGGAAGATTTCAGATGAAGCATGCCGCCAGCAAGGGAAATGAGAGCTGGACCCTGAAGGCGGAGGCCTATGGATTTTATCCGGCGGAAACAAAGGTTCATCTAAACGAAAACCAGACGGTCAAAACGAACTTTGTCCTGGAGGCAATTCCGAAAGGAACCATAACCGGAAGGGTTGTGGACCGATATTCCGGCGAACCCGCTTCAAATGCGGTCATACGGGTGCTGGAGGATCCCAGGGTGCCGGTTGCCATTGCCAATGAGAACGGAGAGTTTACCATCCCGGATATTTATGAAGGGGAATATACGCTCAAGGCGGTGGCGGATGGTTTTGAACCCGGAGAGATTCATGTTGTAGCAGTGGGGAAGGAAACCGTCAAAACGGAAATACCCCTGAAGCGGTTTGTAGGCTATGAAGAAGAAATCGCGTATGATGACGGAACAGGGGAAAACGCACTGGTATTGAATGCAGCCGGAAGCGGGTTGGCCATACGGGTTACCCCGGTTCAATCCGGTCTGGTAAAGGGAGCCAATATTTTCTTCTGGGGAAATGACTGGCCGACTCCGGGCGGTACAAGGATCGGTATCACCCTGTACGATTCGGACGCAGACGGAAACCCCGTAAAGCTGGATGTCCAGCCGAAGATTGTGGATGTTGTACGGGGCGAATGGAACAATATCGATTTGTCGGAGTTTGGATTTTCCACAGACCGGGATTTCTTCATTGCGACCTGTCAGACGGAAGTGGGGACTCTTTCTCCCGGGACAGGTATCGATGAATCCAGTCCATATGCGGAAAGATCCTATCTGTATTCCGGTGATACCTTTACTCCCATCAAGGAGGAGGATGTAGCCGGAGGCCTGATGATACGGGCAAGGATGGAGTATTCGGTCGGGACTCCTGAAATCAGCAATCTTGAAGATGTCAGCTATACCAATGAGGACTCCGTCGTGGTGGAAGGGACCGTAACGTCAGACAGCAAGGTAAACCTCTATGGCAACGGAGCCCGGATCGGAGAAGTGAATTCCGAAGGGAAGAAGTTCCGGAAGGAAATTGTTCTGCCGGAGGATAAAACATTGATCACGGTAACCGCCGAATTAAACGGCAAGGAAACAGAGCCCTCCCCCGGCAAGACCGTCATAAAGGATAAGGTCGCTCCGGAGCTTACGGTTACCAGTCCGAAAGATGGCCTGGTTACAAAGGAAAGAGTGGTTGATGTAACCGGAACGGTTTCGGATAACCATTTCGGAAGACTGGAAATAAATGACGATGCAGTTGAAGTTGTTAACGGAGCCTTTCATGCAGAAAAAATCATTCAGGAAGGCGAGAATCTGTTCCATATCCGGGCGTATGATCTGGCAGGAAATCAGACGGAATCCACGGTCCACGTCGTTGTAAAAAGAGATAAGCCGATGATAACCGATCTGGAACCCTCGCAAGACGTGTATCTGCCTGGAGGGGAGGAACTGACGGTAAGCTTTCACAGTGAGCCGGGCGGACAGGGGAGCTTTCGTGTTTTGATTCCCGGCAGTGCTTCCACGCAGGCAAATCGTTCGATTGCCATGGAAGAAGTGGAAGCCGGATACTATGTCGGGAAATGGACCGCACCGGATGCCCGCATCAGCGGTCTGGTCGTGGAAGCAGAGTTTACGGACGTGGCCGGAAATACCGTAACCGCTGAGGCAGCAGGAAAGATACAGGTTGGAGTGGACGAGAATGCGATACGGGATCTGGAACCTTCTAAGAATGTTACCCTGAAGGGAGGAGAGCAGCTTACCGTGAGCTTCCGCAGCGGGAAAGGCGGCTCCGCGTCCTTCCGGATTGTATTCCCGGGACTCAGCGCATTGAAACCTGCAGCATCCAACATGAGAGAAGTTACTCCGGGGTATTATGAAGGAACATGGACAGCCCCGCAGAATACAAAAGCCAATGGGCTGCTGGTTGAAGTGACTTATACCGATGCGGATGGAAAGAAGACAACCGCCACAGCACCAGGCAGGATCCATGTGGTGGAATCCGGTAAGAAAAAGCCGAAGCCGCTCAAGCCAAAAAAGCCTGGTAAGCAATAAAAATCAAGGCAATCTCCAGAAAAAATGTAGAGAAGCAAATGAAATAAAATGAAATAACCAGATGATAAGATACATGAAATCCCGTCCCTGCAGTTTACAGAGGCGGGATTTTTTTCGGATGTTTAATTTTCGGATCCCTCAAACTGGCTGTTGTACATGTTGGCATAAAAGCCGTTTTTCCTGAGGAGTTCCTCATGTTTTCCCTGCTCTATGATGCGTCCGTGATTCATGACCAGGATCACATCCGCTTCCTGGATGGTGGACAGTCGGTGGGCAACGATGAAACTGGTCCGATCGTGCATCATATAGGCAAAGGCAGACTGAATTTTCATTTCCGTCCGTGTATCGATGCTGCTCGTCGCTTCATCGAGAATCAGCATGGGGGGAAGGCAGAGCAGGACTCTGGCGATACAGAGCAGCTGTTTTTGTCCCTGACTGATGTTGCCGCTGTCTTCTGAAATCATGGTATCATATCCGTCGGGAAGCCGTTGGATAAAGCTGTGGGCATAGGCTGCTTTGGCTGCCTCCACAATCTCCTCCTCTGTGGCATCCGGTTTCCCATAGGCTATGTTTTCCTTTATAGTTCCGGCTTTCAGCCAGGTATCCTGCAGGACCATGCCATAGCTGTTTCGCAGGGAAGCTCTCGTAACCTCCCGGATATCCTTTCCGGAAACGGTGATGCGACCGGTATCCACATCATAAAAACGCATCAGAAGATTGATCAGGGTCGTTTTTCCGCTTCCTGTCGGACCGACAATGGCGATTCGTTGCCCTGGCTGTACGTCCAGGCTGAAGTCCCGGATCAGTTCCTGATCGGGTTGGTAGCGGAAGGAGACATTTTCTGCCGTGACATGGCCGTCACTTTTCAGTTCCGATGCGTGCCGGACTTCCGGCACCTGGTCTTTTTCATCAAGGAATTCGAAAACGCGGGCTGCGCAGGCAAGCGCATTCTGCAGCTCGGTGACCACCCCGGATATCTCATTGAACGGCTTGGTATACTGGTTGGCATAGTTCAGGAAGATGCTCAGCTGTCCGATGGATAAACTTCCGTGGATTGCAGACAGCGCACCAATCAAACCGACCCCGGCGTAAACGATGTTGTTGACAAAACGGGTGGCTGGATTGGTGATACTACTGTAAAATACGGATTTCAAAGTAACTTTCTGCAGTTTTTCATTAATGCTGTCAAAGCTTTTCTGACTTCTGTCTTCATAGCCAAAGGCCTGCACCACCCTCTGGCCTTCCACCATTTCGTTGACCAATGCAGTCTGCTTTCCCCTCATCCGGCTCTGACCCTGAAAATACCGGTGGCTGCGTCTGGCGATGAATGCTGCGACAATCAGACTGAGCGGAGTTAAAAGTACCACAACAAGCGTAATGGTTACCTGGATGGACAGCATAAAGCCGATGATTCCCAGGATGGTAAGGACTCCTGTGAACAATTGCGTAAACAACATCAGGATGCCATCGGAAAAGGTCTCGATGTCTGCAATCATGCGGCTCAGCAAATCCCCGGTGGAATGGGAGTCCAGATAGGAAAGCGGCAGCGACTGGATTTTTGCCATCACCTGGTTTCTCAGATCCCGGGACAGGCAGTATGTAATATGATTGTTGCAAATGCTGAGGATCCATTGGGAGACGGCGGATACGAAAGCGGTAACAGCAATCTGTAACAGAATGGGAACGATCGCATCAAAATCGACATGATCCGGTCCCAGCATGAAATCAATTGTCCGGCCAGTGAGAATGGGGATATAAAGCTGGGTAGCAACACTCCCCATCGCAAAAAGGATGCTGAGAATCGTAAACCCACTGTAGGGAGAGAGAAAATCCCGGATTCGTTTCAATGTGCTCACGGTATTTTCGCTGTCTTCCGCATTTCTGTTGTTTCCGGCTTCTCTTCTATCATTTGTGGATCTTAACGGCATTCCTGCTTCCCGCCTTTTTTGTACTGACTTTCGTAGATTTCCTGGTAAACCCTGCAGGACCGCAGCAACTCCTCATGGGTCCCGATGCCCGCCAGGGAACCGTCTTCCAGAACCAGAATCTGATCGGCATACCGGACACTGGAAGCTCTCTGACTCACGATAAAAGTGGTCATTTCCACAGGCAGATTGCGAAGAGCCCTGCGTAAAGCAGCATCGGTCGTATAGTCCAGCGCACTGGTGCTGTCGTCAAGAATGAGAATTTTCGGATTCTTCACAAGGGCACGGGCTATGGTCAGACGCTGTTTTTGTCCTCCGGAGAAGTTACGCCCGTCCTGTTCCACAGGTTCGTCCAGTCCCTTGCTTTTTTCCCTGACAAATTCCTCTGCCTGTGCCACATGCAGTGCATGCCACAGCTCCTCCTCTGTTGCATTTTCCTTTCCCCACAGAAGATTGGAACGGATGGTTCCCTGAAACAGCATGGATTTCTGCAGGGCAATGCCTGTCAGCCGGCGCAGTTCTTTTTTTGAATAGTCTCTTACGGATCTGCCAAAGAGCAGGACATTCCCGGATGTCGCGTCATAAAATCTGGGAATCAGATGCACCAGACTGGATTTCCCGCTTCCTGTCCCGCCGATGATGCCGATGGTTTGTCCGGTCTTTGCGCAGAAGCTGATGTCCTTCAGACTTTTTCCGGCTGCCAGGGGATAGGTGAGGGATACCTGTTCAAAGCGTACCGCGTCATTCCATTTTTCCCTATCCGTTGGTATCGTTTTAAATTCCATAGCGGGCTTTGTCTGCAGCACGGAAGAAACCCTTCCCGCACAGGCAGCCGCTTTTGTCATCTGAATAATCAGATCCGCCAGCTTTATGAGTTCAATGAGAATCTGTCCCATATAACTGACCAGGGCGATGACATCTCCCTGCCTGAGGTCGCCGATGCCCACATGAACGGCGCCGGTGTGCAGTACGGCAAGAATCGCCAGGTTGATGATCACATAGGTGATGGGATTCATGAATCCGGAAATGCGGCCGACTTTTTTTTGCAGGGCGGTCAGGATGGAATTTGCCGTTTCAAAGCGGTTGACTTCACTTTGCTCTTTGGTAAAGGCGCGTATGACCCGGACTCCCGTCAGATTTTCCCGCGTGATTCCCAGGACCTGATCCAACTGTTCCTGGACTTTTTTATAAAGGGGTATGGTAACCAGCATAATGCCAAAAACGGCAACTGCCAGCAGGGGAATGGCCACGACGAATATCATGGCAGCGTCCCGGTTGATCCGGAATGCCATGACCAGGCTGCCAAACACGATAAACGGGCTGCGAAGGAACAGACGCAGAAAGAGGTTGAGGCCGCTTTGCACCTGATTGATGTCGCTGGTCATGCGGGTAATCAGCGTATTTGTGCCAAGACGATCCATTTCTGAAAACCCAAGGGTCTGTATGTGATGAAAAAGAGAGTGGCGTAGGGCAGTGGCGTATCCAACTGCAGCTTTCGAAGCAAAATATTGTGCGGTAATGCTGCTGACCAGTCCCACGATTCCCAGTAGAACCAATACGGCGCATCGCCGCAGTATAAAATCGGTATCCTGATTGGAAATGCCGATATTGATGATGGAGGCCATGACAAACGGCACCAGTAAATCAAAGGATGCCTCCAGCATCTTGAACAAAGGTGCCAATATGCTTTCCTTTGTATACCCTTTGAAGTAGGACAGCATCTGATGTAACAAAAAATCCCCCTTTGGAATGTTCCTTCCTTTCATTGATTCCTGTAATCACTGATTGTAATCATTGATTGGAACCATTGATTGTAACCACTGACTTCTGTTAATATTTTACTATCAGACAGGGAATATGCAAAGGATAGGAAGCATTTATTTTGATTTTTTCAGCAAGCCTTTTTTCTCCAGGAACTCATGAGCGACAATACTGGCCTTTTTGCCTTCCACATCCACTTCGTAGTTCATCTCTGCCATTTCTTTTGTGGTGATGGCATGCTCCAGTTTCTTAAGAACCGGACGAATTTCCGGATACCTGCTGTATAAATCCTTTCTTGTCAGATTGATGGCTTCATAAGGCGGAAAGAAGCCAAGATCGTCTTTCAGCGGTACCAGCTTTACCTTAACCGTCATGGCATCGGTGGAATAGGCATCCGTTACGTCGACTTTGTCAGATTTGATTGCCTGATAACGGATGTTTCCCTCCAGGCCCAGAATATCCTTGAAATGGATTCCAAATTGTTTTTCCATTTTCGGCAGACAGTCTTCCCGTTGGGAAAAGGCGGTGGTACAGCCAAAACGCAGCTTGGGCGCCTGTTCGACCAAATCCGAAAGCTTCTCCAGGTGCCAGGTTTCCGCAGACTTCGGGCTGGCACTGATGACATATTCGTTGCTGAATCCCAGCGGCTCCGAGATCAGGACATTGTATTTGCTTTTCATTTGTGTTGTTACATCGTGATATACCTTTTTCGTGTCCGTTTCCAGCGGCAGCTTCAACAGGATCGAGGATGCAATGCCCGTATAATCCGTAAACATATCAATGTCTCCGCGCTTCAATGCAGCAAAGGCCAAAGGGGAGCCGTTCAGATTGAACCGCTCTTCGACTTTGATGTCCGTGTTATCTTCAATCAGATTCTTATATAAATATCCGAGAATGATGGCTTCCGTAAAATTCTCACTTCCGACGACAATGGTACGATTCTCTTTCTGTACTACGGCAGAAACCCCGGAATAGATGGGGATCACCAGCAAAAGGGCGCAAAGTCCGAAAGCGACAATCCTTTTTGTAAGAATTTTTCTTGGTGTTTGCGGAACAATCTGATCGGAAGGCTTTAATCCTTCCGGTGTAACGACTTCTTCCATTTTGGACAGGATATAGTCTACCAGCAGAGCCAGCAGGGAAGCAGGGATCGCACCCAGCAGCACCAGATTGGGATCGTTGGCGTTCAGCCCCAGGTTGATAAACCAGCCCAGTCCGCCTGCTCCGGCAAAGGCCGCAATGGTAACCGTACCAACAGCGGTAACGGCAGAAATCCGGATACCGGCCATAATAAAGGGAGCAGCCATGGGAAGCTGAACCTGGAACAACCGCTGCATGGGCGAAAGTCCGATTCCATTTGCCACCTCCACTTTGTCGGGATCGATTTCCGTAATCCCGGTATAGGCGTTTTTGATGATCGGAAGCAGGGAATACAGGACAACCATAATAATCGCCGGCTTCTGTCCAATTCCTACAAAGGGGACCATAAAGGCAAGCAATGCAATGCTGGGTATGGACTGGAGAAGATTGGCAATCCCAATGACAATGGTGGCCAGAGGCTTACTTTTTGTAATAATCAGTGCAAGGGGAATTCCAATGGCCAGAGAAATCAAAACTGCCATGGTGGTCATGTTCAGATGATCGATAAAGAGGTTCAGCAATTCTTCCTTTCGTTCCATAAACATTGAAAAAAAAGCGTTCATATGATTCCACTCCTCGAATTTGAAACACTTGCCGTTTCATACTGTTTACTGAGAGAAGACAAGAGGATGCTTTTGGTAAGGTATCCCACCAACTGTTTTTTATGATTGATGACAGGAATAATGCCTGAGATATTATAGTCAATCGTGTTGACGATTTTTTTCAGGGTGGTATCTTCGTATACCGAAACAAAATCGGTGGAGATAAAATCCTTCAGGGAAGAAGTATATTGTTTGAAATTCTGAAGGTCGCTCAGCCATACGATTCCTGCAATCTCGTGTTTATCGGTAACCAGCAGGCTGTCCACGGCATAATGGTTCATGACCTGCAGGGCCTGCAGCACTGTACGGTCCCCTGAAATGCGGCAGGGATCCGTTTTCATGATATCCCGTGCTTCAATGAACTCCGGATTGCTCCACAACCGGCGGGGACCGACAAAATCCGCAACCTCACTGTTGGCAGGATGTTTCAGTATATTCTCCGGGGTGTCACATTGGACGATATGCCCGTTTTGAATAATGCAAATGCGGTCTGCCAACAGGATGGCTTCATCCATATCATGTGTGACAAACAGGATGGTTTTGTTGAGCTTTTTCTGCAGTTGGACGATCTTATCCTGCAGCTCCGCACGCACAACGGGGTCCAGAGCGGAAAAAGGCTCGTCCATCAGAATAATGCCGGGATCTGCCGCGAAGGCACGTGCGACTCCAACCCTGTGCTGCTGTCCGCCGGACAGTTGGCTGGGATATAAACTCCGGTAATCCGGATCCAGATCCACCATTTCCAACAGCTCATTGATACGGGCTTCCTGCTTTTTTTTCGGCACGCCCAGTACCTTCAGGATAATGCTGATGTTCTCGGCGACTGTCATATGGGGAAACAGGCCGCCGTCCTGCACCACATAGCCGATTTTCCGCCGCATCCTTGTATCGTTCATTTTGGTGACGGAAACGCCGTCCAGAAGAATGTCTCCCTGATCAATGGTATTGAGCTTATTGATCATTTTCAGCAGCGTTGTCTTTCCGCAGCCGCTGGCGCCGATCAACACCATAAACTCACCGGTCCGGACCGTCAGATTGATGTTCTGCAATACAGACTTGCTTTTGTAGGACTTATATACATTCTCAAACTGAATCAAGATCACACAACTCCTCTTTTTGCTCCCGCAATTTTTTGTTACGAACTTTCAGGAATCCGCACAGTTCTTTCTTATATAAGCTACCCATATAAGCTACACCTTATCATTTAAGAAATCAAGCTGTTCCCTCCATTTTTATCACAAAAATATATCTGGATTTCCATATTGCACCGGGAGGCATCGTTGACAGGATATTCCCTCCATGCCATAATACAAGGGAAGGCATGGAATCTGTGAGTCGGCCTATGCATTTTATCAATAATATGGAAAACAGGACGACACATACACAATGAATCTACCAATAAGGAGGCTGGATTTCTATGGAGTTACGAAAAGATTTTACCTATTCCCTTGTGGTACCGACGAGTATGGGAGTTCGGATTACCCCTGCCGGGGGACAGCCGGTGCACTGCAGCGATACGTTTACCATGCAGGCGACCAGTGCTGAGACCAATGTGGCCAGCATCTCGTCTTATCTGGGTCTTCCCGTAAAGGTTCTGACAACATTTGTAAAGGACAGTCCCATCGCTGCGTTCATCAAAAACAATCTGGCAGGCAGACATATGTCCTACGAAGGGATCGATGTTCCGCAGGGCGGGCCGTGGGGGTACCGGCATCAGTTCAATATTGCGGACAGCGGCTTTGGATCCCGCGGTCCCAGGGTTCACAACGACCGTGCCGGGGAAGTCGGACTGACGCTGAACAGCAAAGACTTTGACCTGGATCGTCTTTTCGGTCAGGAGGGAGTCCAAATCCTGCATTTGTCCGGGCTGATTGCTGCCCTGTCCCATGAAACCAGTATTTTTTGTCTGGATCTTGCCAAAGCAGCCAGGAAGTATGGCACACGGATTTCCTTCGATCTCAACTATCGTGCTTCTTTCTGGAAAGACAGGGAGAAAGAGCTGAGGGATGTCTTCACGGAGATTGCCGGCCTTTCCGATATTCTGGTGGGCAACGAGGAAGACTTTCAGCTGTGTTTCGGAATGAAAGGACCGGAGGCAGGCGGCAGGAACGTTGCGGCAAAGACAGACAGCTTCAGGGCCATGATTGGCAGCGTCCGGAAGATGTTCCCCAACGCCTCGGTATTTGCCACCACATTGCGTCAGGTGATCAGCACCAACCGCCATATGTGGGGTGCCATCATGCTGGAAGGGGAGAATTGGCATGCAGCAGAGCCCCGTGAGATTACCGTGCTGGATCGGATCGGCGGGGGAGACGCTTTTGTCGGCGGCCTGCTGTATGGGATTCTGAAGGGCTGGGAGCCGGAAAAGTGGCTTCAGTTCGGATGGGCCACCGGTGCCATGGCCACTACATTCCTGACGGATTATGCACAGCCTGCGGATGAGGAGCAGGTCTGGAGCATCTGGGAAGGCAATGCAAGGGTAAAGAGGTAAAGGCAGACCAGGCCCGAAAAGATGTGAATAACAGAAGGGAACGGCAGAGTGCCGGAGCAAAGTGCAGGGATCAAAACAGCACCTTTCCGATGATGGAGAAGGTGCTGTTTTGCTTTCCTCACGAAATGCTGTAAATGTATTTTATAGGTTTATCTTATGGATGCTTTGATGGAGTGGTATTGGAAGCCGTTTGGGCTTTGGGTCTTTGGGGAATCGGATAGTGGTATTTTTCGCCTTTGTAGTTCTCAAGCAGGACCTCACGGTCATCCTTGCGGAGGACATAGTTATAATTAATGGGGATTTTTCCACCGCCGTGGGGGGCATCAATTACATATTTCGGTACGGCAAAGCCGGAGATGTAGCCGGTAAGCTGATGCATGATGTCGATTCCGGTATCCACATCGGTCCGGAAGTGGGAGATGCCTCTGGACAGGTCGCACTGGTACAGATAATAGGGGCGTACCCGCATATGGACCAGTTTCAGCAGCAGATCTTTCATCACTTCCGCATTGTCATTGATTCCTCTCAGCAGCACGCTCTGGTTTCCAAGGGGGATGCCGGCGTCCACTATGGCAGTACATGCCCGCTCCGCATCCGGGGTGATTTCCTGGGGATGATTGAAATGCGTGTTGATCCAGACCGGCTGATACTTTTTCAACATGACCAGGAGCTCTTCGGTGATCCGCATGGGCAGAACCACGGGAACCCGCGTGCCGATGCGGATAATATCCACATGGGGGATTGCCCGGAGTCCGGCAATAATGGACTCCAGCTTTTTTGTATTCATTGTCAGGGGATCCCCTCCGGAGATCAGGACATCCCGGATTTCCTCATGAGACCGGATGTAATCCAAAGCTATTTCCAATTCGCTCTCTGTGATCGTTCCGTCTTCCTCCCCGACGACTCTGCGGCGGGTGCAATGACGGCAATACATGGAACAGACATAGGTTACTAGGAGCAGTACGCGGTCCGGATAGCGGTGAACAATATTGGGAACCGGGCTGCTTCCCACTTCGTTCAGGGGATCGTCCAGGTCATCACTGCAGTAAAGCGTTTCCTGAATCGACGGGACACTCTGCATTCGGATGGGATCCTTTTCATCCTCCGGATGAATCAGGGAAGCATAATAAGGGGTAATCGCCATTCGGAACTGTTTCAGACAGGTGGTGATATCCGTTTTTTCCTGTTCGGATAAGTCAAGTACTTCCGATAACATTTCGGTGTTTGTAATCCTGTGGGCAAGCTGCCATTTCCAATTATTCCAGGATTGTACCGGAATGGAGTTCTTCCAACTGGTCATGCAATCTCACCCCGTCTCTCGTCTTTCTGCCTTTTCAGGGCAGCATCCAGGATTCCATTGATGAGATCGGAATAGGAGACGCCGCAGAATTCAGCGAGCATTGGGTAGTCACTGTAACCGGGAGCCAGTCCGGGAAGGGGATTGACCTCAATGAAATGGATCTTCCCGTCGGGCGACATCCGGAAATCCACCCGCGCAAGATCCATACAGCCAAGGACATCGTAGACTTTCCTTGCCATCCCCGTCATTTCTTTCTCCTGGTCTTTTGTCAGATCAGCAGGGCATTGGTATTCCAAATATTCCGTAAAGCTTTGTTTCAGTTTATAATTGTAAACATGATAGTTTCCCTGGGTGGGTTTCCGGTATCGGATCTCCATGGGTGGGAACAGCCTTGCGTCCCGGCCGTTTCCAAGGATGCCAACCGTAAATTCCCGTCCCTCGATGTACTCTTCAGCCAGCATATCCTGTTGGTAAAGATGGATGCTTCTGCCTGCCAGCTCCTGAAGTTCCCTTCTGTTCTTTACGATACTGATCTCCGAAATTCCCTTGCTGGATCCTTCTGCATTGGGTTTAAGGATGACCGGATAATGAAGGGAACCGGTGGCAAGCGGTGTTTTGGCGGATAAAACGATGCTTTTGGGTGTCCGAACCCTGTAGGAAGAAACGATTCGCTTTGTCAGCGCCTTATCCAGTGCAATGCACAACGTTGTTTCGTCCGATCCGGTAAACGGTATTCCAAAAAAATGAAGCATGGCCGGAACCTGCGCCTCACGGCCTCTTCCATGCAAGCCTTCAGCGATATTGAAAGCAATATCCATTTGCTCATGACGCAGTTTTTCCGGCAATGCTCCATCTGCCTCCAGCAATACCGTTCTGTGACCCCTTTCTTCCAAAGCGGATTGGATCGCATAAACCGTATCGATCCTGTCGTATTCCGCTTCAGCATCCGGGGTATCCTTCTTTAATCCCTTTTTCAGGTTGTATACAATACCCACTGTTAAGGTACGCTTGGGGAGGGGAACTTCGGAATCCATTTGTTCCATGTTCAATTACCAACCTTTCCTGAAAGATAAGTATTTTGTTTTCAGCTTAAGTATAGTCAAAAAAAAGAGAATGTCAATATATTTTTATACGTTGAAAGGTTTCTTTTTATGATGTAAGATATACTTGTCCTGCAATTGATTTTTGGAAAATAAACAAAGAAATAATGTGGGAAATATTGTTACTGGAGGAAATTAATATGCCAATTATTGAGTTACTGAAAGCAGTGCTCCTGGGAATCGTGGAGGGAGTTACGGAGTGGCTGCCGATCAGCAGTACCGGACATATGATTTTACTGGACGAATTCATACAATTAAAGGCATCCCCTGCATTTAAGGAGATGTTTCTGGTTGTCATCCAGCTGGGAGCCATATTGGCTGTCGTTCTGCTTTATTTCAACAAGCTGAATCCTTTTTCCCGGAGGAAAACCAGTCGTCAGAAGAGGGATACCCTGGCAATCTGGGGCAAGGTAATTGTCGGTATCTTACCGGCAGCGGTTCTCGGCGTTCTTTTCGATGATTGGCTGGATGAACATCTGTATAACTACATAACGGTTGCCGTTACCCTGATCCTATACGGCATTTTGTTTATCCTTGTGGAAAACCGGAATAAAACCCGGAGACCAACGGTGCGATCCTTTCATGATTTGTCGTATCAGACTGCTTTTCAAGTCGGGCTGTTTCAGGTTTTGTCCCTGATCCCGGGAACATCCCGGTCCGGAGCGACGATTCTCGGTGGAATTCTGCTTGGCGCCTCCCGTCCATTGGCAGCGGAGTATTCCTTTTTTCTCTCCATTCCTGTTATGTTTGGAGCCAGCGCCCTGAAGCTGGTGAAATTTGGGCTGCATTTTACCGGCATGGAAACTGCCCTTCTGATAACCGGCATGATCGTTGCCTTTGTCGTTTCCATTGCAGCCATCAAGTTTTTGCTAAGTTATATCAAGAACAATGATTTCAAGGCTTTTGGATGGTATCGGATTGTGCTGGGCATTCTGGTGATAGGATACTTCCTCCTATTCCACTGAATGGTACGGGATGAGAGAATATCCCCGATACAGGATGAAGGAATATCCCCCGGCTGGTGAAAATCCTCTGATTCTGAAATTTCATGAAAAGAAAAGGGAAGAGAAGACCATTCCATGGGGGAGGCTTTTCTTCCTTTATTTTGTTCCTCATTTTATCTTTTATTTTTGATGCGGCTGAAAACAGGATTAAAAGAAAACCAGCCGGATCATAAGAAAACCCGCACCTGAAATCTGGTTTGGCAGCGAGGGCATCTTACTACATTCTTTCCCCGTTTGCGGGGAAGACGAAGCACCGTTTTGCAATGAGGGCATTTGCGGAAACGGTGGGTCCGGATTTCCCGTATCCTGCGGAAAAGCAGGGATAACTCCGATTGGATGGGGTTCCAGAATTTCAGGAATATCTCATTTTCCCTTTGTCGTTTATAAATATTGCGTGAAAAGGTCCGAAAGATCAACCAGGCCAAAATGACCCACATCAGGACATCAACAATCCAGAAACGGGTGAACATGTTGATGACCAATACTACAAAATAAAGTACAAACAAAGCAACATACAGCTGATCTGCACCATATCTTCCGTACATGAAACGCGACAGCTTGTCAGTAAATTTTCCCACTTTTATAATTGCTCCTTATCATCATGATTAGCATGGTCCGATATAAAAGGGACAGCACATTCTTGCCAGGCAAAGTCCGCAGCATATCTTGTTGATGGTGTCACCCGGCATGCCAAATCCCCGGCTCTGCTGCTGATAAACCCTGCCGCCATGCTCGATTTGATTCAGAAGTCTCCGGTATTCCCTGTTGTTTGGATCCATCCGGACAGCGGTTCGTGCATGATCAAGGGCTGTAATGCGATTGCCCATACCGGAATTTGCCAGTGCACTGTAATAATACCATTCCGCAGTCCTGTCTGACATCCCTGCCAGTACATGTAATGCCTCCTCATAATAACCTGCGTTCAGATAACTGATGACCGGATCAAATGCAGATTGTTGTCTGCGCTGCCTGTTCCTGTCATAGGATCCGCCTTCTCCAAACGGACCGAATCCGCCGAACGGGTCAAATCCCCCGAACGGATCAAATCCCCCAAAGGGATCAAACCCGCCATATGGATTCTCCTGGTTTCCGGAGGGACTGGATCCGTTGTTTCCATAGGAGCTCTGTCCTCCATAGCCGCTGTTGCCGGACTTTTTCATTTCCTTGATCTGTTCGTAGGCAGCATTGACCTCGCTCATCTTTTGGGCAGCTTCCTTGTCCCCCTGATTTAAATCCGGATGGTACTTTTTTGCCAGTTTGCGATAGGCTTTTGTAATTTCTTCATCCGAAGCATCTGGCGAAACACCAAGCACCTTGTAAGGATCGGATATCATGTTTTCAATCTCTCATTTCTCTTCTTGTTTTTGGATACCAGTCTTGTCCACACTCCGGAATAAAGGATATTTTCAATCAGATTTTGATCCCGGTCCATGGGAAGCTGTTTGTATCGTTCCGTACAGTCTGCCATCATCAGATTGAGAACGGAGGGAAAATCCTCTGAAGAATGCATCGTCATGGGATTATAGCGCTCTTTCCGGATATCGGACTCCAGATCCAGACAGGCATCCATGATATAGATAAACCTGCCAAGAGATTTTCCAAACGCACGCAGTTTTTCAGAAAACTCATCCTGTTTCGGAACAAATACTTCTCCCATTATATCACCAAAACAATTTGCAGGGAGATCCGGATTGATTTCTCCGGAAGTTTCCATACTGGAAAGTTTCCCGAGGCTTTTTTGGATCACTGCGGATTTATCAGGGTACCGGGCCACCGTTTTTTGAAATTCCTGCTCCAGCAGTCTGGACTCCAGCAAAGGCAATGCTTTCTTATCGTCCTTCCAGTCATCGAGAAGATTGTAATAGGATAAAACGATGTTCATATCGGCTGCATAGGCTGACACATCGTTTTGCCAATATTCATGCGGCTTCAGGGGATGCATCATACATCTTTCGGTTTTCACGGTGGTTTTCGGCTCATACAGGGAGGACAAGCAAAGAACCAGAAAGGTCATATCATAATTCAGAGTCATGCGGCTGATCAAACCATGCCGATCTCCCAATACCTTGCACAGGCCGCAGTAACAACCGCGATAACGTTTTTTTTCCTCTGGAGTCAGCTTGTCAACATTGGCAACAATATAGCCGAACACGTCATCACCTACTCATTATTTTTCTATATTGTTCCCATCTTGGCTCAGGAATCACTTTTCTTTTGTATCATGGGGGACTTTTTGCTCCATGGTTTCCAGAATGGAAGACAATTCCCGGCAGGCAGCCAAAACCTGTGAATTATCCTTGCTTTTCATCGATTTTTGGGTACGCTTCACAGCGTCCTTCAGCTGCGCCTGATCATTTTTTTCCAGTTTCTTCATAATGGCAGATGCCCTGTAAATGAGCTGCTCTGCTTCGTTCAGAGCGTTGACTTCTTCTTTGTGCTTTGCATCTTCGGCAGCATATGCCTGAGCATCGCGTACTGCCTGATCAATCTCCGCCTGGCTCAGGTTGGAAGAAGCGGTAATGGTAATATCCTGCGTCTTTCCGGTTCCCAGGTCCCTGGCAGACACATTTACAATCCCATTGGCATCAATGCTGAAAGTTACTTCAATCTGAGGGACCCCTCTTGGAGCACGGCGAATTCCCTTCAGCCTGAACCGGCCCAGTGTTTTGTTGTATCTCGCCATTTCCCTTTCTCCCTGCAAAACATGGATATCCACGGAGGTTTGAAAATTGGCGGCAGTGGTGAAGATCTGGCTTTTTTTGATCGGGAGGGTCGTGTTGCGGTCAATGATTTTTGTATAGACCCCGCCAAGTGTTTCAATCCCCAGAGAAAGTGGTGTGACATCCAGAAGCAGCAGGCTTTTTAAATCTCCTGCCAGAACACCGGCCTGCAATGCGGCGCCCATTGCAACGCATTCATCCGGATTGATTCCCCTGAATGGTTCCTTTCCCGTGAAATCCCGTACTGCCTTCTGAACAGCGGGAATCCGGCTGGATCCGCCTACCAGCAGAACCTTGCTGATATCCTTCCTGGCCAGGCCCGAATCCTCTATGGCCTGACGGACCGGCTCCATGGTGGCGTCCACAAGATGGGAAGTCAACTCATCGAACTTTGCCCGGGTCAGTGTCGTGTTCATATGGAGCGGCTCTTTTCCCCTGGCAACGAGGAAGGGAAGGTTGATCGGTGTGGAGGTCACGCCGCTTAATTCAATCTTGGCCTTTTCTGCCGCTTCCCGGACACGCTGCAGCGCGGTGGGGTCCTTGGAAAGGTTCAGGTGGTGTTCCTTTTTGAACTCATTGACCAGATAATCCACTACGCAATTGTCAAAATCATCGCCTCCCAGTTGATTGTTTCCTGCTGTGGCGAGTACCTCGATCACCCCATTATTGATGTCCAGGATGGAGACATCGAAAGTTCCTCCGCCCAGGTCATAGACCATGACTTTCTGAGACGTTTCCTTATCCACGCCATATGCCAGTGCGGCTGCCGTAGGCTCGTTGATGATACGCTGTACGTTCAGACCTGCGATCTTTCCGGCATCCTTGGTGGCTTGCCGCTGTGCATCCGTAAAATAGGCGGGGACGGTAATGACGGCATCCGTTACTTTCTCACCCAGATAGCTTTCCGCATCAGTCTTCAGCTTCTGCAGGATCATCGCGGAGATTTCCTGTGGGGAGAATCTTTTTCCATCTATTGCAACACGGTAATCACTGCCCATTTTACGCTTGATCGAGCGGATGGTCCGTTCATGATTGATCACTGCCTGACGTTTTGCAAGCTGTCCAACCAGTCGTTCCCCGGTTTTGGAAAATGCAACGACGGATGGAGTGGTACGCTCTCCTTCTGCATTTGGAAGGATAATGGGTTCATTGCCCTCCATGGTTGCCACACAGGAATTTGTGGTACCGAGATCGATACCAATTAATTTTGACATTTTGTATTCTCCTTGTCGGTTCTTTCGTTTCTATTCGTTAGTTTTCCTATTTTTGTATATCATATGAGCCATATTATACTTTGCTATTGTGAACTGCATGTTAACGAAGATATGAAGAGGCAGCTGACAAGCAGGATTCTTCATGAATTTTCTGTGAATAAAGGGTGAATAAAGCATGAATTAAAATGCGAAATTGATTTTTTCGTTGCCAGTCTGCGGATTATGCTTTATAATCGAGGCTGTAGGTACCAGGTAGTATGGAGTGCCTCTCTGGTGACGGTTCAGTCCGCAGGGTCGTTTTTATCCTTGCTTTTTCCCCGGGGCGTGGTATTATATTTCTATGAATTTACTTGATATGGAAGGAGGAAGCTATTCATGAATATACTGGTTGCGTTGGACTCCAACTATATCCATCCACTGAAGGTTATGCTGAAATCCCTGTTTTTGAACAATCCGGGAGAGCATTTTCGTATTTATCTGATGCAATCCACAATACCGGAGCGGCAGTTGGAAGATCTTAGCCGCTTTGTTGCGGAAGACGGGCAGGAGCTTGAAATCGTGAAAATGGAGCAGGATTTGTTTTGTGATGCTCCTGTCATCCTGCACTATACCAGGGAAATGTATTATCGCTTGCTGGCCTATAAGATTCTGCCTGCCGATATTACCCGCATCCTGTATCTGGACCCGGATATTCTGGCCATCAACCCGGTCAGGGAGCTTTATGAAACGGATTTGGAAGGATATCTGTTTGCCGCTGCCTATCATGATGTCCTTCCCAATCGGGAGCTCAACAAAATAAGGCTGAAATCCCCGGAAATGAAGGCTTACTATAATTCAGGCGTATTACTGATGAATCTGGATTTGCAAAGGAAAGAAATTTGCGAACAGATGGTTTTTGATTTTGTGGAAAAGAATCGGGTCAAACTGATTATGCCGGACCAGGATATCATCAATGCCCTTTATGGAAGTAAAATAAAGACTCTGGATGAGAAACGCTATAATTACGATGCCAGATACTACTATTATTATAAAATAACGACAAACGGCATGTGCGACATGGATTATATCATAAGGAATACCGTTTTATTGCATTTTTGCGGAAAAAAGAAACCGTGGAACAAAAATTACGGAGGGAAATTCCATTCCTTGTATAAACACTATGAGAAGATTGCCGACTGTCCGGTGAATGGATATGGGACAGGCTCTGAAAAGTTATGGAAACAGGAGAAATAGAAATGTACATAGAAGAGAAAAAAACAAAAAAGCAGACCGGATTCCTGCCTGTCGTCATGATGTTGTCCGCAGCGGTCCTTTGGAGCACCGGAGGGATGATGATCAAGCAGTTGAGTCTGAGTCCCATGGTCATAGCAGGTTATCGAAGCCTGATCGCTGCAATCGTCGTGTCATTGTTTCTTCAAAAACCGACGTTTCATTTTTCATGGAATAAGTTACTGGGGGCGATATCCTATGCTTCCATGATGATTTTATGTGTTTCTGCCACAAAAAAGACGACAGCGGCCAGTGCCATACTGCTCCAGTATACGGCACCCATCTATATTGCCATTCTTGGCGGCCGGCTCCTAAAGGAAAAAGCGGAATCGAAGGATTGGCTCGTGATCCTGTTTATTTTGGCGGGCATGGTTTTGCTGTTCCTGGATGACAGGAGCATTGGCAGCCTGAAGGGGAACCTGATGGGAGCTTTAAGCGGAGTAGCCATGGCAATGAATACCATATTCATGAGAAGGGAAAAGGATGCAGATCCGCTGGAAAATGTCTTCTGGGGATGTGTCCTGACCGTCCTCATCACGTTGCCTTCCATGGTCCGTTTCGTGCCAAATGAAAGCAGCTGGATAGGACTGATCCTGCTGGGTATCTTTCAACTGGGCTTTTCCTATGTGCTTTACGCAAAGGCAATCCGGAAGGTATCCGCTTTGCAGTCCGCATTCATCTGCCTGATTGAGCCATTGTTGAATCCTGTCTGGGTTTTCCTTACTGTTGGAGAATTTCCCGGTGTTCTTGCCGTCCTGGGCGGGCTGATTATTCTGACCGCTGTGACTGTCAGCTGCATCAGACCGAAAAAGCGGCTGGAGCCGGAAGCATTTCAGCAACAAAGCTCCTGATTGTGTCTGTGATTAAGGAATGGCCCGCTTCATTGGGATGGATGCCATCCTCACAAAACAGGCTGGGATAGTTTCTTGCTTCCAGAAACGCCCGGCGGATATCGATGAGGGGGATCCGCTTTGCGGCTGCCAGCTCAACAACAGCCAGATTGTACATTTCGTGCCATCGATAGATATGTTCCACATCCCCCAGCCAATGAAGGATGTTTTCCGCATTTCGGTTCCTTGAAATCCAGGAGAAGTATCGCTTTGCATCCAGGGGAGGCAGGGAAAGCATAACGGGTTGACTGCCGCTGTCGAAAACGCAATCAATCACCTCAGAATACAGGGCCTTGAATTTTGCCAATGGGGTAAAGGGCACGTAGGAACCCTGCGGGTGCTCGGAAATGGCAGTCCAGTCAAAATCGCAGTCATTTCCCCCAAATTCCAATACGGTGAATTGATAATCGGGAAGATCCTTCCTGTGCTTTTCAACCATTTTCTTTCCTGTCTCAATGGTGCATCCGAATTTTGCATAGTTGTCCACCTTTATTTTTGAATTTTTGGTCAGAAGATTGACAAAGCTGTTTTTCAGCAGGATGTACCTGCCGCGCACGCTGTCCAGAATGACTCCTCTTCCTATGGAATCCCCGAACAGGCATGCAAAATCTGGTTTTTTCGCACTTCCCATTTTCGCACTTCCCATTTTGTGCCTCCCGTGTTTCATCAAATATAGTATTGATTATTATATAACATAATATTCAAAAAGTAAATTGTAAAATCCGGATGAATCATAACATTTGCGAAATTATATAGGAAATGATACAGTAATCCATGATAAAGTGGAAGGAAGTGTTCCAATGGAGGAACTGATACAGTTAAAAGAGAAACTGGATGGAGAACGGCCGGTTAGATGGATAGATTTTCCGGATATAGGCCTGTACAAGGATCAGGTTGTTTCCTACATGTACCGGCAATTGATTCATTTCGAAGAAGAAGGCCACCTTACCTCGGCAATGATCAACAACTATATCAAGGGCAGATTGCTGCCCCGGGCGGAAGGAAAAAAATATAACAGGGAGCATCTGGCCGGATTGACGGAGATCTGCGTATTAAAGCAGATTTTATCTGTCGAAAATGCCGGATTCCTTCTTCATCAGGAGCTGAAGGGAGATAACCAGGAGACTTTCTATGAAAAATTCTGCAATATTCTGGACCAGGCTCTGACGGAAACATCCGCTCAGATCCATACAGATTGGGACGCCGGATGCCTGTCGGATATTGTGCTGCGGCTGGCTGTTTCGAGTTATTGTCAGAAGCTGGTTTGTGAAAGACTGCTTGAAATCATTCGAAACCGGGAGGAAGGCAAAGGCCCGGAAGATCCGAAGGAAGCGAATAGGAAACGGGGAAAAAAGCGGGAGAAAGAGCAGGAAAAGAAACAGGATGACAATGAAATCAGAAAACAGGATGACAATGGAATCAGGAAACGGGACGACAATGAAATCAGAAAACAGGATGACAATGGAATCAGGAAACGGGATGACAATGAAATCAGAAAACAGGATGATAATGGAATCAGAAAACAGGATGATAATGGAATCAGGAAACGGGACGACAATGAAATCGGGGAAAAATGAGAAAAGAAAG